>NZ_JACVZJ010000030.1:0-23455 GCF_017151945.1 Staphylococcus sp. EG-SA-10
CAAAGGAGAAAAAAAGAAGACAACCAAGCCCAATAATGGACTGGCCGCCTAATAATAAAAACTCTAAAAGTTGTAATTTAAAATAGTTCTTTAAATTATATACCCACCACATTTGGTGGAGAACCTATTAAAAAAGGCTGGAACATATGTCCCAACCCAACCAAATGTTAAAACTATTATTAAGCTAATATAATTGAAATGTAATTAACGTGCATTACGTTGGTGTAATTCATTTATATCAACAACAACGTTGTCCATACGTTTGGCAGTGTCTTTTAAGACGTTACGAGCAACATTATTATTAGGATCTAATTTTAAAATTTGCTTGGCGATATCAAAAGCCTTCTTATCTGAAATAACAGGTGTTGGTATCGCATGCAATAATAACATTTGTAACAAACTTTTAACTTCTTTGCCGTCAGTAAGTTTTATGGAAGCGTCTGCATGATAATAAGCAGAATCCAAAGCACCTTCATATTCACTTAGTGGATACACAAGCAATAAAAATGCTAAGTCATGCATTTCAGATGATTCTTCGTACTTAATCATATCTAAAATACATGTATAAAACATCATACTTTCTACTTCATGCGCACTTGAAATATATGCTTCTTCAAATTCCATAAAATCTGTTTCGGACATCAATTGTCGTACTAAATCAAACTCGCCATTCAATACATGTTTTTTTATAAGGTGTTGCATGGCAATGTCCTCCTATTTCTCCAGATTTTATTAAACATTTACATATATACTATCATATTTTTTATAAAGTTTCATTTGAAAAAGGTTTACATTTTTCATTATTAGTAAATTTTAACTAAAATGATTGTTTGATTTCTGCTAATGCATCATCAATTGAACCGCCGATTGACAGCTTTACTGCTGCGATAAAACTGCCTTCAACAATTGGTGCATCAACTTTTAACACACGATGATTACCATCATACATTTCAATTGCCATATCTACATTCATTTCTGAAGATCCAATATCGTAAAAACACAATGCATCATCCTCTAATTTAGTCAAAACTTCTTGGATGATATCAAATGAAGTTCCAATTGAACCATCTGGTAATCCCCCGATTGGTATAATATCAACGTCACCAGCCATTTGCTTTAACAAAGATTTTGTACCACTTGCAATTTCTTTACTGTGGCTAACAAGTATAATTTTAGGCATTATCTTCATCTCCAATCAAAGCGTTTAAAATATAAACCATACTTTGAGCACCTGGATCTATATAACCTTTTGATTCTTCTCCAAAATATGCAGCTCTACCTTTTGTTGCTACCATATCTTTTGTATTATCTGCTAATTGCTGTAAATCATTGAATGTTAAAGTTTCACCATTTTTAAGCTTCTCTGCTGCTCGCGCTACTACATCATACATTGTCTTTTCATTTAAAGTAACTTTACCACGTGATTCAACCGCTTCGGCAAATGCCTGAATTAGTGTAATAAAATCTTGATTATTCATATCATTTTTGGCGACTGCAGACATTTTAACAAAGCTAAAGCCATACAGTGGTCCTGATGCACCCCCAACATTTGACATCAATGCCATACCAGTCGATTTGAACAATGATTGCATTGAGCTATCATCAAGTTTGTCTTTAAGACTACTAAACCCACGAACCATGTTAACCCCGTGGTCACCATCACCAATTGCTCGATCTAATTCAGTTAATTCAGATTCATGTTTTTTAAACGTTTCTTCTAAATTTAATAAACGTGCTTTCATATCATTCACTTTCATTTGTGCCACCTCATAAATGTATATTTATTCATATTCACTTCTTATTTAAAGTATTTACTTGTTGTTGGTGCTAAAAATGCTTCCAAATATTCTGGTTTATTAGGCACGATAGTTATAGAAAAACCTTGCATGTCTAGAGATGTCATATAATCACCAACAAACCATTTAGCAACATTAACCGTTCTTGCAGCCAAATTTTGTTGAATATATTTAGTTACGATATTTAATTCAGATAACGGCGTACCACCCATACCATTTACCATTAATATGACATCATTGGCAGTAACTTCTTTATACAATTCGTCTAATAATGTTCCAACAATATGATCAATATCCTTTACTTCTTCCCTATGAATACCTTTTTCACCATGTATACCAATACCGATTTCCATTTTGTCGTCTTCAATATCAAAGCCATATTTTCCAGTAGTTGGAACAAGCGGTGGTTCAATTGCCATACCAATACTTTTAATTTCAGGTAACAACGCTTCTACACGCGATTTAATCTCTGTTAATGAATAGCCTTTTTCAGCAAGATAACCGGCAAGCTTGTGAACAAACACCGTTCCTGCAACACCACGACGTTGTGCTTCGTTTGTCACAGCAATGTCGTCACGAACAATAACAGTTTCAACATTTATACCTTCCATTTCTGCAAGCTCTTGCGCCATTTCGAAATTCATCACGTCACCTGCATAGTTTTTTACAACTAGTAATACACCATCACCAGTATCTACTGCTTTAATAGCTTCTAATATTTTATCTGGTGTAGGTGATGTAAATACTTCGCCACAAACCGCTGCATCTAGCATACCTTCTGCAACAAAACCGGCATGCGCAGGTTCATGTCCGCTTCCACCTCCAGAGACTATTGCTACACCATGTTCTTTCTTAGCTTTTTTTACAATAACTGTATTAGCAATCAGATCTAACTCTGGGTGCGCAATTAACAATCCTTCAAGCATATCAGTTAAAAATGTTTCTTTTTTATTGATTAACTTTTTCATCATGTTGTACCTCCTTGGTATTATCAGTCATAGTATAAAACAGAATAAATGAATGCGCTATCATAAAGAATTAACCTGATTCCGTTATCAAATATATTTTTGATAAGAACGTCTTGATAACTTAATGATTCATTATTGAAAAAATAAATAGTCTTGAGTGGCTCATTAAATAAAAAATGCTATGAAAAGCCTTATAATAAAGTGCCTTTCATAGCAATAAGTTGTGTCCTTTGACACTATACATTTTTCGTTTTGTACATTAAATATAAGAAATACGGTGCACCAATAATTGCTACGACAATACCTGCTGGAACTCCACCTGGTTGTAATATAATTTTGCCAATTGTATCAGCTATAACAAGTAAACATGCCCCTACTAAAATGGCAATTGGTAAAAACAACTGGTGACGTGGTCCAACGATACGTTTGGCAATATGCGGGCCCATTAATCCGATAAACGAAATTGAACCTGCTACTGCTACAGCAGCAGATGATAACATCACTGCGATAAAGAATAATATTAAACGTTCTCTGCTTAACCTTACACCTAGACCTCGTGCAATATTATCACCCGTATGAATAATATTTAGTGTATTCGATTTAAATAGTAAGTAAGGAATAATAATCAACACCCACGGTAAAAATGCAATGACAAATGGCCATTCGTCACCCCAAATATTACCTGCAAACCAAGCAGCTATGAAATCAGATTGCTTATCATCAAATTTTGACATAATTGTAATTGAGCCACCATATAATGCTGTTTGTAAACCTACACCTATTAATACCATACTCGCAGGTGTAACACCTTCATTTTTATTAAAACTGAAAATAAAAATAATCAATGCAGCGGTGATACCACCTAGTATACTTATTAACGGCAATACATAAACAAAATTGTCAGCATTAATTTTACCAATTGCAATAAATAATGCGATTGCAAATCCGCCGCCTGCGTTAATACCTAATATACCTGGTTCAGCTATTGGATTTTTCGTGACACTTTGCACTATTGCACCACTAATACTAAGCGCTGCGCCTGCCAAAATAGTAATCATCATCCGAGGTAATCTGAAATCTAATAAGATTAACTCATCAATGGCATCACCTTGTCCAATTAAAGTTTTGAAAAATCTTTCTACAGGTATGTTGTATTCACCTGAGGTAATACTCCAAGTACAACCTAGAAATAGTAGAATGCTAAAAACAGCCAGTGCTATCCATTGTCTGCGTTTATTATTTGAACTAATCATATTGTGCGTCCTCCTTTTTTAACTAAATATAAAAAGTAAGGAACACCGATAAATGAAATGATTGCACCAACAGGCGCTTCTCCTAAATATCGTGCTATCATATCGGCAACAAGCACGAGTATCCCACCTAACAAGGCTGTTAATGGTAGAATTTTAGCATAATCAGTTCCAATTAAAAATCTTGCTATATGAGGTACCATCAAACCTACAAATGCAACTTGTCCAGCGATAGCAACTGCTATACCTGCTAGAATCATAGCAATAATTAAACATATGCCTCTGATCATTGTTACATTTTGACCTAAACCTTTAGCTAATGATTCACCAAGATTTAAAATGGTAAGTTGTTTACTAATTGTTAATATAATGAATAACGCAATACCAATTAATGGAATTGCCCACTTAAGGTGTGACCATGTTGTGCCTGAAACGCCTCCAGCAGTCCAAAATGTTACTGTTTGATTTAGTCTAAAAGCTAATGCAATACCTTGACTTAGCGCTGTTAACATAGCACTTACTGCTGCACCCGCTAAAATAATACGCATCGGATTAAATCCATCACGTCTAGATCGGCCTATCATTAATACAATAGCACCTCCTAGAATAGCACCTAAAAATCCAGCAAACATCAATATTAAAAATGAAGTGTTTGGTAAAACTGCATATGTTAATGCTAAAGCAAATGAAGCACCTGAATTTAAACCTATGAGCGCCGGATCAGCAAGACCATTACGAGTAACACCTTGTATAATCGCACCAGAAACTGCAAGCGCCATACCTACAATTACTGCTGCTATATTTCTGGGAATCCTAATCTCATTGATGATGTTTTGCTGTTGATTGCTAGGATTATAATTAAAAATAGCCTCTATAATTGTAGAGGCTTGAATTTTGGCGTCACCTATTAATGTAGAAATAAATAGTGTGATTAGTAGTATCATACTTAAACCTATAATATAGGATAAAAACTTCAATGGCGTTGGGTTCTCTCTATTTGTCATGTTAATTGTCCTTTTTATCATATTAACTTACTTAATTAAGAATAAGCTCTGCGACATAAGTCATAAGTTACCAGTAAAGGTTTTCCAGTTTTAGGATCTTTACTTAAAACAACATCAATATTAAAAACTTTTTCTAATATTTCCTGTGTTAATACGTCTTCTGTTGAACCTGTAGCGATGATATCGCCTTCTTTCATCGCAATAAGATGATCTGAGAAACGAATCGCTTGGTTGATATCATGAAGAACCATGACAATTGTACAACCTTGTTCCTGATTTAGCTTCTGAACTAATTCTAGTATTTCTAATTGATGACAGATATCTAAATATGTTGTTGGTTCGTCTAAAAAGATAATATCAGTTCTTTGTGCTAATGCCATTGCAATCCAAACACGTTGTCTTTGACCACCACTTAAATCATTGATTGAACGGTGTCGGAATGTATCAGTTCCTGTAACTTCCATTGCCCAATCAATTTCTTTCTTATCCTCAGCAGTTAATCTACCAAATCCTTTTTGATGTGGAAAACGACCATATGAAACTAATTCTCCAACAGTTAAGCCATCTGCTACTTCAGGTGATTGAGGTAAAATAGCTATTTTTTTTGCAATCTCTTTCGTAGATTGTGTATGAATATTTTCACCATCTAAAAATACTTCACCTTCTTTAACTGCCAATAAACGTGACAATGCCTTTAGCAAAGTAGATTTTCCGCAGCCGTTAGGACCAATGATTGACGTCACTTTGCCATCTGGTATTTCAACATCTAATTTATTTATAATCGTGTTATCCCCGTAACCAATTTTAACTTGTTGTCCATGCAAACGATTCATAATTTCCCTACTTTCAATAAAATTCTTTCTGTTTATAAAAAATAATTTCTATTTTTAAATTATCAATTTTCAAAGGCATCCCAATTGATAATGATTATCATGAACATCATTATAACATTTTTCAATCTTATTGACTAACATTACTTTTTAAATTGGATAGCTCGATTTGTCATGTCTTGTATATTACTTTTATAAAATAAAAAACGCCCACAGATAAGTCTTCATAATTCAAAAACTTGTCCGTGGACTTCTATTTAAGTATGTGTGCTCATATCATTTATTTATTCATCTGCAAGAAAGCCATTACCATAAACATCTCTTACATCATGAATTACGAGGAATGCATCTTTATCGATTTGTTTAATTAATCGCTTTGCTTTTGAAACTTGTGTTTTAGAAATAACAACGTATAAGACATCTTTTTCTTCACGCGTATAATAGCCATGTCCATTTAAAATGGTTAAACCTCTTCCAATTTGCTCATCTATTGCTTTGGCAAGTTTGTCGGGATTAGTTGAAATAATCGTCATAGCTTTTTTAGTATTTAAACCTTCTATGACATATTCCATCACTTTTGTTCCTATATAAAGTGATATTACTGTTACTAATACTTTATCAAGTGGAATAACTGTAAGTGAAATTGCAACAACGATCATATCGAAGAAAAGCAAAGCATATGGCGTGCTTACATCGAGGTATTTCGTTGCAATTCTCGCCAAAATTGTTGTACCTGCTGTTGTACCGCCTGCAAGGATAATTACTCCGATTCCTAGTCCAACGCTTACACCACCAAAAATGGCATTCACAATGCTGTTTCCAGTTTCTACTTGCCATGATTCTGTTAAACTCAAAAATATTGAAATAAGAATTGTTACAAGAATAGTTAAGTACATACTTCTCTTACTCAAAAATTTATAACCTATGGCAATCAATACTGCGTTGACCAAGAAGTTAGTGATGGCTGGTGAAATATGAAACGCATAATATAAAATAATTGCTAAACCTGTAACCCCGCCTTCACCTAAGTTACCAGAAATAATAAATGCATTTACACCTGCAGCAAAGATAAATGAACCTAAGACAACTAGTATTAAATCTTTAACCGTTTTATTCACGAAACCATCCCCTTTATATATTTATTAGACTATAAAAATAGTAGCACAACAAAAATACTGTCACAACTCTATGGAAAGAGTTCTAACAAAGATTTACTATTTAACTAATTTATATGAAGAATAGCTTTCCCTAATAAATATCACTCACAATATAATAATTAAAAATATTCTGAATTTTTAATTTACTTTCATTTCATTGTCTGCTATAATGTTTTTAACTTCTTCAATAGAGAAGTTATCTCCTTTGTGTTGTTTATAATAACAAAACAAATTTTGCTCGAAGTACTATGACTGTACCTAGTCCTTACTGTCATATGTACAATAATATTCATTTCCCATAAAAGCCAAGTGTATTACCATGTGCACTTGGTTTTTATAATGCTTCAATTTCGGTAACTTTAAAAATATTTAAATATCTTTATATCAATAATAAAAAAGTCCAAGCATCTCACCTATATCAATAGACGACATGCCTGAACATATTTATTAGTTAAAATGTATTATCATAGTCACTCTTCGACATATTACCATGCAAATAAACCAACGAAAGCTGCTGTTAATAATGAAACTAGGATACCTGATAATAGCATCATAGGCACATATTTAGATACAAAGTCTGATGTCTTTTTATCAACAATTCCTTTCAATGTACCGATAATCATACCAATCGTTGAGAAGTTTGCAAATGAAATTAAGAATGTTGTAATAACCGCACGATGGTGTGGTGTATAAGATGCGATATCTTTAGAAATTTCACCCATAACAACAAATTCATTTGTAACAATTTTCTTAGCCATTTGTTGTGCTACCAACCACGCTTCATCATAAGGTAAACCGAGTAATAGCGCAAATGGATACATAAACACACCTAAAATTTGGTTTAAACCGAAACTACCTTTTATGCCTATCCATCCTGCTATCAATCCTGTAATCAAATTGATAAAACGATCAAATAGATCAGCTAACGCTACAAAACTAATAACAAATGCGATGATGATTAATACTAATTTACCTGCTGCTAATACAGAATCTCCAAGGAATGAGAAGAATGGTTGACGTTCAACTTCATTGTTTTTAAGACTGTAAATAATATCTTCTTTCTCTTCAACACTTACTGGATTCAACAAGCATGACACAATTATCGCGTTAACGATATTTAGTGGAATTGCAGTTAGTACCAGTTCTCCTGGTACCATTTGTACATACGCACCTACAATAGCTCCCGATACAGAGCTCATTGACATCATTGCGATTGTTAATACACGCATTTCATTCATACGTTTTAGTTGCTCACTTGATACGGCTAATGCTTCAGTATTTCCTAAAAACATCATTTCTATCCCAAAGAATGACTCGAATTTAGGTTGTCTTGTTACTTTAGCTAGTAACCAACCAATACCTCCAATAATTTTCGGTAAAATATTAAAGTACATTAAGATATCAAATAATGGCACTATTAATAAAATTGGGAATAACGCTGCAACAGCCATATCCATCATTTTAACATTTGTCAAACTTGCAAATGCAAAACCTGTACCAGCATGCGCTGACTGAACTACCCAAGCGATACCATTTGCTGCTCCTCTTACTGCTTTTTGACCCCAATCAAAATAAATAAAGAACCATGCTAAAAACAGGTTTAAAACAACTAAGATCCCAATTGATTGCCATTGGATATTTTTGCGATCTCTTGAAAATAATACCGCAATACCAAGAAATACAATTAGACCAATAATGTTGATTAATAAAAACATTTGGCACCCACCTATGATTTAATTTTTTAAAAATTTAGAAACATTGAAATATCAAACTTCTGTACCGTGGACTCTAAAATCAGTTAAATTGCTATGTAAAATATGAAGAATTATGACTCGTGGCTACAGTATTTAATATATGTATGTTTGCTTATAACTTGTATTATACCATGAGCATTTTTTTCTTAAAATATCGATTTCATTAATTTAAGAATTATTATGTCGTAACATCTCACATGATTTAAAATAGACAAAAGCTTGAAGCAATTTATTAACATCTATATCCATCAATGTGCCACACTTTAATTTCCTCGATGGTATATGTGTATTTGCTCCAAGCTTACTTATATATATAAAATTAATCTGTTAATTTTTGAGACACTACAAAGTTTTTATACTTCGCATGTGATGCCATCAGTTCTGAATGCGTACCTTTACCTGTTACCTGTCCTTTGTCTAAGAATATAATTTGACCGGCTTTTTTAATTGTAGACAAACGATGCGCAATGACAATCGTTGTTCTACCTTCCATCAATGTTTCTAAAGCTTCTTGAATTTTCAATTCACTTTCACTATCGAGATTAGCTGTTGCTTCATCAAGTAACAAAATATCAGGATTTTTAACAAAACTTCTAGCAATATCAATACGTTGACGTTGTCCGCCAGACAGTTTCAATCCTCGTTCACCTACAAGCGTGTCATATCCTTCATCAAATTGCATGATAAAATCATGACAGTTTGCTAATTTAGCATAATTAATAAGTTCTTCATCTGAAACATGACGATTAATTCCGTATAAAATATTGTCTCTAATTGTACCACTCATCATCGAATTTGATTGCATAACATATCCAATTTTGCGTCGCCACTTAGATAACGGGATATCATAGACACTTTCAAGGCCATATTTAATATCACCTGACTCAATTTCATACATACGTTCTATCAGATTAAATATCGTACTTTTACCAGATCCAGAAGGACCTACAAAAGCACTCACTTGCCCTTGTGGGATTTGGAATGACACATCATCTAATATTTTCTTCACATCATATTTAAAGTCTACATGTTCAAATGACAACACACCGTCATCAATTAATACATTTTCAGAATCTTCAAGAGCTTCTGTCGGTTCAATAGGTTCTTGCATGATTTCGTATATTCTACTACTTGCACCAACTGCCTTTTTATAATCTGTAACTAACGTTGAAAGATTGATTAAAGGCATCGATAATTGAATAACATAAAATATCATTGCAATTAATGTACCTGCAGTGATTGCACCAGTCGCAATTTCTAATGCACCAAAACCTAAAATAATTGCAATTGTTAGCAACATAACAATACCTGAAATTGGTTGTACAACTGCCGCAATTTTAGCCTGTTTTAAACCTAATTTATATATTTCATTCAAATTTTTATGTGCATTATCTAATTCAAGTCGCTCTGTATTTGATATTTTAACAAGACGCATTTCAGTTAGGACACGCCCTAACAAACCACTGAAGTTTGCAATTTCAGATTGTGTACTTGTCGATATCTTTTGCATAATACGTCCTAGAGGAATCATAATTAAAACAAATATCGGTATCGTTATAAATGTTAATAATGTCATTTTCCAATCTAAAATAAATAACATGATTAGTGACCCAACTAATGTAACGATTGATGGTAATAAGTTAGGTAGCTTTTGTGAAATAAATTCATTTATCACTTTCGTATCGTCAGTTAATCGACTCATTAATTGACCACTTTCATTTTTGTCAAAGAATGGCATTTTTAATTGTATGATATGCTCCCATAAAACTGAGCGTATCGCATAAATAATTTTTTCACCAATTTTACTTAATAAATATAAGCCTAATCCGCTTAATAAAGCATTGATGACAAAGATACCACCAAATAATGCGATTAGATTCCAATTGATATGGCTCACGGAAAATTTATCTACAATTCGTCCAGTAAACAGTGGCACTAATAGTCCACTTAAGCTCCCTAGTGATGAAATAGTGATAGCTGCAACGATAAGACCCACTGGCCATGATAGTTTTTTAAATAAGAAAAACAATGGATTTTCTCGTTTCATAGTTTTACCTCTTCTGTTTGAAATTTATAGTTAATTCATTTAGATAGATACATGCATTTCTATCATATACTTTCTCCCAACAAAACTTTAAAAATCAAATAAAGTATTGCCCCAAAATACCGCTCATAACATTTATATGATAGAATATTTCTATTGCATTTTTTGTAATAACTTCTCAAAGTCTTTATATTAAAACATGAAAATTAATCGCTTTTGAGTAAGTTTGCTCTTCGTACAAACATTATAACACCTTTAGCTACGCACGTAATATATTTGCATTATTTTTCAAATTAACTGCAGAAAACTTTATTTTCAACAATTTAATTAAGGTGAAGTGAATTAGCAATGATTTCCGTAAGTAGGAATGACCATTGCTTTTAGGGAATATTTAAGAATTGGAAAAGGGAAGATTAACGCTTTATGAAAAATTTAATATCTATTATCATCATTTTATGTTTAACATTAAGTATTATGACACCATATGCACAAGCTGCTAACAGTGACGTAACCCCTGTACAAGCAGCAAATCAATATGGTTATGCAGGTTTGTCGGCTGCATACGAACCGACGAGTGCTGTTAATGTTAGTCAAACTGGACAATTACTGTATCAATACAATATCGATACTAAGTGGAATCCAGCGTCTATGACTAAATTAATGACAATGTACTTAACATTGGAAGCTGTAAATAAGGGGCAGCTTTCACTTGACGACACTGTCACAATGACGAACAAAGAATATATTATGTCTACACTACCTGAGTTGAGTAATACGAAACTATATCCTGGACAAGTATGGACAATCGCAGACCTATTACAAATTACGGTATCTAATTCTAGTAATGCCGCGGCATTAATTTTAGCTAAGAAGGTGTCAAAAAACACCAGCGATTTCGTTGATTTAATGAATAACAAAGCTAAAGCTATCGGAATGAAAAACACACATTTCGTCAATCCAACAGGTGCTGAAAATTCAAGATTACGTACATTTGCACCAACAAAGTATAAAGACCAAGAACGTACTGTAACGACTGCTAGAGACTATGCCATTTTAGATTTACACGTGATTAAAGAAACACCTAAAATATTAGACTTTACAAAGCAGTTAGCACCAACAACGCATGCAGTTACGTATTACACATTCAACTTTTCATTGGAAGGTGCAAAAATGAGTTTGCCTGGTACAGATGGTTTAAAAACTGGATCAAGTGATACAGCAAATTACAACCATACGATTACTACTAAACGAGGTAAATTTAGAATTAATCAAGTTATCATGGGTGCGGGAGACTATAAAAACCTTGGTGGCGAGAAGCAACGTAATATGATGGGGAATGCATTAATGGAACGTTCATTTGATCAGTATAAATATGTAAAAATATTGTCTAAAGGTGAGCAAAGGATAAATGGTAAGAAATATTATGTTGAAAATGATCTTTACGATGTTTTACCAAGTGATTTTAGTGAAAAAGATTATAAACTTGTAGTCGAAGATGGTAAAGTACACGCGGACTATCCAAGAGAATTTATTAATAAAGATTATGGACCTCCAACTGTAGAAGTTCATCAGCCAATTATTCAAAAGGCAAATACTGTTGCTAAAAGTATGTGGGCAGAACATCCATTATTCACTATCATTGGTGGTGCATGCCTAGTCGCTGGATTAGCACTAATTGTTCATATGATAATCAATCGTTTATTTAGAAAAAGAAAATAAAACATACTAAAAACGGACAAGTTGCACATTATAAAGCTGCGAAACTTGTCCGTTTTATATTTATTTTATAATAACCTACGTTAATTTATCATTTAGTATCGATAGTTCTATATAATTTATTTAGCATCTTTACCATATAATTCTTGTTTGATTTTAGTCGTCGAAATGCCTTCTGTACGTTTTAAATAAATGACTTCACATTTATCCTTTAAGAAGTCGAATTCACCTTCCCAGTCATGTCCCATAACAAAAACATCTACATCAAATTTTTCGACATCGTCTTCTTTTTGTCCCCATCCCTTTTCTGGAATGACTAAATCGACATAGCGTATTGATTCAAGCATCATTTTTCGTTGTTCATAATCATAATAAGATTTTTTATGTTTAATTTGATTAAATTCATCTGTTGATAATGCTACTATTAAATAATCGCCCATCTCTCTTGCACGACGAAGCAATTCGATATGACCATAGTGAAGTAAGTCATATGTGCCATATGTTATTACACGTTTCATTAAGTTATCCTCCTCATATTGTCACATCATAGGATTGCAGTTTATGGTCATCAATGTACACGTTATCGTTTTAACATTGATTTTGTTCGATGTGCAAACTTTCTCCCTTTAAGTTGTATCAAGAATCTTTTATAAGTCGGCCTATTAATGCCCACTTGAATTAATGTTTGTCGCCACAATTCGTATATTTCTCTATCCCAATTCTCACCAATAAATTCAACTGTATTTATAATGTCAAACATATTTTGTGATACATAATCAGAATGCTGCATAGACATAATATAGTCTTTTACGAGTTGAATTGTCGTGTGCGTTACTGCTGGGTGTTCATTCATATAATATTTTAATGAATTATTGAATAAAATACGATCAACCATATCACTATATAATAGCCTTTGTTCAGGTAATAGTAACATTTCCATGACTCGTTGTCTTATTTTCATAATTTCTGTGATATATCTATTAAAATCTTCATCGTTACTTGTAGCATGTGGAACTATATCATTATCTCCGACAATCATCTGTGAAACTAAATGTATATCCGTAGCTTTTTGCATCGCCTTGACAAGTATTGCGTGATTGTATGTGTTAGCTAAAGTTTCGTCACACTGTAATTCAGCAAATTTAGCACTGAATAACTTTCCGTCAAAAGACATCATTGTTAACAAATCTGGTTGTTCCGTTAATGTAACGATTCGATTGTCTTTAATAAACTCATCAGCACTTTTCAATTTCCATTCACCATGGTAATTGTAAGCTCGCTGCCCTATTACCATATCAATATTATCATTATTTTTGAAAGCTGCAGTTAGCCTATCTAATTTACCTGGCAATACGATTGATGTTGGATTTATGACCATAAATGCGTCACTATCATGTGGATCTGTCATTTTGATATCCATCAAACCTTTATTAATACACGTAGCTATCGAAGCATTTTGTAATTGTATTAATGAAATATGCTTGAGTTCTCTTTGTAACCGTTCAATCATAGGAATTGTTTGATCAGTAGAACCACCATCAATACAAAGGATTCTATAGTGTTCTTTACTCTCAATAGATATTAACAATTGTCGAATTGTTGCCTCATTATTACATGTAGGTATGATTATCGTAAGCCTCATTTTGTCACCATCTTATCTATATATTCTGTGAGCTGATGTAAACTTTTATCAGTATTATACTTATGCCAATCTTTAAATAACGGACTTAATAGATGTTCTTTTTCTTGTATCGTCATTATTAAGTCTTCTTCAGTATACACTTTGTAGCTATCCGGTATTGCTTTGTAAAATTGATTCAGGCCTCTCACCTTATCATATGTTCCTTCATCATACACATAAAATATAGTTGGAATATCTAACAAGCTAGCTTCTATTGGCAGCGAACTATAGTCACTAATAATTACATCTGACATTAGCATTAATGAAGACGTGTCGATTGAAGATACGTCATCAATGTCTGAATGTTCAATCGATGGATGTAATTTATTAATCAGTGTATATCCTGGTAAACATTTTTCAAAATAAGCTTTATCAATAGCCCTATTATCTGCTTTATCTTCTCTATATGTTGGTACATATAATGCCAACTTATTTGTAATTCCATATTTATCCTTTAACTCTGCCTTAACCGTTGCTCTATCAGCTGTGTAATATTTATTAATTCTCGGAAGCCCAAAATACAACATTTGCTCTTCTGTTGCACCTAAAGACTGTTTAAAACATTGTGACATTTGTTCACAACCCACTAAGTAAAAATCCGTCGCTTGATAAACTTTACGGTACTGCTGAACCATTGCCTTGTCAGACACATCGACTTGATGATCTGTTAAGCCAAAGTTTTTTAATGCACCACTTGCATGCCACGTTTGAACAATGTGTTGATTAGAAGTCTTATTATATCCACCTAGTAATAGGTAATAATTATCGATAATAATCATCTGCGCGCTTTTCAAAGCCTTAATTTGTTTTACCAATGTTCGATTAGTCATTTCTATCACATCAATATCGTCGCTAAGTTCAGATAAATAAGGCGCTTGTTTTGGTGTTGTTAAAACAGTTTTCTGATACAACGAATTATTTAATACTTTGATGATAGGCTTAATATCTTCTGGAAAAGTCATCATAAATACGATATGCGGTTTATCAACCACTTGAGGCGTAATCATTTTAGAAAGTATTCGAACTACCAAATGATAAAATTTCTTTATTAAAACGTTCATAATACACCAACTTAATATGTTATTTACTTAAATTATAAACAAAAATGAACCCCACTTCCATTTATTAATGGTTAGCGGGGTTTCGTCATATAAATATATTACAAGAAGTCTGCAAATTGATCTCTATATTTCATGTGTAGGTACGCACCAATTGCAAAGAAAATGGCAACAATACCGAAATTGTATAACATTAATTTCCAATGATCCATGAAATACCATTCGTGATATAAAATTGCTGCACGGTATGATTCAGCAATAAAGTAAACTGGATTATATTTCATCATTTCATGAATTAAACCACTGATACCATGGTTCTTTGGTAGCCACAAAATTGGTGAAAAGTAAAATAATATTCTTAATATTGCTTGCATTAACATTTGTGTATCTCTAACTAACACACCGAGTGTTGATGTTAATAACGTCACCGAGGCAGTTAAGAAAAAACAAAACGGTACATATATCAATAATTGAATGATATGTATTGATGGATAAATACCAGTAAACATACATGCAATTATCACAAGTAAAAGTAAGCCTAAATGTCCATAAAATCTACTTGTCACAATATATGTCGGTATTATCGATAACGGGAAGTTCATTTTCGATACTTGATTAAACTTTTGTGTAATTGCTTTAGTACCTTCTAAAATACCTTGGTTGATGAAGAACCACATACTGATACCAACCAATAACCAATAAACAAAAGGTACACCATGAATTGGTGCATTACTTCTTATTCCTAATCCAAAAACCATCCAGTAAACCATAATTTGCATAACAGGGTTAATTAATTCCCAAGCCACACCTAAATAGTTACTATGATTGATAATTTTAACTTGAAACTGAGCCAGTCTTTGAATTAAATAAAAGTTCTTTACATGTTCTTTAAAAACTGTTCCTATTGCTGACATTCCATTAAACCACACTTTCAAATGTTTAACTATTTCTCTACTTAACTAAATAGTATTATAATAATTGTTGTAAATACTATCACTATACATGGATGCTATCAAAATTATTGTCTAGTTCTTTAAAATATTAGTTTATTACAAATACATTATAGTATACAATCATGTAAGTTGAAATAAGTTTAGTTTTTAAATATCATTGTTATCATTGATGATTAACATTTTGTGTCAAAACACCAACTCTGATAATAACAAAATCTTCTATACACTTTACAACAGGTTTTAAAATTTAACAACTGTTGAGTAGTATATTATAATCTAGATAAATGTGAATAAGGAAGGTCTACAAATGAACGTTTCGGTAAACATTAAAAATGTAACAAAAGAATATCGTATTTATCGTACAAATAAAGAACGTATGAAAGATGCGCTCATTCCCAAACATAAAAACAAAACATTTTTCGCTTTAGATGACATTAGTTTAAAAGCATATGAAGGTGACGTCATAGGGCTTGTTGGCATCAATGGTTCCGGCAAATCAACGTTGAGCAATATCATTGGCGGTTCTTTGTCGCCTACCGTTGGAAAAGTGGATCGTAATGGTGAAGTCAGCGTTATCGCAATTAGTGCTGGCTTGAGTGGACAACTTACAGGGATTGAAAATATCGAATTTAAAATGTTATGTATGGGCTTTAAGCGTAAAGAAATTAAAGCGATGACACCTAAGATTATTGAATTTAGTGAACTTGGTGAGTTTATTTATCAACCAGTTAAAAAGTATTCAAGTGGTATGCGTGCAAAACTTGGTTTTTCAATTAATATCACAGTTAATCCAGATATCTTAGTCATTGACGAAGCTTTATCTGTAGGTGACCAAACTTTTGCACAAAAATGTTTAGATAAAATTTACGAGTTTAAAGAGCAAAACAAAACCATCTTTTTCGTTAGTCATAACTTAGGCCAAGTGAGACAATTTTGTACTAAGATTGCTTGGATTGAAGGCGGAAAGTTAAAAGATTACGGTGAACTTGATGATGTATTACCTAAATATGAAGCTTTCCTAAACGATTTTAAAAAGAAATCCAAAGCCGAACAAAAAGAATTTAGAAACAAACTCGATGAGTCCCGCTTCGTTATTAAATAAACCGAAAAAACCGAGAATCTCCATTTAAGGATTTCCTCGGTTTTATTTTTGTCATCATGACTATTTCGCCTTTTTTATTTTTCTTTTTGCTTTGGCTATTTTATACATAAATATAGGAATACTTTTTAATCTACCAATACGTTTCCAATCTATTAATGCTCTATAAATCCATTCAATGTTTAATTTTCTAAAGATATAAGGCGCTCTCTTTTTAGCCCCAGCAAATACTTCAAGAGAACCACCTACGCCCATCATCACTGTAGATTCAAATTGATTTTCATGTGTCATAATCCATTCTTCTTGTTTAGGGAATCCCATACCTACAAATATGTAATCAGGTTTAAACAGTTCAATTCGTTTCACTACCGTCTCATCTTCTAAATCAATATAACCGTGATGATGTGCAAACGATATGTTTGGATATCTTTGTTGCAATGCATATTGTGCCGCTTCTACAACTTCATTAGTTGCCCCTAGCAAAAATACTTTTTGATGATTTACATGAGCAATTTTCAAACATTCATCCATCAACTCAATACCAGGTATACGATGCGCTAGAGGTTGCTTTAACCGATGCGAAGCTTTGACTACTCCTGTCCCATCAGCAACAATATAGCTCGCTTGATTTATTAACTCTAAATACGCTTGATGTGTCGCCGCGTAATTCACTATTTCAGGGTTGGCTGTTACTATAAAAAGATTATTCGTTGATTGATTTGCAAAAAAGGTTTTAATATTTTCAACCATTTGCAACATTGTTGTATTATCAAAATCGACCCCTAAAATGTCAACTTTGGCTGTATTGGATCTTTCTTCAACAGTCATAACAGGAATCTCCTATCTTATTTCATTATTATGTTAGTGTAATCAATATTAACAGTATTTATATTCATCCTATTTATATCGAAATGATTTTGCTTTATTTTAACACATATTCACCTTTTCAAAAATTAAAATTAGTTTAACTAAGGTAAGTCTAAAGTCTAACGCTATTGATGCCAATATCATTTATAATAAGTGATAAGCAAACTTTAAATTACTATCTTATATGAGGTTAACAATGAATTATTTATCAAACTTTTTTAATACGACAATTCAACTTAATATATACATTATCGTTATTGTTGCAGCTTGTTATATTGCTATTCATCAATATAGACATAAGCCTGTTTTGAACTATTTAGATGTCATTTTAAACTATATCCCTGTTTTAACACATGAATTTGGTCATGTACTGTTTAATAAACTCGCTGGTGGCCGTGCAAAAGATTTAGTCATTGTAACAAGTCCACGAGAGCGACAACAGACATTACAACAAGGATTCGCAATTACACAATCTAGACATCTAGCAGGCCAATGGCTTACAACGATTGGTGGTTATTTTATGCCACCTATTATGTTATTGATAGGTTTAGCGTCGAGCCATTATCAGATACCTAGTTTCTTTATATTTACCTATTTATTGATATTTATTTATTTTTTAATTTTAACATCTAGAAAAGGCTCACCCATTGTTGTTATAACTTTAATTTCTATCATGTTGTATTTTATATTAAAAGATGAAAATATAGTAGAAATTCAACTACTTGTCACAATGAGTTATCAATATATTTTAGGTGTATTATTAGGCGAAGTTCTACAATCTAGTTGGACGATTGCTAAATTGACTTTCCAGCGTCCGAGTCCACAGTGGGATGGTAGTGCACTTAAAGAACTCAGTCATGTACCTATCTTCATTTATAGTACAATCTGGATTATCTTCAATCTTTATGCAGTGAATATTTTACTCAAATATACTCACTTGATAAATTAACTAATAAAAAAGAAGCCTAAAGCAATTATCCATATGTCTTTATCAGTACAATCATGGATATCTTTATGGCTTCTTTATTTTATTTTTCAGCAAACATGTTCATTGCATTTTCGTAACTGACAATAATTACATTATCATTACGTTTGATGATAATTACTTTATTCATTTCATCTTTCGATACAATTTCCACTTCATTACCAATAGAAATATCTTTACTAGACAAATATATTAGCAAATCAGTCTTATCTCTCACACGTTTGATTGTAACGATATCGCCAGATTCATAATTCAAAATCGTTGTTATATATTTCTCTTTATATTCATTATTTCTAGGAATCACACCGCCGTGCGGGCAAGTTTCTGGGAAATTTAACAAGCTATCCAGCCTTTCAACGAATAAATCTGAAATTCGATGTTCTAAAATTTCTGCTTCTTGATGTACTTCTTCCCAATTATATTTCAATATTTCTATTAAAAATAATTCTAATAGTCGATGTCTCTTAATGATATCAAGCGTATGCGTTAAACCATCCTCTGTTAATCTAACACCTTTGTACGGTTTTGTTTCAACATAGCCTGCTTTTTCAAGACGTCCTACCATTTCACTTACAGATGGAGGCTTAATATTTAAAAATTGAGATAAGATTTTATTTGTTACAAAGTTTTTATCGCCATTATTCGTAAGGATTGCCTTTAAATAGTCCTCTTTTTCTTCAGTTAACATACTTTCACCTCACATACATTGTCTATATTATATCACGAATTTACTTGACATGATAAATATTCTCAGTTTATTATACAATTAATTAGGTTAGCCTAAACTTTTAATTAGGAGGTATAAACGTTTGTTAGAAACAAAAGATTTAAATCTGTTTTTAGGTAATAAGCATGTACTTAAAAACATTTCCTTATCGATACCAGTACGCGGCGAAATAATTGGTATCATGGGCCCGAATGGTGCTGGTAAATCTTCCCTTATCAAGTCTTTAATTGGTGAATTTAATGCTACCGGTACTAAATTGTTATATAACAAACCTATACAACAACAACTGCAACATATTACATATATTCCACAAAAAGCACATATTGATTTAGATTTTCCTATAAGTGTGGAACAAGTGATTTTATCAGGTTGCTACAAAGAAATTGGATGGTTTAGACGACCTAATAAATCAGCAAGGGATAAACTCAAACAGTTATTAAGCGATTTAGAATTAGAATCTTTACGTCATCGACAAATTTCAGAATTAAGTGGTGGACAATTACAACGTGTGCTAGTAGCAAGAGCATTGATGTCCGAAAGTGAAGTTTATTTTCTAGATGAGCCGTTTGTCGGAATTGATTTTAGTAGCGAAAAATTAATCATGACAAAAATCGAGAACTTAAAACAACAAGGAAAACTTATTCTTATCATCCACCATGATCTATCAAAAGCAAAGCAATACTTTGATCGTATTATTCTATTAAATCAAACATTACGATACTTTGGTGATAGTGAAGAGGCTATGAGTGTCACTCGCTTAAACGAAACATTTATGAGTAGCACTGACTGTAGTGACCCTAGTCAAAGGAGCAATATAACATGTTAGAGTTTGTCGAACATTTATTTACATATCAATTCTTGAATCGAGCATTGATAACTTCAATTATTGTAGGGATAGTTTGTGGTACAGTTGGTAGTTTAATTGTATTACGTGGTCTTTCATTAATGGGAGATGCAATGAGTCACGCAGTATTACCTGGTGTTGCCCTATCATTCTTATTTGGTATTCCAATGTTTATAGGCGCACTTATAACTGGTATGATCGCAAGTATTTTTATCGGTTATATCACATCTAGTAGTAAAACGAAACCTGACGCCGCTATTGGAATTAGTTTTACCGCTTTCTTAGCTTCGGGGATTATTATTATTAGCTTAATAAACACTACGACAGATTTGTACCATATTCTGTTTGGTAATTTACTGGCAATCACAAATAGTGCATTTTTAACAACTATTGTGATTGGTTCAATCGTCCTTATTCTAATCATTATTTTCTATCGTCCATTAATGATTTCTACATTCGATCCAACGTTTAGTAGAATGAGTGGTCTAAATACGACGTTATTACATTACTTTGTGATGTTGTTACTCTCATTAGTAACAGTAGCAAGTATTCAAACGGTAGGTATTATTCTTGTAGTTGCACTATTAATTACACCTGCATCTACAGCATTTTTAATTAGTAAAAAACTATACTCAATGATGATTATAGCAAGTTTAATAAGTGTCATAAGTTCAATTGTCGGACTTTATTACAGCTATATTTACAACATTCCTAGTGGTGCGACAATCGTACTTTGTACGTTTGTAATTTATATCATCACATTATTTTTCACAAAATTTACGAATAGAAAGAAACGAGGAAGTTTAACATGAAAAAATTAGTACCTTTATTATTAGCCTTATTACTTCTAGTTGCTGCATGTGGTACTGGTGGTAAACAAAGCAGTGATAAGTCAAATGGCAAATTAAAAGTAGTAACGACGAATTCAATTTTATATGATATGGCTAAAAATGTTGGTGGAGACAACGTCGATATTCATAGTATTGTACCTGTTGGTCAAGATCCTCATGAATATGAAGTTAAACCTAAAGATATTAAAAAGTTAACTGACGCTGACGTTATTTTATACAACGGATTAAATTTAGAGACTGGTAACGGTTGGTTTGAAAAAGCCTTAGAACAGGCTGGTAAATCATTAAAAGATAAAAAAGTTATCGCAGTATCAAAAGATGTTAAACCTATCTATTTAAACGGTGAAGAAGGCAACAAAGATAAACAAGATCCACACGCATGGTTAAGTTTAGATAACGGTATTAAATACGTAAAAACAATTCAACAAACATTTATCGATAACGACAAAAAACATAAAGCAGATTATGAAAAGCAAGGTAACAAATACATTGCTCAATTGGAAAAATTAAATAATGACAGTAAAGACAAATTTAATGACATTCCAAAAGAACAACGTGCCATGATTACAAGTGAAGGTGCCTTCAAGTACTTCTCAAAACAATACGGTATTACACCAGGTTATATTTGGGAAATTAACACTGAAAAACAAGGTACACCTGAACAAATGAGACAAGCTATTGAGTTTGTTAAAAAGCACAAATTAAAACACTTATTAGTAGAAACAAGTGTTGATAAAAAAGCAATGGAAAGTTTATCTGAAGAAACGAAGAAAGATATCTTTGGTGAAGTGTACACAGATTCAATCGGTAAAGAAGGCACTAAAGGTGACTCTTACTACAAAATGATGAAATCAAATATTGAAACTGTACACGGAAGCATGAAATAACACGCTGTGTTTTAATGAAGTAAGATGAATTGATGTTGATGCAACCTAAAATATTGGTATCTCCAATATTTTAGGCCACACATCAACATAACAAAGTCGAAGGCTAATAGTCCCATATCGTGCGTTAAATATATATTACCCTCCTATTAATATATATACCGTTCCCGATCGCACGATATGGTGGTATTAGAACTTCTCTTTGAACGAAAGAGAAAAGCTAGAAGTTCTTATGCAGTTTTAATTAAACTGTAAACATTTATCACTCTTTAAATCAAAGAGCAAAGTTAAAAGCTTTATGTGGTTTTGATTAAACTGCGAACAGCTGCTTCTCTTTGAGCGAGAGAGAAAAGCTAGAAGTTCTTATGCAGTTTTAATTAAACTGTCGTTCCCTTCATCTCTTTTAACCACAGAGATGCGTTAGAAGTTCTTCTAATACAATTTATACAACGCCATTCCCTACACACTCTTATAAAAGAGATTCACGCGCGTCAATAAATTGTATTACATACTAACTAAAAAGCTTTTCTTAATCGTACTAAAGAAGTTAGAGGTTCTTATGTGATTGGACAACTGTTCTCCCTACTAGACTTTTAGCATAGCTGGTTAAAAGTACTATTACAGATTGTTCAATTGTATGCCCCTTTCCTTTGAACGGAATATTAAAAGCTATGTGCAGTAACTTTTAATAGGCATACCACTTTTGCATCAAGCTATAAATAATCGCATACTTTGATATTTAATCTGGCCTATCAAAGTAAACATCTATGGTTTCCTCCCCCCATAGATCCTTAAGCCACACTCATCCGATGTCATATGAGTGTGGCTATTTTTTGTGAATGCACTTATCTTCATCTTTAAAGGTTCTCCACCAAATGTGGTGGGTATATAATTTAAAGAACTATTTTAAATTACAACTTTTAGAGTTTTTATTATTAGGCGGCCAGTCCATTATTGGGCTTGGTTGTCTTCTTTTTTTCTCCTTTG
>NZ_JACVZJ010000031.1:0-22972 GCF_017151945.1 Staphylococcus sp. EG-SA-10
ACACATAGGCGCACTTGTCTCCTTTAGTTTGGGTTTGGTCACTTTAAATTATAGAGGCAATTGCGCTTTTTGTGTATTAAAAAAAGCAGGAAGTTTTACCTTCCCACCATAAAAGATGAAGAACCTTCTTTTATTGGGTATAAATATCTTTCAAAATAACTTGAATGTTGTCCGCTTGAACCAAAGTAATGACTTAATGCTTCTTTTGAAAAATGATCTTTAAAAGCATCAGAATTTTTAAAGTCTTCATAAGTTTGTCGATCAGCAAAGCCAAAGTAAATTTTGTAAGTTGTACCTTTAACAGGTCTCAGCAATCGATAACTTTTAAAGCCACCAAAGTTTTTGAAATTGTCATCAACACTGATTAATTTCTTTTCAAGTTGATAAACATGGTCTTCAGTTGACGGAATAAAAATTGCGCAATAAAAATGGTCTTCATTGAATGCGCCTATTTCTTTAATAACTTCATATATTGAAGGTGATTTCAGTACAGTTTTTTCTTCAGTCTCTTCAAAAATCACCGATGAATCAGCAGTTGAAAATTGGAATAAATGATGAGATGGATTATTGATTTTTATCTGATTTAAAAATCCATATGTGCCATAAGATGTATATAATTTCTTCATATGAAAGGTCCCCCTTATGTTTTTATTTATTATACGACGATAAACTAGTCATTACCACTATTAATATACGGTTAAAGTTACTATAATAAGTCATGCAAGACAAAAAGATGTGGAGATAATCCATCAAGATTTTAAAATTTAAATGCACAAACAAATGATGTGTAATTTAATGTCAGTTTTATGACATTTATTTATTGAAAATACGAACGAATGAGCGATATGATAATATAGATAAGAATGATTTTAATTTAGGAGGCCTTTATGGTGCATAATAAAAACAATACAATTTTGAAAATGATTAAAGGTGAAGAAACGACACATACACCTGTTTGGTTTATGCGACAAGCTGGCCGTTCGCAACCAGAATATCGAAAGTTGAAAGAAAAATATTCACTATTCGATATTACCCATCAGCCGGAGTTGTGCGCTTATGTTACACATTTACCAGTTGATAATTATCATACAGATGCAGCAATTTTATACAAAGATATTATGACACCATTAAAGCCAATTGGTGTCGATGTAGAAATTAAATCGGGTATTGGTCCAGTGATTCATAATCCTATCAAAACAATTCAAGATGTTGAGAAACTTTCTCAAATAGACCCCGAACGAGATGTACCATATGTATTAGATACAATTAAACTTTTAACAGAAGAAAAGTTAAATGTGCCGCTAATAGGATTTACTGGGGCACCATTTACATTAGCGTCATATATGATTGAAGGCGGACCATCGAAAAATTACAATTTTACAAAAGCGATGATGTATAGAGATGAAGCAACATGGTTTGCTTTAATGAATCATTTAGTCGATGTATCTGTTAAATATGTAACAGCTCAAGTCGATGCGGGTGCCGAATTGATTCAAATTTTCGATTCATGGGTAGGTGCATTAAATGTCGAGGATTACAGACGTTACATTAAACCACATATGATTCGACTAATCAGTGAGGTTAAAGAAAAACATGATGTGCCGGTAATTTTATTCGGTGTAGGTGCCAGTCATTTAATCAATGAATGGAATGATTTGCCGATTGATGTATTAGGCCTAGATTGGAGAACGTCTATTAATCAGGCTCAACAATTAGGCGTTACTAAAACATTACAAGGGAATTTAGATCCATCAATTTTATTAGCACCATGGAATGTCATTGAAGAGAGATTGAAACCAATATTAGATCAAGGTATGGAGAACGGTAAACACATCTTTAATTTAGGACACGGCGTTTTCCCAGAAGTGCAACCAGAGACGTTACGTAAAGTAAGCGAATTCGTACACACATATACACAAAGATAATCATAGTATTACATTGAAGCACATGAAAGATAATTCATTTAAAGGAAGGTATTATCAATGACTAAAAAAATGGGATTATTAGTTATGGCTTATGGCACACCTTATAAAGAAAGTGACATAGAGCCATATTATACAGATATTAGACATGGTAAACGTCCATCTGAAGAAGAACTTCAAGATTTGAAAGATAGATATGAATTTATAGGTGGTTTATCACCATTAGCAGGTACAACAGATGACCAGGCTGATGCGCTAGTTTCAGCATTAAATAAAGCATATGCAGATGTTGAATTTAAACTATACTTAGGATTAAAACACATTTCACCATTTATCGAAGATGCGGTTGAACAAATGCACAATGATGGCATTACTGAAGCAATCACTGTAGTACTAGCACCACATTATTCTTCATTTTCTGTAGGATCATATGACAAACGTGCTGATGAAGAAGCTGCAAAATATGGTATTCAACTTACGCATGTGAAACATTATTATGAACAACCTAAATTTATTGAATATTGGACGAATAAAGTCAACGAAACATTAGCTCAAATACCGGAAGAGGAACATAAAGACACGGTATTAGTTGTTTCAGCACATAGTTTGCCAAAAGGTTTAATCGAAAAGAATAATGATCCATATCCACAAGAACTAGAACATACTGCGCTTTTAATTAAAGAACAATCTAATATTGAACATATCGCGATTGGTTGGCAATCTGAAGGTAATACAGGTACACCTTGGTTAGGGCCAGATGTACAAGATTTAACACGTGATTTATATGAAAAACATCAGTATAAAAACTTTATATATACGCCAGTAGGTTTTGTATGTGAGCATTTAGAGGTGCTTTATGACAATGATTATGAATGTAAAGTTGTTTGCGATGATATTGGCGCGAATTATTATCGTCCAAAAATGCCGAATACACATCCATTATTTATCGGTGCAATTGTTGATGAAATCAAGTCTATATTTTAATGACGAAAGAAGCGTGAAACGTTGTGACTAAATCAGTGGCTATTATAGGAGCGGGGATAACAGGTTTATCAAGTGCATATTTTTTAAAACAGCAAGATCCTAATATTGATGTAACCATCTTTGAAGCATCGAATCGTCCGGGGGGAAAGATTCAATCGTATCGTAAAGATGGTTATATGATTGAACTAGGGCCTGAATCTTATTTAGGTAGAAAAACAATCATGACAGAATTAGCGAAAGATATTGGATTAGAACAAGATATTGTTACAAATACGACTGGACAATCTTATATTTTTGCGAAAAACAAATTGTATCCTATTCCAGGTGGATCAATTATGGGAATTCCGACAGATATCAAACCGTTTGTGACAACTAAATTAATTTCACCACTTGGAAAGTTAAGAGCAGGGTTAGATTTACTTAAAAAACCTACTCAAATGCAGAACGGTGACATTTCTGTTGGTGCATTTTTCAGAGCAAGATTAGGTAATGAGGTACTTGAGAATTTAATAGAGCCTTTAATGGGTGGTATTTATGGTACCGATATTGATAAATTAAGTTTGATGAGTACGTTTCCTAATTTTAAAGAAAAAGAAGAGGCATTCGGAAGTCTGATAAAAGGTATGAAGGATGAGAAAAATAAGCGTCTGAAACAAAGACAATTATATCCTGGCGCACCAAAAGGACAATTCAAACAATTTAAGCATGGTTTAAGCTCATTTATTGAAGCATTAGAACAAGATGTGAAAAATAAAGGTGTGACAATACGTTACAATACGTCAGTGGATGATATTATTACATCTCAAAAGCAATATAAAATTGTTTACAGTAATCAACAAGAAGATGTATTCGATGGAATATTAGTGACAACACCACATCAAGTCTTTTTGAATTGGTTCGGGCAAGATCCAGCATTTGATTACTTTAAAACGATGGATAGTACGACTGTTGCAACTGTTGTATTGGCATTTGATGAAAAAGACATTGAAAATACTTATGATGGTACTGGCTTTGTGATTGCGAGAACGAGTGATACAGACATTACCGCATGTACTTGGACATCGAAAAAATGGCCATTTACTACACCAGAAGGTAAGGTTTTGATTCGTGCGTATGTAGGTAAACCAGGTGATACTGTGGTTGATGATCATACAGATAATGAATTAGTATCGATTGTACGTAGAGATTTAAGTCAAATGATGACATTTAAAGGTGATCCTGAATTTACAATTGTCAATCGTTTGCCGAAAAGTATGCCACAGTACCATGTTGGTCACATTCAACAAATTAGACAGATTCAAGCACATATTAAACAAACATATCCACGACTTAGAGTAACTGGTGCATCTTTTGAAGCGGTTGGACTACCTGATTGTATTACACAAGGTAAAGTCGCTGCTGAAGAATTAATCGCAGAGTTGTAAGTTAATTGCTGGATGGTGTTGGTGTAGGTGCGATGCCTTTAGATAATGTTTGATGAAATATAGTCATTTTTAAGTTATATAATGGTGGAAGTAATGTGTAAATCATGATACTTTCAGCGGGAATTATTTCATGAAACTGTGGCAGAGACAAAGGTTTAGCTATTATTGAATGATATTGAAATGATGACAATGCACTTTAATTAGAAATGTCACTTTGCGATATAACATTTCTAATTAAGGTGTTTTTATTTTACAATTATAGGTAATCATTCATTTTTTTAAATAGAAAAGAAGTAGTAAGTTGAAAGGAGAGAATGAGATGACAGATGTAATCATTGTACATTCTATGCATGGAAATAGTAGAAATCATTGGTATCAGTGGTTGGAGCATAACTTAACTTTAGAAGGATATGACGTAACATTATTTAATTTTGAATCCCCTGAAGCGAATACAGTGGATCAGTGGATTGAAGCTATGACGAAACAAATTAATGTACGCAAAAAGGATACATATTTTGTAACACATGGTTTAGGTTCAATCACAGCTTTAAAATATATTGAAATGATTGATCAGCCGATTGAAGGCTTTTTCAGTATAGCGGGCTTTAAAGAAGATGCAGAAAATATAGATTTAGATATTGATTTAAGTAATGTAACCATTGATTATGATAATATTAAAAAGAAAGTTGATAATTTTTACGGATTGAGTTCTAAAAATGACAAATACGTTTCATATAAAGAAACCCAGCGTTTAATGAATGCATTAGAGGGGAACTTGCGTATCGTGGAAGATGGAGGGCACTTCTTAGAAGAGGATGGCTTCGAAACATTTACAGCGTTGCAAGATCGGATGCAAGATTACATGACACGATAGGTAATGTATTGTTGTGTTATGTTGTGTTATGTTGTGTTGTGTCAGTAGGTAGCTGCTGATTTTGAAAAAATTGTGGTAATTGAGGCGCCAAGCAATGTCTTAGGGCTACAATGTTATATTGGTAGTCGTTGACTGAATGAATATGCGGTTGTAACAAACTTTTATAATTTCTTTTTCAGAAGGTATAGGCGTTATAAACTTTATAATTCCTATACCTTTTTAAATGCTGTAACACTATTTATGACAACTATTAGACACTTATATGATAAAAGGGAATAAGAAGCGTTTTTTTACACAAAAAACTTTGAAAATGTCGTTGACGTACACTACAAAAATGAATATACTAATATTTGTGTTCAACAGAGAACATGTTGCTACGATATTTAAGTAATTATTTAAGAGATAACATTTAAATTAAATTCAAAAAGTTCTTGACTTTAGGTTTTTGATTATGGTATATTAATTAGGTAATTCAAAATAATATTAGCGCGGGATGGAGCAGTTCGGTAGCTCGTCGGGCTCATAACCCGAAGGTCGGTGGTTCAAATCCGCCTCCCGCAATACATAGTTTTTAATTTAATAGGTCTCGTAGTGTAGCGGTTAACACGCCTGCCTGTCACGCAGGAGATCGCGGGTTCGATTCCCGTCGAGACCGCCATATTACCATTACGGTTCAGTAGCTCAGTTGGTAGAGCAATGGATTGAAGCTCCATGTGTCGGCAGTTCGACTCTGTCCTGAACCATTCTTAATTCATGGCGGTTGTGGTGAAGTGGTTAACACATCGGATTGTGGTTCCGACATTCGAGGGTTCGATCCCCTTCAGCCGCCCCATAATCGTTTACATTAGCGGGTGTAGTTTAATGGCAAAACCTCAGCCTTCCAAGCTGATGTTGTGGGTTCGATTCCCATCACCCGCTCCATTATTTTCTATTATTCCACAGTAGCTCAGTGGTAGAGCTATCGGCTGTTAACCGATCGGTCGTAGGTTCGAGTCCTACCTGTGGAGCCATGGCTCCTTGGTCAAGCGGTTAAGACACCGCCCTTTCACGGCGGTAACACGGGTTCGAGTCCCGTAGGAGTCATACAAACAGAAGTGAAATATCGCTTCTGTTTTTTTATTACATATTTATTGTTGAGGAAGGTTGTCCGAGCTGGCCGAAGGAGCACGCCTGGAAAGTGTGTAGGCGTCACAAGCGTCTCAAGGGTTCGAATCCCTTACCTTCCGTTATAGCGCTTAAAATGGGGTAAAACCATTTTAAGCGCTATTTTTAAGGTTTTTTGTCTATTATCTGAGTCGCTTAGTTTAAAATGTGTTTGTTCAATTGTAAATAGGATTGTTAAGTTTTAAAATCGTAATCAAAAAATATTAGTGAATATTTAAAGGTTAAAACCAGAATTTTTTAATTTATATTGAAAAATTTCTATAAGAAAACTTTTTGTGTAGGAGGGATATTATAAAAAAGAGTAAAGAAATGTTAAATGTATTATTATTAATTATATATTTAATTGCAATATGTAGTGTAAACAATGCATATGCAAATGAAGAAAATCCTAAAATTGAGGATTTGTGTAAGAAGTCAAGTGTAGATTCAACGGCTTTACATAATATTAATGATGATTATATAAATAATCGATTTACGACAGTAAAATCAATTGTATCAACTACAGAAAAATTCTTAGACTTCGATTTATTATTTAAAAGTATTAATTGGTTAGATGGAAAATCTGCTGAATTTAAAGATTTAAAAGTGGAATTTAGTTCATCGGAAATTTCCAAAGAGTATTTTGGAAAAACTGTAGATATTTATGGTGTCTATTATAAAGCGCATTGTCATGGTGAGCATCAAATGAATACTGCTTGTACTTATGGTGGGGTTACACCTCATGAAAATAATAAATTAAGTGAGCCTAAAAATATAGGAGTAGCTGTGTATAAGGATAATGTAAATGTTAATACATTTATCGTTACTACAGATAAAAAGAAAGTTACTGCACAAGAACTTGATATTAAAGTAAGAACAAAATTAAATAATGCATATAAATTATATGACCGAATGACTAGTGATGTACAAAAAGGTTATATTAAATTTCATTCTCATTCGGAGCATAAAGAATCATTTTATTATGATTTATTTTATATTAAAGGAAATTTACCAGATCAATATTTGCAAATTTATAATGATAATAAAACAATAGATTCATCAGACTATCATATTGATGTTTATTTATTTACATAACAATCTAAAAGTTGATGAATATCAACTTACAATCCTATAAAGAACTATAGATATTAACATATTTTTACAAAGTTGCTTAGCAAATGACGATGAATGATTAATGATTCAAATCTAACTTTATTATTATAAAAATTTTTCTATTTTAGTATAGATAACAAAAGTAGATTAACGAGTAATAGTATATAAGTAGGATAGAGTCATGATGATTTAAGAAGAATGGTTTTTTACAATAAAAGGATAATAAAGATAGGCATATTTAATTATAGGAGAAATATAAAATGAAAAGAATACTTATCATTGTTGTTTTATTGTTTTGTTATTCACAAAATCATATCGCAACCGCTGATGTTGGAGTTTTGAATCTTAGGAACTATTATGGTAGCTATCCAATCGAAGACCATCAAAATATTAATCCTGACAATAATCGTCTTTCGCATCAATTAGTTTTTTCTATGGATAATTCGACAGTAACTGCTGAATTTAAGAACGTTGAAGATGTAAAAAAATTCAAAAATCGTGCTGTTGATGTATACGGCCTAAGTTATAGTGGATATTGTCTAAAAAATAAATATATGTACGGAGGAGTTACTTTAGCGGGTGATTATTTAGAGAAGTCTAGATGTATTCCTATTAATCTTTGGGTTAATGGCGAACATCAAACTATATCTACTGAGAAAGTATCAACTAATAAAAAGATAGTAACAGCTCAAGAAATTGATACTAAATTAAGAAGATATCTACAAGAAGAATATAACATTTATGGCTTTAATGATACAAATAAAGGAAGAAATTACGGTACTAAGTCAAAATTTAGTTCTGGATTTAATACAGGAAAAATATCATTTCATTTGAATGACGGTTCATCTTTTTCTTATGACTTATTTGATACCGGAACAGGGCAAGCTGAAAGTTTCCTAAAAATATATAATGACAACAAAACTGTCGAAACTGATAAATTCCATTTAGATGTAGAAATATCTTATAAGGACGAAAGTTGAAGTATTTCAATCATAACTTAGAAAAGGAAATGCCATGAAAAAATTTAAATATAGTTTTATAGTAGTTTTTATATTATTTTTTAACGTTAATGACTTTTCGTATGCGCAAGGAGATATTGGTGTAGGTAACTTAAGAAATTTCTATACAAAACATGATTATATAGATTTAAAAGGACTCATAGATAAAAACTTACCTAGTGCAAATCAACTCGAATTTTCAACCGGTATCAATGATTTGATCTCAGAATCTAATAATTGGGACGAAATAAGTAAATTTAAAGGAAAGAAACTGGATATTTTTGGTATTGATTATAATGGTCCTTGTAAATCTAAATACATGTATGGAGGGGCCACTTTATCAGGACAATACTTAAATTCTGCTAGAAAAATCCCTATAAATCTTTGGGTTAATGGCAAGCATAAAACAATTTCTACTGACAAAATATCAACTAATAAAAAACTAGTAACAGCTCAAGAAATTGATGTTAAATTAAGGAGATATCTTCAAGAAGAATACAATATATATGGTCATAATAGCACTGGTAAAGGCAAAGAATATGGATATAAATCTAAATTTTATTCAGGTTTTAATAAGGGGAAAGTTTTATTTCATTTAAATGATGAAAAATCATTTTCATATGACTTGTTTTATACAGGAGATGGAGTGCCTGTAAGTTTTTTGAAAATTTATGAAGATAATAAAATAATAGAATCTGAAAAATTTCATCTTGATGTTGAAATATCATATGTAGATAGTAACAAATGATAATTAGTTGTAACACTAAAATGCGAATTTATATGAAATTAACATATGTATTAACTATTTAAATTTTAATGCCTTTAAGGGTAATGTGTACGTTTAATATTACCTGTAATACATCAAATTTATAAAAATTTAAAATATGGAGTTGTTGGAATGAAGTTATTTGCTTTTATCTTCATATGTGTTAAGTCTTGCAGCTTACTATTTATGTTAAATGGCAATCCTAGACCAGAACAATTGAATAAAGCGAGTGAATTCACTGGTCTAATGGATAATATGAGGTATTTGTATGACGATAAACACGTATCAGAAACAAACATTAAAGCCCAAGAGAAGTTTTTACAACATGATTTATTATTTAAAATAAATGGCTCTAAAATTGATGGTTCTAAAATTTTAAAAACAGAATTTAATAATAAAAGCCTTTCGGATAAATACAAAAATAAAAACGTAGATTTGTTTGGGACAAACTATTATAATCAATGCAATTTTTCAGCGGATAATATGGAATTAAATGATGGTAGACTAATTGAAAAAACGTGTATGTATGGCGGTGTGACCGAGCATGATGGAAATCAAATAGATAAAAATAATCTAACTGATAACTCTCATAATATCTTAATTAAAGTATACGAAAACGAAAGAAACACATTATCTTTTGATATATATACCAATAAGAAAAACATAACAGCACAAGAAATAGATTATAAAGTTAGAAACTATTTACTTAAGCATAAAAATTTATATAAATTTAATAGTTCGCCTTATGAGACTGGCTATATAAAGTTTATCGAAGGAAATGGTCATTCTTTTTGGTATGATATGATGCCTGAATCTGGTGAAAAATTTTATCCGACTAAATATTTACTAATTTATAATGATAATAAGACAGTTGAGAGTAAATCTATTAATGTAGAAGTTCATTTAACCAAAAAATAATTGAGGGAGAGTATATTATAAAAAATATTAAAAAGTTTATGAGATTGTTCTACATAGCTGTAATTATAATAACTTTATTATGTCTTATAAATAATAATTATGTTAATGCTGAAGTAGACAAAAAAGTTTTAAAGAAAAAATCTGATATAGATAGTAGTAAGTTATTTAATTTAACAAGCTATTATACTGATATAACGTGGCAATTAGACGAGTCAAATAAAATTAGTACAGATCAACTACTGAATAATACTATAATATTAAAAAACATTGATATATCCGTACTTAAAACTTCTAGTTTGAAAGTTGAGTTTAACTCAGCAGATTTAGCAAATCAATTTAAAGGGAAAAATATAGATATTTATGGACTGTATTATGGAAATAAATGTGTAGGCTTAACTGAAGAAAAAACATCGTGCTTATACGGAGGAGTTACGATACATGATGGAAATCAATTAGATGAAGAGAAAGTTATAGGCGTTAATGTATTTAAAGATGGTGTCCAACAAGAAGGTTTTGTTATAAAAACTAAAAAGGCTAAAGTAACAGTACAAGAATTAGATACTAAAGTTCGATTTAAATTAGAAAATTTATATAAAATATACAATAAAGATACCGGTAACATACAAAAAGGATGCATTTTCTTTCATTCTCATAATCAACAAGATCAATCATTTTATTATGATTTATATAACATAAAAGGTTCAGTAGGAGCAGAGTTTTTTCAATTTTATAGTGATAATAGAACAGTTAGCTCATCTAATTATCATATCGATGTATTTTTATATAAAGATTAAGTGATTGATGATTATCAACTGAATCATGAAAATAAACTATTATATGAGGGGACAACGATTTGAATTGTAGTAAAATTTGAAATTTATATATTATCTTGAATACGGATTCAAAATTATTTGTTGTAATTAGTAATAATGATAAATAGAATGTTAATTTATTTTGCTAGTGAATTTTTATTTTTAAAACTAATGCTATCGACACACTACACCCTGAACTATCTACAAGCGTGAATTTATAATAAGTTTCATTGTTAAATAGACTGAATAAGTTAGAGGAGGTTTTATGAAGAAATTATCTACTGTAATTATTATTTTGATTCTAGAAATAGTTTTTCATAATATAAATTATGCGAATGCCCAACCTGATCCTAAAATAGACGAACTAAATAAAGTAAGTGATTATAAAAGTAATAAGGGAACTATGGGAAATGTAATGAATCTTTATATGTCTCCACCTGTTGAAGGAAGAGGAGTTATCAATTCTAGACAGTTTTTATCTCATGATTTAATTTTTCCAATTGAGTATAAGAGTTATAATGAGGTTAAAACTGAATTAGAAAATACAGAATTAGCTAACAATTATAAAGGTAAAAAAGTAGACATTTTTGGTGTTCCATATTTTTATACATGTATAATACCTAAATCTGAACCGGATATAAACCAAAATTTTGGAGGTTGTTGTATGTATGGTGGTCTTACATTTAATAGTTCAGAAAATGAAAGAGATAAATTAATTACTGTACAGGTAACAATCGACAATAGACAATCACTTGGATTTACAATAACTACAAATAAGAATATGGTTACTATTCAAGAACTAGATTACAAAGCAAGACATTGGCTCACTAAAGAAAAAAAGCTATACGAGTTTGATGGTTCTGCATTTGAATCTGGATATATAAAATTTACTGAAAAGAACAATACAAGTTTTTGGTTTGACTTATTTCCTAAAAAAGAACTAGTACCTTTTGTTCCATATAAGTTTTTAAATATTTACGGAGATAATAAAGTAGTTGATTCTAAGAGTATTAAAATGGAAGTATTTCTTAATACTCACTGATAAGTATATTTAATATCACTATACAATCATAAAGTGCGTTTTTCGAACTTTTGTTCTAAGTGCTTTATAGATTCATGTAAATAGTTAGTTTATTGCTTTTTGAATTATTTAATTTTTCTCAATGATTTATTCTAAATATTTTTTATATTACTTTGATAAAAATCTGTCTAAAATTCTATTTGAATTGACTGTCAATAGCGGTTTGATATTGTTGTGATTTTAAATGTATTTTTACTTTTATAATCTTTTAGTCGACATGACTCTCCAGTGGAAATGATAATTTAATAACGTACATTTTTGATTGTTTAAGAATGTACAATTTTTTAACACTCTAGAGGTAAATATATCGAGGTAATCCGCATTCTCCGTTAATTTAACGGAAATACAATGAAATGTTAGTATTCTTAAAAGAGCAAGTGTCAAATACGTATCAAGAAAAAGATTTCCTGATTCGTTGACCTTGCTCTTTTTGTTCTAAAATAAAACGCGCAAATAAAAAAATTATCTGCTTTTATTAGTTCGATAAGATTTAAAGATTGATGAATATGAACAGGGGACAACTGTTAGTTTAACAAATTCGGCTTTCTTTGCTTTCATCGTTGCTTCCGCAACAGCGTTATCATAAGGACAACCTTTGGTACGTAAGGAACGTTTAATTTTAATGTTTCTAGGACTTCATCTATCAAATTCTTTGCATCTATCGGTGTGAAATATTTTGATTTGTTCAAGATTATGATTTATTCTGCTGATTGCTTTTGATGATACTAAATTTGCGTTAAAATGTAGTGTTTTAATTTGATAAAACTAGATTATTAAGATTTCAAATGATAAAATTGTTTTAAATTAATTGTATGAATTTTTGCATACAACATAGGCTCTCTGTAATAAACCTTTCCTTGTTAACTTCAATTTAATCGTTGTAATAGTCGATAAAGGATGTCTTATTATTAATAATATATTATTTCGTCACTTTATTGCTTGCCATAAATTCTTCTTAAGTTGCCTTGTTTTTAGTTAAAACTTTTCTTTTTATAGCATATACTTAAACATCCAAAATCGTGATACCACTTTCCGTTTGGTTGTTTTCATTTTGCAATATGATATCTTCTTCAAAATTGGCAAAATAATAAGGATAGGCGATGTCATGAATTATATTAATGAGTTTATATCGATGATTATAATTATTTGGGCAATATTCAGTGTGACAATTAAAATGTCATTTTTATTGAACTTAAATTAACTATAGTTTCGCTATTATTTTTACATGTGTGAGAGTTGGAATTATTATCTATTATCAAAATCATTATTGGCTTCGTCTTCATTTGCGTCTTTAATTTCACTTTCAAACTTTTCGGGAACGTTTGAAGACCTTTGTTTAAAATCACATGTTGATTGTTCTATATACATCCTATCTAATTTGTATCTTGCTATTTCAACCTTTAATCGCTCTCTTTCGGCATCATTTCTCAATTTTTTAATATCTTCTGGTACTTTTTCTTGGAATTCTACACCGTCTATAGATTTTACATCTTTTCCCTTGAAAATCTGACAAAATATAGCGAAATGAGAAAGCCACATAGTTAAATTCAAAATTTCCTCTTTATTTGAATAAATTTCTTTTATAAAGTCGTGTGGAAGTTGGCTAATAAACTCAATCATACCAGGACTTTGGACATCTATTTTTTGTGAGTTAAATTTAAAAGAAGTGGTGTCAGTAAAAAGTTTTATTAAATAATTAAAATCATACCAAAGTTTAGGAGAAATATCTTTTGTTCTATTTATACCAATATTTATATGGATATTGTTATTTTGTATATAAATCGGATTTATTAAATAATTAATATGCTTTTTATACTCTGATAAACTTATTATTGTTTGGTGCATTTGAAGCTTATTTAGTATTTTAGGGTTTATACGATTACGAGGTATATGTTTCAGCCACTTTACCTTTCTGTGAAGTTTATTATTTGAAAATTTATAATTATTTTTTTGGCTATTTATTTTTAAACTATGGATATTTTTATCAGTATACTCTGTTGCATCACTAATAATAATACCTATGCAAAATTCGAAAGATCTATAATTGGGTATAATTACATAGTCACCTATATTAATTTTATGAATAAAATCAAATAAACGTTTACTTAAGTCAGTAATACTCCTTTTGGATAAATTGTTTTTATCTAATATTTTTTGTTTTTCATCTTCTGGTAAATTTGTTAGTGAATTTTCTAAATCTTTTTGTTTTTTTTGGTTTTTTGAAGTTACTATTTTCTTGTATTTTTCAATATCATTGACTTCTTTTAAATCACATAGACTCACAATACTATTTGTAATAGAAACATGATTATTCTGTTTGAAATCTTGATACCAATCTCCGCCATTTGTACGTATTAACCAATAATTTACATCATCTCGAATTATATCAATACTTAAAAAATTTTCTTTTTCCATTCCCTCATCCTCCTCACGTCTTATAGGTACCAATAATTATAGGTTTGTTAGTTATAAATAACTTTACCAATCGATTTGATTTCATCAATAGAATCTAAATCATAAGTATTTGTTTTAAATTTACCTGAATAACTTGATGGTTCTAAATGAAACTTTGTTTCAATGTGTCTTACATACTTAAATGTAAATTCGCTACTCATACGTAATTTGAGTTTACCATTGCTATTAAGTCTATAATCATGAACAATAATGTAAACCATATTAGCAAGAATTTTATTCATACCTTTCTGGTTCGAGACCCATTTCTCTTAAAATTTGGTCGCTATTTTCTTGTGCTCTTTGAGCTTCTTCAGGTGTATAAAAATGCTTATACTCTCTTTTATATATCGGGTCTGTTTCTCCCTCTACATATCCTTCTCTAATAGGGTTATTTGTAGTTGTAAATGATTGTCCATTATAAATTTCTGTAACTTTATTCCCGTTTTCTATAACTGTGTAATTGTTTTTATTGCTTTGTTGCTCATTGTTATGATTACTATTATTATTTAAGACTGGTTGATTATTATTTGCATTTTGAACTTGCTCATTATTGTTTTTGTTTATGTCTTGATTCTTCTTTTCGTTCTTTGGTTTATTATTATTTTTCTTAGCTTCTTTTTTTACTTCTGATTTTTTTTCGTCTTCCAATTCCTTATTTTCATTGCTAGCATTCCCACATGCGACTAAAATCATTGTACTAGCTAGTAATAGACTGAATAATCTCCTCATACTGTAATCTCCTTTTATTTATATGTGAATCGATAGTTTTAAAATTAAACAATATCTATATTCTTATATTTGTCTAACTAAGTGTATACGATTCATTTATATAATTATAAAATAATTGAAACTTTAGTACAATGTATTAATTGTATATGTTAAAAAGTTAAGATTATTAGTATAAAGATATCATTCATTCTCCGTTAATTTAACAGAATTACAATGAAATGTTAGTATTCTTAAAAGAGCAAGTGTCAAATACGTATCAAGAAAAAGTTTTTCTGACTCGTTGACCTTGTTCTTTTTTGTTCTAAAATAAAACGTGCAAATAAAAAGTTATCTACTTTTTTACTTGCACGATATGGTTTGAAAATTAAAGAATATGAATAAGGTACTACTGCTAATTTATGAGGTTAAAGTTTCAATGATTTTTGATTTATTAGACCATTTTAAAATCTCAAGGTTCTCATGTTCTGCTACAGTTTGTGCTCTTTCATTTATCGGATGGTCTACATCATTTACAATTATTAACATGATAGGTTCTAATTTGTTTCTGGATGGTCTGTTTGGTTTGATATCACGGTAAATATAAGCTTCATTAGTTATTTTGTTAAAATCTAAGTTATTTGTAAAGTTAACTAGTTTTTCTGGTTGTGATTTTGTTTCTGAAACAATATAATCAATAGAATATTTTAAACCTGATTCTCCAGAAACAGAAACTTGTGCTAAACCTCTTATTTCTCGGTCATATAAGAATTCAAATACTTCTTCATAGAATATGTTTGTAACGTTAGATTTAGTAGTTAAAGTAAGGTCATAAATTTTCAATATGCCTTGAATTAAATTATGTTTAGACTGAGCAAAACTCTCATTTTTAACATCCGCTGTAATTTCTTTATCAACTAATTTTAAATTAAATTGATTTAAAATATTCTGTATAAGTTTAGTTCTCGTTTTTGTGTTTATATCAATACCCAACATTTCTAATTCATTAAGCGTCAATCCGTCATCTGATAGACAAATTTCATTATTAGGTAGTGTATCAGCATATATTCTAATAAAATCATTCAAATGATTCTTAAAGGGAGTAGTAATTTCTGTAGAACTATCTAATTCTTTGAAGATATAATTTTGTTTTAACCAGTTGAAATATTCGTTCATTCTTTCTTCGATAGTCTTCACTTAGTATCCCTCCATTTCTTTTACAGTAATCTTGGTTCTATTATAACATTATCGTGTTTTATATTAGTATACTTCATAAAGAAGTCTAATGATTCTATAATTTCGTCTGTTAATTCTAAATCTTCAATATCTTTTAATGGGATCGCAATACCACCATTATTATATTCTTCAGTATATATGTGTATATGTGGCGTAGGTATTCTTTCATTATTTGGTGGATTTGCATGATCACTACCATTAACATCGAACCTAATCATATTAGAATTATAATTATTACTTCTTAGCAAAATAGTTAGGTTAAGTGGATTTCTACGACCACCTTTGTTAATAATTAGAGTGAATTTTTCTTTATCATCTATTATATGAAATAACTTATGCTTTGTTTGTTCCCCAATCATAGGTATATTTATTACATTATTTTCGAAAATCTTTATTTTATGTAGTAGGTTTTTATATAATTCTGTTTCCATTATGCATCCTCCAATAATAGAATTTCTTTTAAATGATGGATATAAATTTAATATAAGAATGAAATATAACCATGTATTTCTAACTTTTTATAGTAATTTACTATTTTTAAAACTATTAGAAAGAATTGTTCAATCATTTTTTCTCTCTCACAAAAAAAGTATTACAGCATTATTGAAGTACTTTTTACTTATTGGCAGTATATTTACCATATATGATTATATTATACGAAAATCTTCTAATAAAAAATATTATTTTATTAGGAGATTTTTCTCATCTTATCTTTTATTAATTTTAAATGGGCTATTACTTTTTTGATTAACGATTGTGTAAATATACGTATTGATTAAGTTATAACAGACTTGTTTTCATATGATTTATTAACATAAGTTGTTTGATCTCCGTTTAACGGACAATAGTTAATAATCAGTTAATTTTAAATTCAATTATAGATTATTTGTGATAATACAAACATTATTTTTTAAGATTTGATTAAAGTTCGTTTTGATTTTTATAGCGAAAAAGTTGAGTATCGGCAATTTTATCATATTGTTCGAGTATAAAGGGAACTTTTTAAATACAATGAAGGTTGCGCCAAAATGACCGGTTTTCAGCATCTTAAATGAATAAATTGTGTCATTTTTAATATTTTATAGCATTTTATTTTTTAATGAACAGTTAATTTTATAAATAAGTGAAATAATCTAGAATAAATTTGTATTAAAAATTTATATAGAAAGAAAGTGAAACTTATGTTTAAGAAAAAATGTTAGCTGCAACTTTGTCAGTAGGACTGATTGCGCCTTTAGCATCTCCGATTCAAGAATCTAGAGCGAATACTAATATTGAAAATATTGGTGATGGTGCTGAAGTAATCAAACGTATGGAGGATGTAAGTAGTAAGAAATGGGGCGTTACTCAAAATGTTCAATTTGACTTTGTAAAAGATAAAAAATATAACAAAGACGCTTTAATTGTTAAAATGCAAGGTTTTATCAATTCCAGAACTTCATTTTCAGATGTGAAGGGTAGTGGATATGAATTAACTAAACGAATGATTTGGCCATTCCAATATAATATAGGACTGACGACTAAAGATCCAAATGTTAGCTTAATCAATTACCTTCCTAAAAATAAAATAGAAACTACTGATGTTGGTCAAACATTAGGATATAACATTGGAGGTAATTTCCAGTCAGCACCATCTATAGGTGGCAATGGCTCATTTAATTATTCTAAAACAATTAGTTATACCCAAAAGAGTTATGTCAGTGAAGTAGACAAGCAAAACTCAAAATCTGTTAAATGGGGTGTTAAAGCAAACGAATTTGTTACGCCTGATGGTAAAAAATCTGCGCATGATAGATATTTATTCGTACAAAGTCCAAATGGTCCGTCAGGTTCAGCAAGAGAATATTTTGCTCCTGATAATCAATTGCCACCATTAGTTCAAAGTGGCTTTAATCCATCATTTATCACTACACTATCACATGAAAAAGGTTCAAGTGATACGAGTGAATTTGAAATTTCATATGGTAGAAACTTAGATATTACATATGCGACTTTATTCCCTAGAACTGGTATTTACGCAGAAAGAAAGCATAATGCATTTGTAAATAGAAACTTTGTAGTTAGATATGAAGTTAACTGGAAAACACATGAAATTAAAGTGAAAGGACATAATTAATATGAAAATGAAAAAATTAGTCAAATCATCAGTTGCTTCATCAATTGCACTGCTTTTGCTATCGAATACAGTTGATGCAGCTCAACATATCACACCTGTAAGCGAGAAAAAAGTAGATGACAAAATCACTTTATACAAAACAACAGCAACATCTGATAATGATAAATTGAATATTTCTCAAATTTTAACTTTTAATTTCATCAAGGATAAAAGTTATGATAAAGATACGTTAGTGCTTAAGGCAGCTGGTAACATTAATTCTGGTTATAAAAAGCCTAATCCAAAAGATTACAATTACTCACAGTTTTATTGGGGCGGTAAGTATAATGTTTCGGTTAGTTCAGAATCAAATGATGCTGTAAATGTTGTTGACTACGCACCTAAAAATCAAAATGAAGAATTCCAAGTTCAACAAACATTAGGTTATTCTTATGGTGGAGATATTAATATATCTAACGGCCTATCAGGTGGATTGAATGGATCAAAATCATTTTCAGAAACGATAAATTATAAACAGGAAAGTTACAGAACTACAATTGATAGAAAAACAAATCATAAATCAATTGGCTGGGGCGTTGAGGCGCACAAAATTATGAATAATGGTTGGGGACCATATGGTAGAGATAGTTATGACCCAACATATGGTAATGAACTGTTTTTAGGTGGTAGACAAAGTAGTTCAAATGCTGGACAAAATTTCTTGCCAACACATCAAATGCCTTTATTGGCGCGTGGTAACTTTAACCCAGAATTTATAAGCGTACTTTCTCATAAACAAAATGATACAAAAAAATCTAAAATCAAAGTAACTTACCAAAGAGAAATGGATAGATATACTAATCAATGGAATCGACTACACTGGATTGGTAATAACTACAAAAATCAAAATACAGCAACGTTTACATCTACTTATGAAGTTGACTGGCAAAACCATACTGTTAAATTAATCAGTACGGATTCTAAAGAAACTAATCCTGGAGTATAGAATTGTACATGATTAAAAAATCAACAATGTGCAATTATTTCAATTATCAAACGGAATTAAAGAACTAACATAATTTTTATTTACACATATGATAATTTTTAGTTAGGGAAATGTAGATTGCTTTGCTAAATAGCAGGGTGCTAAATTTGCGAAAGTAGAATTATTTAGAAACTTCCAACATATAAAAAATTATTAAAAAATGGAACCACGTCTTAATCGGCGTGGTTCTTTTTGTATATATAGCATCTATAATTGTATGACGGTGAAAGTTCATTACAAACTTGGTATTGGTAAATTTATCATTTTAAGTATCGGCGATTTAATTGAAATAGAAACTATTATCGAAGAAACACTATATAACACGATAATTATTTCTTACTAAACTTTTCTTCAAGTTGTTTTTTGTTTTCAAATGAAAATACCTCTACATTATATTGAGACAACATAGTTGATACTGCTTCGCTAATATCGCCTTGTTGTTCTGTAATGATATTAAGTCTAGCATTAGAATCAAAATTTTTATTTCTATGTACTTCAACATCATTCCAATCGAAAAGGACATTTTTTGCATTGTTTTTATCGATTCGTTTAATTGTTTTAACATACTCTGTAGCTTCTCCTGGAAATACTGCTTCGAAACTATGGATTAACTTAGATTTTCCCTCTACTTTAAATTCGGGAAACATATTAGGATATATCTTTCTGTTTGATAGAAAATATTGCATCACTTCGTCTTTAAATAATGACTTAATATTTTCTTTCTTTAATATTCCTAAATAACTAATCTCGGAAATAGCCAAAACATAATCATGAATGGCTTGAGATAAGTCTATTCTATTTGTATAAAAGTTTATGTGCTTATTTTCAATGACTAGACCGTAATTTTGTACAATATTATTGAGAAGTTGATACTTTTTTTGTTTTTTATGATTAGTTAAATCTAAACCAAATTGTTCCATGTTCCATAAAGTTTCACCATGATCAGTTAGTTTATATCGATCCCCTGAAAAAGATATATTTACAGAAATAGAATCACCAAAATAATCGACGATAGGTGAATAAAATTCTATAGTCTCATTTTCTAATGGGATAAACTTTGATTCTGTTTGTAAGTAATCAAAATAGTCTTTGCTAATAGATTTAATTGTGTTGTCATGCATAGTATCACCAACTCATGAATAGATTAGTTTCAATTTTAATATTATCATTATGATTAGTTTTTGTATATTCAAGCAAAGTAAATAATTGTTTTACAAAATCAGAGCTATCTTCAAATATATTATAAGGTAAAGGATATGCTTTCATATGGGTTATACCGTCAGCTTTTTGTATAAATTCTTTTTCAGAAAATATATTAATTCTATTTCCCCTTATTTTCTCATTATTAGAGTTTTTATGAAAACCGTCATTAAGATTTAAACGTAACAAGCTATAGTTGTAACGACATTCTCTGAAATTTATAGTTGCTTTTCCAGGCTTTAAAAAGTAGCTTAAAGTGAAAAAGTATTCAGAATTACATGATGTTATGCTAATATCTCCCTTACAAGTATCGACTAATTTAATGTTGTATTGTTCAAGTATTTCTTTACTTAGATTTAGTAAAGAATTTAAATCTTCATCGTTCAGTTTTAAATGCATTTAAACATCTCCTTAGTTTAGATTTTACGTCTTAAATCCTTGTATTATTTACAGTATTTGTAGTAAGTCATATTGAAGTTTTCTATAAACTTAATAATTATTTATTTTTAGCGTCATAATCGTTTAGCAGTGCATGACAATGAAATATTTATTAATTTAGTATGTACCGCCATTTTTTACGTTATTAATAATTTGTGATAATGATAGATATATTTTCATTAAAGATGTAATGGCTATTGTTGCCGGAATCTTAATGTTTATTTTTAACGTCTTTTTTGGATTAGAAGTGCTTGGAGATTATTCGTGGTTCTATCTACCAATCACATATGCTACACGTTACGTTTATATGTATATAGAAGGGAGTATTCCAGTAACAATGACAATGTTGATCTATATTATTATCACGTTGCTATTAGCAGTTTTACTCTTTAAAGGATTTAATAAATGGAGCGGTAGAACAATTAAAGATTAAAGATTGGGGCGCTAATGGTAAAAGAAATTTAGTTGCGTTTAAAAGGGAGGAAAAAGAACAGATAAATATGAATACAAAATAATTTTGTATTCGGACAGCAGGGGTATTAGACGCGATTGACAATGTCTGGTTAATTAAACGTAATGTTTATTTAAGCGATGAATATTAGGTGCAAAGTTTTTGGATTTGAATGTAATTGAGGTTTATTGATTAGACATTTTATTGAATTGCGTGTTATTATATAAATGTAAAAATAAGACGACATGCGCGAACATGTCGTCTAAGCAAGCCAAACGCTGGCTTCTAAAATATTTTTTTAACCATTCCAACTTGCCAAAGTTAATGCGGAATGGTTTTTTTATTTTCCACTATTTGAAATAAAAATGACGTTTTAATATATTATGGGCTAGGTGGTTTGTAAGAAAGGGTTAGTTATTAAGGTTTTATGAATTAAGGAAATTTGAGTTTAAGGTTTATTCAATTGTGATTTTATCAATGAAGCGTTTTTTGAATGTAGTTCCACTGTTACTTGAGATTCCTTCACCAACTTTACCAGAAACAGTAGTATTTGTATTGTTAGACTTATCATTACAATGTATAGTTACTTTTTGTCCATCTGCTACTAAACCTTTATCTTTTAACTTTGTTGTTAATGAATCCCATGTTTTTTTAGTGTCTAGTTCTTTGTTAAAGTCATCGTAGACATTTTCCTTAGTTAAATCGATTTGTTTTAATCCTTTAAAATCAATTTTTTGATTGAAATTATCGCCGTTATCATTTCCAGGCGCAGATACACTAGATGAATTATCGTCTTTAAGTGAATAAGTTACTTTTATATCTTCGTCTTTATTACCGCTAATAATATCTGAATCAATTAATGAATCTTTAACTTTTTTCCACAATTGACCATCTGTAATTTTTTCTTCTGCTTTAGCTGTTTTAACAACTTTATTTGTATCTAATCCTAAGTATGAAGAATGTAAGCCTGTTCCTAATGTTGTTAATACTAAAGCACTTGCTACTAATGTTTTACCTAAAAATTTTGTATTCATTTTAATTGCTCCTTTTTTTATATTGTAAACGTTTACAATGAAAATATAATAATATTTTTTTAAAAGAACAATTAACTAAACATCAAAAATGTATTAACTATCTATTAACTAAAAAATAGAATAATTTTTTAACATCGTTTTGTTGTTTTGAATTATAAAAATTAAAGTAAAAATGTTGGAAATGAAAGATTGTTGGTGAGAATTTTGAGATGTAGATAAATATCAAACTAGTCTATAGGTAAAAATTTATAATTAATTTGAAAAGAATGTCTCAAATAA
>NZ_JACVZJ010000032.1:0-18101 GCF_017151945.1 Staphylococcus sp. EG-SA-10
ACTATATTATTTCTCAAATGAATTCATTAGCTTTTTAAATGGGCCTTAAGCATCTTTATTTTTGTTCAATAAATACATGAAAAAAGAGCACCCTTGAATGAGCACTCACTTAATTATCTTTCCGTTATATTTGTATTGACTAAAGTGGTAGTTAGATTACTTCATAGTAGTACAAACTTAAAAGTTAAATATGGTGATTCAAATACTTCTGTAGTATAAAAGATGTAAGTTACATAGATAAACTGATTATTTTAGTGCGCGTTCTTTTGATCTATGTAAAAGCGTGCCGATAAATTCAGAGGCACTCGTGTACCTTGTTTGGAAATTGTAATTGCTCCTATGTCCTTTCCAATAAATGATTATCTTTGAGTTTCACTATAACTACACGTTTTCACCAATATTTATAAAAAGACATCTTTTACAAAAGATTCTAGTACTTGCTTACTGGATTCAGGATTAATTATCAAAGTTGTTTCTAAATTCGGAATATCGACATCGACATCTATTTGAAACAAACTTTTATTTTCTAATTCATCTGCAACAATAAACTCCGGCAATAGCGCAATCCCATCTGAATTTTTTAAGTGTTTTTTCAATGACTCAATTCCTAGAAATTCAACCATTTGTTTTGTTGAAAAACTATATTTATAGAGAATCTTTTCTAACTGTTCTCTGTAACTACACCCTTTTTCAGTAACAAGTAATGTATGGTTTTGAATATCGTTTAATTTGAAATCTTTCATCTCTTTGTTAGTAACAAATATTAAACGTTCTTCAGTTATAGGAATAGCAGTTAAGTTACTATTAATAATCTTTTCGTCTGTGATAAGGCTAATATCCGATTTAAAATTAGCAATTTCTTCTTTAATATAGAAATTAGAATGTGCGGATTTAAACTTCAAGTTTACATATGGGTGTTCAGCTAACCATTCACTAATCTTATTATAGTAACGATACAAATACTGACTTTCTTGCATGTTAATACTTATATTTACCTTCTTATTGTAAAGTCCTTTTATTTCTCTCTCGTATTCGCTATTACTATCTAAAATCACTTTAGCGTATTTAACGTATGCTAAGCCTTCTTCCGTTAGTTCCATACCATATTTTTTTCTATAAAATAATTTAACATCTAATTGCTTTTCTAATTTTTCAATATGTGTAGATACAGTTGACTGTGAATAGTTAAGTAATTCTGATGCTTTAGTAAGGTTCTTTGTTTCACTAGTTACTAAAAATGATTTTAAAATGTTTAAGTTCAAAGTAGTACCTCCTTTAGGATTCACTTTTATCGAATTCTGCATTCTAAGAATTCTGATTTAATAATAATATATTAAATATTATTATTAAGGTAAATCGAAAGGAGTTATGACTATGATTACTTGTTTATTTGGAAGTAGTAGAAAAGATGGCAATTCAGCTATCGCAGTAGAGAATCTATTGAAGAATTTAAATGTCAACTTTGTGAATTTATATCAAAGTAACATTGAAAAGGTTACAGATAATCGTCATAGCAAAGGTGCCAACTTTCATAATGATGATTACGAACAAATTTTAATCAAAGTTTTAGAATCAGATATTATTATTTTTTCAACACCACTCTATTGGTACTCCATGAGTGCGTCTTTAAAACTCTTCATTGATAGATGGACCGAGTCATTGCGAGATACGCAAATAGACAACTTCAAAGAAATCATGTCACAAAAAAAGTATTTGATTTTAATCATAGGTGGCGACAATCCGCATACCAAAGCACAACCTTTAGTCAACCAATTCAAATTAATATTTGAGTTTATAAATATTACTAACTATAGATTTTTGATCGGAGAAGGCAATAAACCATTCGATATTTTAAACGACTCTCAATTTATAGAAGAGCTCGCAAATATAAATCTTGCATTGAAAAAAGGTGATATTTATGACTGATTTGTTGAAAATTAAAAACTTCAGATTGTTCTTTTTAGCAGAAATAATTTCAGCATTCGGAGTTGGAATTAGTACAGTTGGGGCTAATTGGTATTTAATCGACAAAACTAACGACTCCCAACTATTAGGTATTATGTTAGCTTTAAATGTATTATCTGGTTTCTTAGCTTCTCCTATAATAGGTGGACTAGCCGATAAATATAATAGACGAAATATTATTTTAATCACCTATCTTCTTCAGGTAATATTATATTTACTCATTGTCATAGCACTCTTAATGATAGGCTTTGAGACCTATTTAGTGATTGGATTTGCGATTGTTAATGGGATAGGTTGGACTACGTATATGGCAACATCTAGAAGTTTAGTTAAACAGATTTTAAAACCAGATCAATATACAGATGCAAATTCTCTATTAGAGATTAGTTTGCAAACAGGTATGTTTATTGCAGGTGGATTATCAGGAATATTATATGAAATAAATGGATTCACTCTAATTATAGCGATGACTATAATGATGTTTCTAATCAGCATTTTTATGTTATTTAGATTGCATGTAGATAAACCAACTCATTCAGAGGAAGAATCAACAAATAGCTTATTGCAAGAATATTTATTAGGATGGAAATTTTTAAAAGACAACATGATGATATTTATTTTTGGAGTTATTTCAATCATACCAATGGTGTTTACAATGATCTTTAACATATCATTACCAGGATATGTATATAATGTTTTAAAACTTTCGTCTGTACAATTTGGTTTTTCAGATATGTTATATGGCATTGGAGGATTATGTGCAGGTTTAATTTCAGCTATTCTTTCGAAAAAAATCTCAACTAAAGCATTGATATTTTTGTTATATTTCATATTAGTCATAAATTCAGCACTATTTATTTGGATAAACTCAGCATTTTACTTATTCATAGGATCATTTATACTAGGCTACTCAATTTCATCAATCAGAATTTATATGAATACAGCTATAATGAACACTGTTTCAGATAAATATGTCGGTCGCTCATTTACGATATGGACGTCAATTTCATTGTTACTGCAAAGTTTCATTGCTCCATTTTTAGGAAGATGGATCAATGAAATTAATGATAAATTCGGTTTCTATATTATACTCATTTTATCCTTACTCATATTTGTTACACTGCTGCTCGTTAACAAAACAGACAAAATAAAATATGCACATAAAGAAGAGTGACCGTCACTCTTCTTTTAATATGCGATCATTTGTCGATGTGCTTAATTCTCTCCACCCGAACTTCACTTTTGCAAATCATTTTTTATGAGCTCAAATAAATCAGTGAGATTTGTTACTTTGACAAAGTGTGGAATTAAAATCATTTCCTTGGCACCAGGATACGGCGATACTAATGTATTATCTTGAAATTGATGACGTGCACTTTTAGTCGCCTTGACCAATAATCTATTATCATACAAACCACCTATAACCACACCATCATAATAAATAATATATTCTCCCATCATCTTTCTAGTTTTAACATCATTTGAATTCACATGATTTAAAAATAAATCATTTACATCTTTCTCAGTCGCCATTGTAATCGCTCCTTCAGTAATTATGTTTAATCATATTCGTATTAATAAATCATTTAGAGTTGTTCTTAATGTTATCTATAATTATATGAGTAGTTAAAATCAAACCTATGGAAAAGAAAATAATGATAACAATGTTAATAAATATAGTTATAAAATTATAATTCGGCAGATACACGAATAGTAGAAACATAGGTACTGTAAAAAATAAGTCATACCAACCTAAACCTATTAAAGATTGCTTTAAATCTTCCATAATATCACCTTTATAAATTTGTCTTTGTTATAAGATAACGTATAAATCACATTACTGTATATGTAGCTAAAGAAAATTCTGAATCATAATAATAAGTAGTGTATCATTAATAATGAACAATTTAACGCGATAATCCTTGATTTGTATATTGATCAACTTACCACAACATTCATTTTAGACTACTCGTAGACTTCCTTTTCGAATGGTTGTATCTACTAAAATTCCTTTTGTATAAGTTCGTCTTTTGTGGTAATATCATCATGCATAAAAAATCGAGATACTAATTATAAAGAGGGTATAAATATATTATGAAGGAAAATTTTTGGAGTGAATTACCACGTCCATTTTTTATTTTGGCGCCAATGGAAGACGTTACAGATATCGTCTTTCGACACGTTGTAAGTGAAGCAGCTAGACCGGATGTGTTTTTCACTGAATTTACAAATACCGAGAGCTTTTGTCACCCTGAAGGCATACATAGTGTGCGCGGACGCTTAACTTTTAGTGAAGATGAACAGCCGATGGTCGCTCATATATGGGGAGATAAGCCAGAACAGTTCCGTGAAACGAGCATTCAACTAGCTAAAATGGGCTTTAAAGGCATTGACTTAAATATGGGATGTCCTGTAGCAAATGTTGCTAAAAAAGGTAAGGGTTCCGGCTTAATCTTAAGACCTGACGTCGCTGCCGAAATTATTCAAGCAACTAAAGCAGGTGGACTTCCGGTAAGTGTTAAAACACGCCTTGGCTACTATGAAATCGATGAATGGAAAGATTGGTTGAAGCATGTCTTCGAACAAGACATTGCAAATTTATCTATTCATCTTCGTACACGTAAAGAAATGAGTAAAGTAGATGCGCATTGGGAATTAATCGAAGCTATTAAAAATTTACGTGACGAAATTGCACCAAACACATTGTTAACAATTAACGGTGATATTCCCGATAGAAAAACAGGACTTGAACTTGCAGAAAAATATGGCATTGATGGCGTCATGATTGGTAGAGGCATTTTCCATAATCCATTCGCTTTTGAAAAAGAACCACGCGAACACACAAGCAAAGAACTATTAGATCTGTTGAGATTGCATTTATCATTGTTTAACAAATATGAAAAAGATGAAATACGACAATTCAAGAGCTTGCGTAGATTCTTTAAAATCTATGTGCGTGGCATAAGAGGCGCTAGTGAACTTCGACATCAATTGATGAACACACAATCAATTGCAGAAGCACGAGCACTACTCGATGAATTTGAAGCCCAAATGGACGAAGACGTTAAAATAGAATTATAGTATGAGTAATAAAGGTTGAGGATGATATTTCCCAATTTAACACGGATTGAACACTTTCTACTTAGGTATTATCTGGTTTTCCTGATAGGATAACTCCCGATGATGCCTTTTTACTTATATCACTTATCCTTTTGGAAATGGTGCAAAATTAAAAAATACATCAGGATATCGTTTAACTCAGAAAAAAACTCCAATTAAAAAATTGTTTACAATACATTATGAAATTAAAATTTCTCTTAGTGTTCAACAGACAAAGTTGTTGAAATTACAATTGGAGGCACATACCAAGCTATCATTTTGAGTACACGTGGTTTGAATATCTGGCAAGAAATGGATATTGGTAATGTCAGTCATAAAGTCACTAAACGTGCTCAAATACCATTAATTATTATTAAATAATTTAGAGGATGAGGTATAAACCTTTAAAAAACAGCAGTGAGATGATTTTCAATTAGAAAACATCTTACTGCTGTTTCTATTTTCATAATCATTCTTATTGAATGACTTCATCGTGATCATTTAAAACAGTAACAACTTTTTCAATCTTATACTATTTAGAGCTAAAAATTCACGACATATAAACACAACACTGACATGTCATTTAAATACTAAATATTTTATAGTAAAAGATTTTTCATTAAAAATTTATTGTTTTCTGTACTTTATTATATTAATCCTTTTAGCATGCCGTACCAATACATTTTAGGTAATAAATCTTTCTTAAATATATACATACTTCTACGTTCTTTGGCCTGATTAAACGGCATTGTTTCTTTAGTATTTTTATTATAATCAAACTCTGCAAGTATTAACCTATTATACCCAGTAACAATCGGGCATGAAGTATAACCATCATAATGATGCGTTAACATTTGATTATTCATCACTTGCAATAAATTATTAGCGACGATAGGTGCTTGCTTACGAATAGCTGCGCCTGTTTTTGAAGTAGGTACATTTGAAGCATCACCAAGTGCAAATACATTAGAGTAGCTTTTATGCTGTAATGTGGTTGGGTTAACATCTACCCATCCCTCACTATCTGAAAGTGTACTTTCTTTTACTACATCTAAGGGACCCATAGGTGGTGTTACATGTAACATATCATAACTTATTGTTTTTCTATCGCATGTTTTGATATGTTCGAATGTAGCCACTTTTTTGTCACCATCGATTTCAACAAGGTTATAATTATAATTGACTGTTATATTTCTTTCTTCAACAATCCTCTCTAATTCTTTATTATATTTTCCTACGTCAAATAAAGCTTCTTTTGGCGTTGCATATATCACATTAGCGTTAGAACGGATTTTATGTTTCCTAAAATAATCTTCAGCTAAATACATAATTTTCATAGGCGCACCTCCACACTTTATAGGAGTGTTTGGATGCGTAAAAATGGCATTTCCTTGTTTAAAATTAGAAATTTGGTTCCAAGTTTCGTTAACATAGTCAGGTAAATAGTTGGAGCAAACACCATTTTTACCTATATTTTCTTTTAGTCCTTTAATTGAAGACCAATTAATCTGTAATCCTGGAGCTACTACTAAAAAATCATAATAAACGACTGTATTATCTCCTAAAATAACGCTATTATTTTCAGGTTGAAAACTTGAAACAGCCTGTTTTATCCAGTGAGCACCTTCAGGTATAACACTTTCCATATCTTTACGAGAACTTTTCAAACTAGATACCCCTGCACCAACCAACGTCCATAATGGTTGATAGTAATGATGGTCTGCTGGGTCTATAATTGCTATTTTCTCTTTTAAGTTTTGATTTTTTCTTAATAGTCTTGATGCTACGGTAACACCTGCTGTACCGCCACCAATAATAACAATTTGATAATGCTTATTCATTTTTCCACATCCTTAAATTATTTTAATGATTCTGGAAAAACTTGATAGCCTTCTCTAATATTCACCACATTTTCAAAACCTTTGCTTTCCAATATACCCACTGCAATTGAACTTCTAACACCTGACTGACAATGTACATATATTTTATCCTCTTTATTAAAAGGAATATTTTCATTTAATAATTTACCATGTGGAATATTAACAGCTTGATATAAGTGTCCATTATTCCACTCTTCATCATTACGTACGTCTAATACATGTTCTTCTTTACCTGTCATATCAGCGCTATGAACGGACTGGGTTGAAATGTCTGATTTTGGCAAACGATAGCCTGCTACCTTATCAAACCCAATTAATTGTAAAGTGTGTTTCGCTTTCTCAACAGTAGATTTATCTCCAATTAAATCTATATCTTTTTCAAAATCTAAGTACCAACCAATTTGATTAATAAAGTTTTTGTTGTATGGTATATTGATTGTTCCTTTTGTGTGGCCACCGTGAAAGGCCTCTTTGCTACGAAGATCAAATGCTACTCTTTTATTATCTAAACTAGGATAAACATCGTATGATTGATATAAATTCATACCAAACTGATTAACTTGTTTCATTTGTGCAAAATGATGCGGTGGTGCTGGTTGATTTGATGTTAATGATTCAATAAATTTAGTCTCATCAATTTCATTAAATGCCCAGTTATTAATTTTCTCATAACCTATTGTAGATATAGGTATGGCACCTAATGCTTTACCACAAGGGCTTCCAGCACCATGACCCGGCCAGATTTGAACATAGTCAGGTAAATTTTTAATATTTTGAACGGACTCATACATTTGTTTCGCGCTAATTTCTGTAGAACCTTTTATTTGAACAGATTTTTCTAATAAATCAGGTCTACCTATATCACCAACAAAAATAAAGTCACCACTAAATAATCCCATCGGAACACTTGAACCACCACCTAAATCAGTGAGTAAAAAGCTAATACTTTCAGGCGTATGTCCTGGAGTATGCAGAACTTCTAATTTAACATTGCCTACTTGAATGATATCTCTATGTTTAACAAATTGTGTTTTTGATGGCATATTTTTATACCCTAATGCATCTTCACCTTCGCCAGACACATATATATTTGCATTTAAGCGTTTAGCCACATCACGAATTCCTGAAGCAAAATCAGCATGAATATGTGTTTCTGTAGCTTGTGTAATTGTTAAACCTTCAGAATCTGCAACTTCTATATATTTCGATAAATCACGAACAGGGTCTATTATTATTGCCTCTCCTGTACGTTGACAACCCACTAAATATGATGCTTGAGATAAATGATTATCGTAAAACTGTTTAAAAAACATGATAACAACTCCTTTTATTAATAGATTTAATTAGATAAATAAATTATGATTCGCATTTTCAGTAGCACCAATATAAGTGCCTACACCACCGTACTCAACTTCATCTCTAAGTTCTTCTTTCTGAATACCCATGACATCCATACTCATCGTACAAGCGATTAATTTGATATTTTGCTCAATAGCTTGATTGATAAGTGTTGGTAATGAATCAACATTTTTCTTTTTCATTACGTAGCGTATCATCATATTTCCTAAACCAAACATATTCATTTTGGAAAGAGGCATTCGTATATTCTTTTTGGGCAACATTAAATCAAACATTTTTGCAATACCTTGCTTTTTAACATTAACTGTTTGCGCTTTTTTTAATGCATTAAGCCCCCAAAAAGTAAAGAAGATAGTTACATCTTTTCCAGCAGCTCTAGCGCCATTTGCAATAATCAATGCTGCTACAGCTTTGTCTAATTCTCCACTAAATAATACAATTGTAGTACCTTTAGCAGAATAATTTACATCTAAATCTTTTGATTTTTCTTTTTGAATAATCGCATTAATTCCATTGTTATTTTCATCAAGCTTAACTAAAGTATGCCTTGTTTGTTTCACCCAACTTTTAATATCACTAGGGAATCCAGGGTCTGTGACTTTGACTTCAATTTGGTCACCTACTTCAATATTCTTCATTTCTTGACTAATTTTTACAATTGGCCCTGGACATTGAAGACCACGATAGTTAAATTGTTTACGATCTGCTTTAATTTCTATACTTTTATATTCTTCTTGCGTATCATAACTATCGTTTTCTTCTTCATAAACTTTATAACCACCATCAAGATTTATAACGTTATAACCTTGTTTAGCTAAATATTTACTAGCATTAGCACTTCTGTTACCACTTCTACAGATTACATAATAGGTTTTATTTTTTTCTTTATTGAATGACTCAATCTCATCAACAAGATGAAGTATGGAACCATTGATATGTCCTAATGCATACTCCTCTTCTGTTCTAACATCAATTAATTGCCCTTGCTTTGCTAGTTTTTCCAATTCTGCTTTACTAAATTCATCGATAAACTTTTCTCCGTATTGTTTCATAATAACCTCCCTAAAAATACCTGTAGGGGTATTCTAAACAGTAGAATGGAACTTGTCAAATACCTATAGGGGTATTTGACACATTTGTGTTTATCTATTAATATATTTTTATTCAATTAAAAGTGGAGGTATGACTATGAATTATGATAAAAAAATGATTAATCGTATTAATAGAATACAAGGGCAACTAAATGGAATTATTAAAATGATGGAGGAAGGAAAAGACTGTAAAGATGTCATTACACAAATCAGTGCATCAAAGAGTTCACTCCAACGCTTGATGGGTATCATTATTAGTGAAAATTTAATAGAATGCGTAAAAGCAGCTGCGGATGATGAAGAAAGCTCCCAAGAGTTAATTAATGAAGCTGTAAACTTATTGGTGAAAAGTAAGTAATGGATATTGTTAATATAGTTATCATGTTACTCATTGGGGTATTCGGTGGGTTCATATCTGGTCTAGTAGGCGTAGGTGGTGCTATCATTATTTATCCAGCTATTTTATTATTACCACCATTATTCGGAGCCCCTGCATATAGCGCATATATCGCATCAGGTCTTACTTCTAGCCAAGTCTTTTTCAGTACATTAAGTGGCTCATTAAAAGCTCGAAAAAAAACAGAGTTCTCGCCACAATTAGTTCTTTATATGGGTGGCGGCATGATTATAGGGAGTATGTTAGGTGCATTTCTAGCAAATTTATTTGATGCTACATTTGTAAATACGGTATATATCATTATTGCTTTACTTGCATTAACATTAATGTTTATTAAAGTGAAACCTAGTTCCGAAAAGTCTTCATTTAATAAATATTTATTAGTTATCATTGGCCTTTTCATTGGTATCATTTCAGGTATAGTAGGTGCAGGTGGTGCCTTCATTATTATTCCTATATTATTGGTTTTATTCAAATTACCAATGAATACTGTAGTCGCTAATAGTATAGTAATTGCTTTTATATCTTCAATTGGTGCTTTTGTCATCAAACTTATTCAAGGTTATATCCCTTTATATGACGCCTTATTCCTTATAATAGGGAGTATTATATTTGCTCCAATAGGGTTAAAATTAAGTAAAAAAGTCCCTAACATAATACAAAAATGGATTATCAGTATTTTAATCGTTTTTGCTATAATTCAACTCATTTTATAAAACTAATCCTTATAACTCAGACAGCAATTTCCCGAAAAATAATACCTCTTATTTCAACAAATATGTATGCAGTTCGGATTTATATGAATAAAAATTTTTGATGAAATATCCATATATATGCTTATAAATATAAATTTATCAACTATAACTAAAAATGATAAAAGATTTAATGCCACTGATGACTGAATTAATATTATTTAAGTTTTTATCAAACGCATTAGTAAAGTAGATGCACATTGGGAATTAATCGAAGCAATTAAAAATTTACGTGACGAAATTGGAGGTTGGGACATAAATCAATGTTCTATGCTATACAATGTTATATTGGCAGTAGTTGACTGAACGAAAATACGCTTGTAACAAGCTTTTTTCAATTAAAGTCAGGGGCCCCAACATAGTAGCTGGCGGAAAGTCAGCTTACAATAATGTGCAAGTTGGGGGGCGGGGTCCCAACACAGAGAATTTCGAAATGAAATTCTACAGACAATGGAAGTTGGGGTTGGACGACGAAATAAATTTTGAGAAAATATCATTTCTGTCCCACTCCCATATTCCCGATAGAAAAACAGGACTTGAACTTGCAGAAAAATATGGCATTGATGGCGTCATGATTGGTAGAGGCATTTTTCACAATCCATTCGCTTTTGAAAAAGAACCACGTGAACACACAAGCAAAGAACTATTAGATCTGTTGAGATTACATTTATCATTGTTTAACAAATATGAAAAAGATGAAATACGACAATTCAAGAGCTTGCGTAGATTCTTTAAAATCTATGTGCGTGGCATAAGAGGCGCTAGCGAACTTCGACATCAATTGATGAACACACAATCAATTGCAGAAGCACGAGCACTACTAGATGAATTTGAAGCCCAAATGGACGAAGACGTTAAAATAGAATTATAGTATGAGTAATAAGGGTTAAGGAGGAATATAACGTTCCTCTTTTTTGTTTGTGTTAAAGACTAATGTACCTACTTTTTAAAGAAGTAATTAAAAAAAGCAACTTTTCCAAGTCGCTTTAATTCATTAAAATATTTTTATTTACTTTAATCTAACCATATATTATTATTGATAAGTTGCTCTATGTCTACTTTTTAGTTAAGTGCACTTCTATTTCCGTTTTGGCTGATTCAACTGTTTCATTACCTCGATATATCATCAAATATTTAGACTGAGTAAAGCCAGGGTCTGGCATCATATCATACCAATAATATCGATTACCATTTTCTATAAATTTAATGTATCCCGTTTCATATGAAGTGCCACCTAAATGGTATAAATTGATTTTAGAAATTAATTTATTTCTCACTTTATAATCTAACTCTTGAATAGTTACAGTCTCTTTATCAATATTGATATCAAAAGAAAGAGTAACACTGTCATTCTCGTAAACTTTTACAACAATAGGCTGAATTCTATTATTGGTATTGTTCTCATTTAATGTTATACCACCATACATACAAGTTTTTTTACTTCCACCTCCTTGATTACTATCACACTGTATATTTTCATTTGAAAAATAGCATTGATCAAAATAATTGACGCCAAAAATATCGACTTCTTTCCCATCAAATGAACTAGCCATTGTACTGTCTTTTAACTCAGTTTTAACATAGTCATAATGACCAGGGTTATTTATTGGAACAATGAAGTCATGACTCAAAAATTTGTCACTTAGCTTTATTTTTTTAGCATTAACTGGATCGCTATTATATAAATACCATATATTATGCCAAGAACCCGTATATTGACTAGATTTGTTTAATTCACTTATATTTGGATCATTTTGTGTCTCTGCTCTAGCTTCCAACAAAGAATAGCTACTGTAACCAAATAACAAAGTGATTAGTATAAATACTTTTCTCATATTACTCCTTTTGAATATATAACTAATTTAGTTGACCTTCATCAACCATTGCTATTTTATAACATATATTCATTTAATGTAACTATGATTTTTTTAATTTAATTATTATATTACAACAAATTGCACTTTAATAATCCTCTTATATTTTAATGACTGTCCCTACGTCAACTTTTAATATAGTATATATGCTTTTTTATAATTATCTTGAAATTCACTTTAAACGATACGGAAATAGAATTTATATCCTTCCTCTTCAACGAAAGCTTCAGCAATTAAAAAAGCAACTTTTCCAAGTCGCTTTAATTCATCAGAAGTTTTGACACCAAGCATATTCTAATTTAATAAATATTCGTCTTGCTGTATTCCATCATATTTCATTATTTAAAAGCGCTTTTACGAATAAGCTCATTTGTAATTTCTTTCTTATTATTAATTGCATGAAGAATTTGTATTTGCTGTTTTCGTGTAACATACATACCTTCAAGTGAAAGGTTTTTAGAGATTTGTTTATTAATCTTTGAATCAATAGTAATCATGATATCGCCTCCTATATATCACTTTTATATCGTTTATCACTTAACAGGGCTATTTATGCCTTACCTAATAATCTTATTTAAAAATTGTTCATACAACTACAAAAATTAATTTTCACAAATTGCAATTACTGTTATACGACTGATCACTTCTATTAATCCTGTAGATATCAAAGTATTATTTCTTCACTTAAATCGTATTTCATTTATATAGAGCAAATATTGCGATAATTAAGTCCTACTTTTTCAAAACTTAAATAACTATGTTTACATATAATTGTTCTACCCATAAACTTTTGAAAATGATGATTTAGCAATGCACACTTTTGATTGTTTAAACATGTCTATTTTAAAATTATTTTTAGATATAAATGCAAATTTTAAAGTTGCTACTCTTTCAGATTTACCTAAAATAAAAATTGCTATGAAGAACGTAAACATTAGAATAAATAAAAGTAAAAGCGCATTAAAAGCACGATATTCTTAACCCGCTAAAAATCGACATTTTCAAACCGCCATAAAACAGCATTTTAAACCGCTATTGATATCGCTGTTATGAATGAATTAAGAACGACGAATCAACCTTTATATAATAAGTTTAAAAGATATGCGAAATTACTATTAAAACCTGGAGAAGATTTAGAGGCATTTGAATATCGTAAAGTAGCTTTATTTAAGGAATGGAAGACGCAAAAGGGTATCATTAAGTATTTATTAGATCAAGATGACTCACTAAATGACGCCTACCAATATATCAATCAACTACGATTCAAACTTAAACATAATGATTATGAAGGCTTTATTCACGAATTAAAACATATGCCATTGTCTCAAGCGCATTCATTTGTCCAACGAGCAACTAAGACACTTAACAAACATGCGTACTTTATAAAAAATACATTTGATTATTACAATTTATCAAATGGTCCTTTAGAAGGTATAAATAACAAAATAAAATTAATTAAACGTACATCTTTTGGTTACTGAAGTTACAATCATTTGCGCAATCGGATATTATTATATTTAAAACTTTACGCTCCAAAAAGGAAAAAGGAAGTTAAGCAATGTTTAGTTGCTTAACTTCCTTTATTGAATGCATCAGTCCAATTTGACATAGAGCCATTATTAATTAGTTGCGATTTGTATATACATTCGTTGTAATTAGTAGTGAAGATGAAATGAAAATAACTATAGCAATTAAAACCATACTCACTGTTTGATAGTTAGATGATATTATGGAGTAAAACATCAACGTTATTTCGGTAATAAACATTAAAATAATGGTCGATTTATAAAAATTATCAAGTTGTTTCAATAATACATTTTTTTCTCCATCATCTAACTGTAACTGACATTCTACTTCTGAGTTATTAAAATCCACAATTTTTCTATTCATATAAATAATATTATTTTTATCTTCATAGAATAGTTTAATATAATAGAAAGACATTACTAGCAATACACTTGAATAAAGGATAAATTGTGGGTATTCTTCTCTTAAATATATAAAACCAGTTAAGAATGAAATAAAGGAAACTACTAACGCGATATTCAATATATACATTATAGTGGAATATCTTTTTTCTAAAACTAGTTGTACTTCGTCAAGGAAGTGTGTGTGTTTATTTAATTTCTTACTTTTAGCCTTTGCTAATAATATTAAGGACAAACTAATAAAGTTCAATGTATAAAATATTCTTGGCGCCAAGGAGTATTCAGTTGTTAGAAAGTTAAATATTAAATACGTATACCCTATCAACAATAAAATGGTTAAAAGATTTCTGTTCATAAATCTTCCTCCTCAAATATAAAGATGCTTTCTATACTAGTATTAAATTATAATGATAATTTTTTTACGGTTATAAGCGACGGTATATATGAGCCATTCTCTAACATGTTTATAGTTTGCCTAGATATATTAGTTTTTATAGACAGCTCGGTTTGTGAAATATTAAACTTTTCTTTCAACTCCTTTAATTTTACTATGGTATGTCAACATTTTTTAGACAGTTTTCATGTGTAGATTTTTAAATGCCACTGCCGTTAAATACTTTAATGAAGAATGTGGTCTAAAATTGTTGTACCAATTTACATAATCAAATAATTCTGTTTCTAACTGTTCTGAATTTTCAAATTACATTTGTTTTACAAATTCAGTTTTCATTGCTTTCATCGTCGCTTCCGCAACTGCGTTATCATAAGGACAACCTTTGGTACTTCATGAACATTTGATTTTAAAGGTTTCTAGGACTTCATCTATCAAATGATTATCAAATTCTTTGCCTCTATCAGTGTGGAATAGTTTGATTTGTTCAAGATTATGATTTATTCTGCTGATTGCTTTTGATACTAAATTTGCGTCCTTATTTTTACCTTCACTGTAACCAACAATTTCTCTATTAAATAGATCTATAAATAAACATATGTAATGCCATGTTCCTGCGACTTTTACATATGTCAAATCACTTACTAATGTCTCCATTGGTTGTTCTCTATTAAAAGCGCGATTCAAATGATTTTTAATTCATCTTGTACCAAGACCTTTCTATTAGAATTAAAAATATTTATGATTGCACGTTCTACGTTTGAATCATCTTTAGTAATTTATTATCTTTTCTTTTTATAGAATCATAATAGGTACTTCTTGGCATTTTTAGGACTTTACACATTGCTGGTACTGAATGTTGATGTACATTCTTTTGAATGACTTCTATTTTCGTCTCATGATTAGCGCTGCTTGCTTTAAAATATCGTTTTCCATTTATATATATTGAACTTCTTTACGTAATTTAATCAGCTCTTTTTCTTCATCTGATAAGTTATCTTGGTGATTGAATGAACCTGTGTATTGATGTTGCTTTATCCATTTTCCTAACACCTAGGAATGAAACCTAACCATTTGTAACTTAAACTCTGAACTAAACGATTTTCTTTCTCTTGTCATAATAAAATCGCATACTTTCTTAAATTAACAATATCTACTCTCATAGAATTTGTCCAATTAAGTGTAGACGATTCATTAACAAGCTTTTATATCTTATAATTCTTTAGTAGGTGGATTTCTAAATCCTAAATAATCAATTCTCATTATATTATTAAATAAAATTTTGCTTAACATTGATTCAGGAAAATTATAATCTCTATTGTATCCTGTCAAACTCCAATTGTTTGCCAAAACTCGTTCACTATAATTAAATATTTCTCTTTTTACTATATTAATAGCATGTGTCTTGGTATATTCACCCGATTGATACAATTTGGTACCATTAGCTATTGATCTATGTATAATGTAAAATATTTCTGAAAGAGAAAAATTATCTACTATCCTTTCAAAGGTTCTTCTTGTCTTCTCACCAATCACTGTATCAAATTTAACTTTATTCATATGATATTTAAAATATTGGATAGACTCATCAAGATTTATTTCCTTCCATAATTCATAGCAAAACTCGTTATTAAATAAAGATTCATCTGGGTAAAGTAATCTATTAATCATATTACCATAATCATTGTCATAAGGTTTTATATTTAGCCGATACATAACTTTATCAACCATAAAACTTGTAATTATCTCATCATCTAAATTAAAAGTGAACGCTTCTAAAGCTGATTGCTCATCTATTGAAATAACATTCGTATTATACAAATATTTAAAAATACCAATAGTGAAATTAAAACTTGGACCTATAAAATCAATAATTTCTTCTATTGGGTTTAATTTCTTAATATCTTCTGTCAATCCACAATGCAATACCGAAGCTAAATATAAGCGTTGCCTCATGTTAAGATCACTTTCTTCTTTGACTTCTTTCTCAGACTCGTCTATTAGCAATTCTCCTAGTATATTATTTTTTAAAATATACAATTGTTCTTTTTGTCTAATTTCCATTTCTCTACAAGTCTCACATCTACAATTTTTATCTAATGTATGACTACATATATTACAATTCTTAATTTTTAGTATTTCTTCATTAGCTCGTGAGACGAAAACAGCAGACATATACCCCTGACAATAGGGACATTCTATATTGGTTAAATAACCTGGAAAATAAGATACAATATTATTGGTCTTTAAATCTAATCTATATTTTTCTAAAAGATCTTTTATTTTCATACCTTCATAATAGTTTTTCATTAAATTATATATTTCATCTTTTGAAAGTTTATTAAGAGCAATTTGCTTAGTCTTAAAAATCAAATGTTCTTTATTGATTATATCTTCGAACATTATTTAACATCCTTTCTTATCAAATATTACCTTCTATAATTATATTATTATTTCCCTAAGTTATTCATCGTTTTGCTTTATTTATATTAATCAAAATAATTAATAACCCCCCTACTTATGATACGCCTCCCCTTGTTAGTGATATTGCTAAAAATACCAAAATAAAATTGAATTTATTTTGGTATCAATACTTTATTTTAGTTTTTTGAGTCTTAGATCACCTGTGGTTTCGGCTCCAGTCCAATACTTTCCAGTCAATTCATTTTCTTCAACTATTAATCTTGTTGTTCCTCGATTAATAGGATTTTTCTTTTCGAATTCGGCTTTTGGATTTGTTATATAAGTATAGTACAATATATTTTTACCATGTTCTTCAATAATATCTGCTGTAATACTATTACTAGTAATTTCATCGCTTCTGAATTCAATATTTACTGTTAAAAAAGTTTGTTTTATTTCCACACTTACCTTTTTAATTCCACCTTCTCCATAAAAATGTCTGAGTGTTGCCTCATAATCTCCTGATATATCAGCTTGCTTATTAAATATACGAAACAATTTCCACTTCCACATAAACCTTTCATACCCTATAGTAATAAATGTTGATATTGTTACAGTATAACTTATGATATCTATCCATCCTATTTGCCATACCGTACATGATACTATAATTAGTAACAAGAAAAAGAGTCCTGTAAACCATCCTGTTATTTTAATCAAATGATTTATTTTGTCATTCATTTTTTTTCTCACCACTATATTCAAAATAATTCTTTACATCCAGAATAAAATTTTTATAAACATTATTTTTTTCTTGAGAATCGCATAAATATAGAATGTCATTAGATAAAGTCCGTATAATTGTGTAAAAGTAAAAAGGCCATATAACAGTCCTTTTACGGTACAATGTTTTTAACGACAAAAACATACCCAGGAGGACTTTTACATGACCCAAGTACATT
>NZ_JACVZJ010000033.1:0-13674 GCF_017151945.1 Staphylococcus sp. EG-SA-10
GATGTACGTCTCATCAATACGCCATTTGTAATTAGCTTTTTTATGCTTTTTCTTCCAAATTTGATATAAAATTGGGGCATATTCTTGAACCCAACGGTAGACCGTTGAATGATGAACGTTTACACCAAGTTCCCTTAATATTTCAGATATATCACGATAACTCAATGCATATCTTAGATAGTAGCCAACGGCTACAGTGATAACATCCTTGTTAAATTGTTTATATCTGAAATAGTTCATACAGAAGACTCCTTTTGGTTAAGATTATACTATAAATTCAACTTTGCAACAGAACCTCTTAATCTTATTGGATACAATAACTAACTTAAACACATTATCTACAAGTAAAAACTTGTAAAAAGAACATGTGTTCTTAATTAGTGTATAATTAGTTTAAATTGATTATGGGGTGATGTAATGAATGAGAGTAATCAAATTATATTCGATCATATAACAAAGGCTATTGAAAATATGAAAAATAAAGGCTGGGAAACAAGGTATGGGCAAGAAACTTTAATGTATGATGTATTTGATGCTTATGATTCAAGAGAAAATTTAATAGTAGAAGCGCAAGTAGGTATAGGAAAATCATTTGGATATTTAATTCCTGGTATATTGATTTCAAAAAGTACTAAAAAACCTTTAATTGTAACGACTTCCTCAATTCAATTAACTGAGCAACTAGTCAATGATATACAGCAAGTTGAAGAAATTTTACATATATCTGTTGATTGTATAGTAGGTAAAGGTGTAACTAACTATCCTTGTTTTAAAGAAATTCATCGTAAAAATTTAAGTAAATTAAATTTAATGGAGGCTTTAGATATAGCAAATAATGGTTTAACAAAACAAACTGTACGTGAGACTAATTTAAAATGGAATCAAATATCTACCAATAATTGTATTATGAGTAAATGTCACTATAAAAATGAATGCGCTTATTTTAAAATGAGAAATAAGTTAAAAGAGGGAAATAGATATATTAGACTCAATGAATATAAGCCGAAAGTCATAATCGTTAATCAAGATATGTTAATGATGAATTTTAAAAAGTTAACCTTTGGAAAAGAGAGTTTAATCTATGATGATCCTTGTATGCTAATCGTAGATGAAGTTCACAACTTAGAAGAGAAACAACGTGCTAACATGACTAAAACTATTAACTCTAAAACTGTGATAAATAAAATAAAAGAAGGCGCAAACCGAGTTGGTAGTAGATCTCGGTATTTAAAAAATATAAAAATGATTGAAGATTGGTTTAATCTTCAAAAGGATAGTGCCAAAAGTGAGATATACAAAAATGGTAATTGTTTATCTACTGGACGAGTTGATATAAAACCTGTTAGTCATCATCAAATGGCCAAATTAATTAGTATGACAAAGGAAATAGTTGAAGAATTCGATGTTAATAATATTGTTGTATTTAAACAATCTTCGTTAGTTAGTAATGAACAATTAGAAATAGCTAATAATCTGTTAACATTATTTAAAAATCTTCAAAATAACAGCGACAAATATATATTTTGGACTGAAATAACTAAGCAAGACCAAATTGATATTTCATTTTGTCCCAATAATATTGCTGAAACACTTAGAAAAACAGTTTTTAGTACAAGTTACCCAGTTGTATGTCTTTCTGCAACAATTACTAATAAAACTAATAATGAAAATAGCTATGAGTACATTAAAGAAATAATTGGTTTTAAAGGCTATGAGGAAGATATTAAGTATAATGATTTTCCGTACAAGGAAAGCAGGCTCTACATACCTCCAAACTTACCAAAATTTGATAAACGTGATGTTAAATATTATGAAGAAATAGGTAAACATATTTTTGAATTGGCAAGCCAAAATAAGGGAGGCACTTTGATATTGTTTACTGCTAAAGATGACATTGACGGTGTATATAATGATTTATCAAAAAGGAAATTTAATAAAACTATCTATGTAGATGATGGTAGTAAAAGTCAAAATGAAATTATTGAATCATTTAAAAAAACTAAAGGTGTAATATTGGGTACGGGAGTATTTTGGGAAGGAATAGACTTAAAAAATGAATTATTAACATTATTAGTTATTGTCAGATTACCTTTTCCTACGATTGATCCAATTACAAAATATAAGATTACTAAATTAAATGATAGTAATGAAGCAGTTATAGTTCCTGAAATGATAATTAAACTGAAACAAGGTGTAGGAAGATTAGTAAGAACAAAGCAGGATAAAGGTTTATTAGTGTTATTAGATTCAAGAATGAATAAACCCATTTATAAGCATAAAGAAGCAGTATTAGATGCATTACCAATTAAAAATATGATTCATAAAGATGAAGTCAAAGATTTCCTTAATAACATTTAAAGTAAGTAGTAATAGTTATCCAATATTTTCTAGTTGATTCTCTTATAATATGTCCAATTAAGTGTAGACGATTCAAGATGATATTGAGGGAAGGATGAGAATGTGTCTTTTAGGTAGCTCATTTGATGATAACCTTAAACATAATATTTACTTTCATCCTGCTGAAAAAAGAGGTTACAGTTTCAAGCCGATAGAATACATTGGGCTATATAAAGACAAAGCAATAAAAGCTATCGGAAAAGTAGACAAAGTAATAGTGACGGAAATAAATGAGAGCTCATTATCCTTGAAGACAGTTTATCCTGTAGGTACTGAGTTATCGATTGATGAGTATGAAATAGTTAAAAATAAAATAATGGTGCTTGGGAAAGAAAAGTGGACTAATCTATTGAACGAACCCCATTATTATTACTTAATTGAAGATTTTATAGAGACAGACTACAAGAAAACATCTAAAGGTGGATCGATGGGAGTTAAGTATTTTAATGTGAATGAAATTTTGAATAGGGATTGCTTAACCACCGAACAAATCGCTAAAGAATTATGTAATAAAGATTGGGAATGATAAATAGTGAATGAAGCTATAATGCAATAATGTATGTATAACATAATCAAGTAATGAAATTAATGATAAGGGAGTATGGAGTAAAGAATTGAATTAGTTTGCATGGTCTATGTATCTTAAAGGTGTTGAAGGAGATACACCGAAGTATGCAGTACCAATTCTTGAAACAGACTTTAGTGATTTACCATCTACACATACGACAGTCGGATCACTTGATCGGTTTCGAGATAAGACAATGAGCATTAACAGAAGCGGGAGTAACTGTTGAATTCCATTTATATCCAGTTAGATACTAGAGTTTGAAGTGATAAATCTTGATTCGGATGCTGAAATAAGTAAAAGAGCAGTTACTGAATATAATATAAGTATAAATATGCCACTAGATATTTTAAGGGGTATTTATTCACTTTTATAAAATCATCTGCTAAGATAGTGTGGAAGATTTTTATAGGAGCTGATTATAATGCGACATATAAATATGTCATACATCATACGCTATAGTACTCTAACTCAAAGATAAGAAGTACTTAGTTATGAATAGCATTCATTTCACAAAGTACTTCAACAAAAATGGAGGAATATGAAATGAATAAAATAGAAGTGTATAAGTTTGTTAAAGTAAAGCAGTTAGTATATCAATTGATTAAGTTATATCGTACAAACGATATGAATTCCCATAAAACACAAAAAGATTTTTTACTAAATGAAATTAATGATATCTTTAAAGAAAAAGATATTGATATCTCGGACTTTATTACATCGATTGACGATGTAAAATTAACTAAGAAAAAAGCAGAACATCTTTTAAATGAATTAAAAGTGTACATCCAAGATTTTGAAATACCTTCATCAAGTCAACTGGAGAAAATTTTTCGTAAAGTAAAAAAATTAAAGAGACCAGATATAAATTTAATTGATACAAAAGAAATTTCATATTTAGGATGGAATGATAATTCTTCTAACCGAAAATATATCGTTTATAAAAATTTAGATGATAAATTCGAAGGTATATATGGCGAAATTTCACCAAATAAAGTAAAAGGATTCTGTAAAATTTGTAATCAGGAATCCGATACATCACTCTTTCTCAATAAAACTAAACATAATAAGAGTAGTGGAACATATACTAAAAAAGGAGATTACATTTGTTATGACAGTTTTAAATGTAATCAGAACCTAGATGATATAAATAATCTTTACGAATTTATTGTTAAAATAAAATAGATTCAAACAGCCCTGATCTTTAGAACTAATGATCAGGGTTGTTATATTTTGTACCTCACTCTTAATCGATACGCTGAAGCTTATCACAAATAAAACTAAAAAATTGGTAAGTAGATGAAGAGTGTAAATCAGAGTAATTAATAATAATGTATCAAATTTAAACAAAGGGGTCTTTAAGTATGAATTTAAGAGGTCATGAAAATAGGCTTAAATTTCTTGAGAAATATGATGTGACACCTATATCACATTTAAAATTATTAGAAGATCAAAAGAAAGACGGTGAAGGTGGCATACTGACAGATAGCTATTACTGTTTTTCATACAGCTTAAAAGGTAATTCTAAAAAAGTTTTAGGTACGTTTAATTGTGGTTATCATATTGCTGAAGACTTACTAAAAATTATCAAATCAAGACAAATTACCTTTATTTAACCCGTTTAAAGTAATTAATGAAGGTAATCAATTGCAGGAAGTAGCGAATAAAGGTAATTTAGATATTAATAGGCAAAGAAAACAGTATAATGAAGTAGCTTTACAGCTTTCAAATGCTATAAATTTAATCATATTTTGTTATGAGGGTAATATTAAAGAACCACTTTCAACAATAAAACACGAAACCGATAAATATTATTATAGTAAACCATATGATCGTAAAATTAAAGCAGTAAATACTATTATCGGTAATTTGTTTGATAAGAAATTAGTTGAGAAAATATCTGAAATTAATGGAAATCAGGAAATTAGAAAATTTGATTTTTCATTACTCACTGATGTAATTAAAAAACACGAGATACAAAATAATTTTGAATAATAAGTGGATGTAAGAAGATATTAAATATTGAAGCTAGTATTAAGGATATTCAAAATATTATAAATTATTTTACTGAATGTGGCGTGAATAATAAGTATTATGAGAGTGAGAAAAGAAGTAGTCTAGGAAAGTTAGTAAGTGTTATTGGACACGAAGAAAATGTTAGAAATCCAAAATAACCTGAATTAGATTTTGAAGATTTCATATCTGAATGTATAAGTGAAAAACAAAAAAGAATTAGACATAAACTAGGAGGCAGAGTATGATGTCATCGAATGAGATAGTAAAAAAATTATATTCAAAGGAAGATATTCGCATAGAATTAGAGCTCACTCCACATAAGTTTAAAAAAAGAATGGAAACCATTACTAAGCTTTTTAAAATTGATATGAAAATTTTTCACAATTACAAAGGCCAAGATAAAAATAATCAATACACATTTAATGGCGTCGCAAAAGAATTAATAAAGGTGCTACTAAAAAGTATTGACTATTACCCAGTGGATATAAATTCCAAAGCTTTTAAACAAAACGGAAAATCTAAAAAAGAGATGATTGAAAATATAAAAGCATCTAGTTACATGGAATATACTTATCAGTTAATGAAATCTATCAATGAAATTAAATACAAAAGATTAATTGCAGACATACATACGAAAGACGTATATCAAAATACTAAAGCATGGTTAAGTATTGGTGAATCAATTAATAAAAAGGAACAAGAATTATACCAATATATGACACCTTTGCCCATACATAAAAGAATTGAGCTACAAAATGAAGTATTAAAATCTATAGATGAAACGATTTTTCAATTTATGGCAAAAGAACGTAGAAACACCCAAATAAAAGAAAATAATGAATTAGAAGAATACACAAATGCAATAAAAGAAGGTAAGTATCCCAAAAAGGATTACGAATTAAACCACCTATTATACGAGAAAAATGAAATGCCATTAGATAGCTTAATTAAAGATGTATGGGACTATGATGAAACAGAGTATATGGAGCTTGATTGGTTAATTGCAGATATGCTAAAACGTTCACAAAGAGCTGATAGTAATTTTATCGAAAGTTTAGATAAGAAAAACAAATTGAGAAAAAATATTCATAAAGAATCTATTAAAAGTATATCTAAGTTGATTGATCATGAATTGGTTAAAAATAATAGAAAGTGGGACGTAGCAGAATTTTATAAAAATCAACAATTTTGGAACAATAGTACATTAAGACGTAGCTCTCAAAATTTTGGGATTTTATATTACAAAAAAAATAGGTTACATACAATGAACCAAAGTAATATTATTAAAAAAATAAAAATTATCGAGGCTAATATAGAGAGTGCAAATAAACAGCCGAGCTATTTAGATTTCTTTTTACAAGCTAAGTTTGACTTAGAGAGGTTAGAAAGTGAATTAATGAAATATAGCATTAATCCGAAATATTTTAATAAGATAAATAGTGATTACGTAAGATATGCTATTGAAGATGTACATAATGCAATTATTAAAATTGACAGATATATAAGTAACGATAAAGTGAAGTTAAACTATTCAAATGCCCAAATGGTAGTGAGAAACGAAATAACAGAACAAGGAAGCTACTTTGTAAACCAGGCATTGAATACACTGTCAAAGGTAGAAGAGTCTGGCTACAGCTTTGATAATTTCATGGTAGGACCTTTCGTAGAAGACTTTAAAAAAGCAATTAAAAATCGTAGATTTGGTTCTAAAACAGATTAAGATTGTTTTTTAGAGTTAAACATAAGAATAAATTTAAATAAAAAAACAAACCCAACAAACCTTGTTATATCAACGTTTGTTGGGTTTATTTTTTTTGGTGATTTTTTAATAACTCAATTACACCTTAGTATAATATTGCTAAATTATACATTGTCGAGGCCAAGACAAATAAAAAATTAAAGCAAAAGTTAGCGCGCAACTTTCTGCCATAAAGGAGCAGATTTATATGGAGACAAGAGACAAACTGATGTCATTGACTCAAAGTGACAAAACCCAACAATGGTTAATGGACAAATCATCTAACCAAACTGATGTTCAACAATTGCAGCAACAATTCAGTCAGCAGCTTGACCAACAATATAATGCACTTTTAGCTGATGAACAAGCTAAATTAGATCAATATGTGGAAGTCCATCATGAATTGGAAGCATTAAAGGAAGAAATTGAAGCAGAACCTATTACACTTAATATTGATAAATTACCCGATATCAAAGCGATAATGCTTGAAAAGGCTAAGAACAATGAACATTCTGATAAAATCGAACAGTTATTTGATAGATTAGATCAGTCATTAAATGGTACGAATCGATTATATACACAATTATCGTTGATTGGTACACGAACACATCGAATCACAACTAAAAATTTTAATATTCAGGGCTTACCTAAAGCAGTCCAATGCACGATTTTACCTTCAAAATATAAGAAGGTATATACTGTCGATTTTAAATCATTTGAACCTTCGGTTGTTGCGTACATGACTCAAGATTCAAAACTGATTGACTTTTTAAATCAGAAAGACGGATTGTATGACGCATTGCTAAGTGAATTAGGCTTATCATATGAGCTACGAGTATTTGTTAAACGTGCATTTATTGGTTCGTTTCTATTTGGTGGCAACTTCGATAGCCCTAAATTCAAGTTGAAACAATATGTAAGTGAAGTGCAATGGTTGGATGCGGTCAGCCAATTTACAAAAGTCATTGAACTTAAGAAACAAATCGAAGAGCATAAAACCATTCCTATGCCTTATGGCATTGAACATGATATGAGCGCATTTCAAGGTAGCAGTATTATGGCATTTTATGTACAAACTGTAGCGAGTTATGTTTTCAAGCATATTCTGTTGGAAGTGTACAAAGCACAATGCGAACAAAAAACGTTCAAGATTATAGTGCCGATACACGATGCGATTATGATTGAATGTGATGATGAAGTAACTGCACGTGATGTTGCTCAGCTAATGAAAAGTACAGCTAACCAGTTGTTCAATGATGAATTTGCACATGTGACAGTGGAAGAACTGGGAGGTGAGGGCCATGAATAATGATAGAGGACAAAGTTTACAAATACCAAGTAGTACACCACTCAAAGAAAATTATATATATGTAGCTACGTTATATTCTGTGAGAGAAACAAATTTCTCAGGTGATGTGAAACATCAATTCACATATGAAATTGAAGTGAATAATCAGATCGTATATGTGAATCGTAATATCTCAACACAAAAGACAGCTAAGCAGTTGTCAATCAATGATTGGCTTAAACGTCACAGTAATTATAGCTCCACTCATGAGAATTATGACCCTTATATTGATAGAAAGCATTTAATCCATGTAGGTTGCTTTAACGGTAATTACTATGTACAAGATGTAGCATCATTAAATGAAGATGGAGGATTATTATAATGAATCATATATTACAAATGTTATCTAAGCTATTAAGTGTGGCTAAGGAGGCAATCGACCGTCAAGGTCTGATTGCTATCCTAACCATTAGTGTTGGAAATGATGATGAAATAGACAAGTCTGAACAAGCTATAACGGTGTATAACGAGCTTATCGATAAGCTACAGCTTAACATTCCTAAAGATGTCGACTATAGACCTAACATATACAGTTATTTTGGCATTCAAAAAAAGCCAAATGACACAATATTAGTGGAAATGATGATAAGTATTTTTCATATCAAGCGTTTTGATTCAGAGTTGTTTATTTTCAAAGATATAGGTTGGCAAAAGGTAAATGAAGATGAATTACAAGGGTTGATATCTAAAATGATACAAGTGTTGTTAATAGATTATAAACCTTCACTAAGTACTCTGACAAACATAGTGAATGGCTTACAAAAATCAACAGATGTAGAAGAGCTTATTGAGGATAAGCAGTATATTGGTTGCGGTCCTAGCATGTTTAATCTAAATACATTTGAAGTTGTTAAAAACTGTATAGATATATTCCCTAAAACACGCTTGAATATAGAAATAGATAAAGGTGATGTTATAAATGAAAATATACCTGACCACTTCAGTAAATACATGCTAGAGCTTGCTAACTTTGATACCGATTTAAAGCACTTTCTGATACAGCATACAGCAATACTGCTTACTGCTAATACCAAACTACGAAGAGGTTTGATTCTGCATGGCGCTGCTAATAATGGAAAATCAGTATATATAAAGTTGTTGAAATCATTCTTTCATCAAAATGACGTTATATCAAAAACGCTAAACGAACTTGGTGGACGTTTTGATAAAGAAAGCTTAATTGGGAAACGATTAATGGCAAGTGATGAAATTGGTGAGGCAAGAATCAATGAGAAGGTAGTAAATGACTTTAAGAAGTTACTTTCAGTTGAACCTATCCATGTTGATAGAAAGGGACAGACACAAGTAGAAGTCACATTAGATTTAAAACTGATTTTTAATACTAATGCTGTACTAAACTTTCCATCTGAGCACGCAAAAGCATTAGAGCGTAGAATTGCTGTTATTCCATGTGAATATTATGTTGAAAAAGCTGATCCCGACTTAATTGAAAAGTTACAGGATGAAAAGAAAGAAATCTTTCTTTACTTGATGTATGTGTATCAACAGATTGTAAAAGCAGATATCGAGTACCTTGAAAATAGCCGTGTCACTGAAATTACTCACGATTGGTTAAATTTTGGATATGAATTTGTTTCTAGCAGGTCCGTAAGTATTCCAAATCAGAAAGCATGTATTAATTTACTCCGAAAACTTACAGCAATTAAACCAGGGTCACGTATCAAAGTGTCTAGGCTAAATGAGGTTATTAGAGATGAAATTAAAGTAAGCTCTCAAGTTATTAATGATTTGGTTCAAGCTAACTTTAATGTACAAAGTAGACTAAATAATGGTTATAAGTATTGGATCGATTTAGGATGGAAAGAAACTGATAAAAAAGATGACATGATTTCATTCGATGAAAATGAGAATGTAACAGATGATGAGTTCTTATACGAAGATGATTTGAACTTAGGTTGGGAGGACTTTGACGATGAATAATGAACAAATTGAAGCATTTGTAGAAGTGCTTGTACCTATCATAGAAGAACGTATCAATAAAGGTAATTAAGGCTAATTACGTACTACAGGCAGTTGCCTGTAGTACTCATATGATTAAGTGGTAAAAGTGATAAAAATGAAACGAAATTATAAATATATATTATCTATATGTTGTTACAAGACCGATAGTCTGTAGCAATAATCTAATAAAAGGAGCGGTATGATATGAAGGGTAAAATTGCACTTTATTCACGCGTTAGTACGTCAGAGCAGTCGGAGCATGGGTACTCAATCCATGAGCAGGAACAAGTACTCATCAAAGAAGTTGTGAAAAATTTCCCAGGTTATGACTATGAGACATATACTGACTCAGGCATTTCAGGTAAAAATATTGAAGGTCGTCCGGCAATGAAACGTCTATTACAAGATGTTAAGGATAATAAAATCGAAATGGTGTTAAGTTGGAAATTGAATCGTATCTCACGATCAATGAGAGACGTGTTTAATATTATTCATGAATTCAAAGAACATGATGTAGGGTATAAATCGATTTCTGAGAATATTGATACATCCAATGCTTCTGGAGAAGTACTCGTTACAATGTTTGGGTTAATAGGATCTATAGAACGCCAGACTTTGATTTCGAATGTGAAACTTTCTATGAATGCTAAGGCAAGGAGCGGAGAGGCAATCACCGGTCGTGTTTTAGGCTACAAATTATCACTTAATCCACTTACACAGAAAAATGATTTGGTTATCGATGAAAATGAAGCTAATATTGTACGTGAAATTTTCGATTTATATTTGAATCATAATAAAGGCCTCAAAGCCATTACAACCGTACTTAATCAAAAGGGGTATCGTACTATTAATCAAAAGCCATTTTCAGTGTATGGTGTTAAATACATTTTGAATAATCCAGTCTATAAAGGCTATGTCAGATTCAATAACCATCAAAACTGGGCTGTACAGCGAAGAAGTGGCAAAAGTGATAAAAATGATGTGATATTGGTCAAAGGTAAACATGAAGCCATTATAAGTGAAGAGGTATTTGATAAAGTTCATGAAAAATTAGCTTCTAAAAGTTTTAAACCGGGCAGACCTATTGGTGGAGATTTCTACTTACGTGGCCTTATTAAATGCCCAGAATGCGGAAATAATATGGTATGTCGACGGACGTATTATAAAACGAAAAAGTCCAAAGAACGGACAATCAAGCGTTATTACATTTGTTCATTATTCAATCGTTCAGGGAGTTCTGCATGTCACAGTAATTCCATCAATGCTGAAGTCGTCGAGCGTGTAATTAATGTTCATTTGAATCGTATTCTGTCTCAACCAGATATTATCAAGCAGATTGCGTCAAATGTGATAGAAGAACTGAAACAAAAGCATAGTAACCAAACAGAAATTAAATATGACATTGATAGTTTAGAAAAACAAAAAGCTAAGCTTAAAACACAACAAGAACGATTGTTAGAATTGTTCTTAGATGATCAGATGGATAGCGAAATGTTAAAAGCTAAACAAAGTCAAATGAATCAACAGTTAGAAGTATTAGATCAACAAATTAAAGAAGCGCAACAAGCAAATCAATCACAGGATGAAATACCTAATTTTGATAAATTAAAAGGACGACTCATTTTGATGATAACACGATTCAGCGTGTACTTAAGAAAGGCTACACCCGAAGCTAAAAATCAACTTATGAAAATGTTAATTGATTCAATTGAAATTACGACAGATAAACAAGTAAAACTTGTAAGGTATAAAATTGACGAAAGTCTTATCCCTCAATCTTTGAAAAAAGATTGGGGGTCTTTTTTTATGCCCAAATTCCAATTTGAAATATATGGTCAAAATGATTATTTCATCGACCAAATTACCACTTTTACCACTTAGTTATTAGTGACAAAAGTGAGCGAAATGAAATAAAAATCAAATATATATTATCAAAATGATGTATCACATGCATACATCAATCAAATACATTAGGAGGTCATAACCATGACACTAGAACAACAACTCAAGCACTATATAACCAACTTATTCAATCTGCCAAGGGACGAAGTGTGGCACTGCGAATCTATCGAGGAAATCGCTGATGATATCTTACCCAATCAATATGTAAGACTTGGCCCACTCAGTAATAAAACACTTCAGACTAATACCTACTACTCTGACACACTTCATGAAAGTAATATCTATCCTTTCATTCTCTACTATCAGAAACAACTCATAGCCATCGGTTATATCGACGAAAATCACGATATGGATTTCTTATACCTACACAACACTATCATGCCTCTTTTGGATCAACGATACTTACTAACAGGAGGACAATAAAATGCATAAATACATCAAAATTACACAATTAGTCATTACAATACTAAGTGAAATCATCATTTGGATGAAAGAGTCAGAACGAAAGGAAGTCTCTTATGAATAGATATATCACCCGGGGTATCGCCAACAACTTACCTAATATCTTACAACACCAATTATGGCAACTCGTATCTGAGCGAGAACAAGAACAAACCAAAGATAATACTTCAGTAGATTATTTTCATATATTCCAGTTCAATAAGCATCGCAATCAATTATATATCAAACACAAACAAGAACGACCTGAATATGCGAAAATCCATAAAGCTAATTATTCAAAAGCAATCAATATCAATAAGGTCTACATTATTCGAGAAGATGATGTAGACCTTTCTTATTATGTCATGTTATTACCTGAAGAATACTAGAGGAGTGAAAATTATATGGAAACAATCAAAAGTACATTAAAAACAGAAGCCATATTCAGTGATGACAAACAACATCGCTATCTACTTAAGAAAACATGGAATAGTGAAAAACAATCAATCACAATCATTACAATGTATCCGCATTATGATGGCATTCTCAATATTGACCTAACGACCCAACTCATCATGAACAAAGTTTCAGAAATGGATGCATTTGGTTCAATCAATTTTGTGAATCTATACTCTAATATTACAACCCCTATCAATCTCAAACATTTAGAAAATGCGTATGATAAGCATACAGATATTCAAATTATGAAGGCAGTGAAAGAGTCAGATGAAGTGATATTAGCTTGGGGCGCTTACGCTAAAAAGCCCGGTGTTGAAGCACGTGTTAATGAAGTATTAGAGATGTTGAAACCACATAAAAAGAAAGTAAAACGACTCATGAATCCAGAAACCAATGAAATCATGCATCCCCTTAATTCGAAAGCACGTCAAAAATGGATATTAAAAGTATAGCAACTAAAATGTTTATTCACTATCCATGAAAATAATTGAATTTCATATATATCTTTTAATCTACAATATGATTAAAAGATATATTATTTGGTTCTGTTGCAAAGTAAAAAAATATAGCTAACCACTAATTTATCATGTCAGTGTTCGCTTAACTTGCTAGCATGATGCTAATTTCGTGGCATGGCGAAAATCCGTAGATCTGAAGAGACCTGCGGTTCTTTTTATATAGAGCGTAAATACATTCAATACCTTTTAAAGTATTCTTTGCTGTATTGATACTTTGATACCTTGTCTTTCTTACTTTAATATGACGGTGATCTTGCTCAATGAGGTTATTCAGATATTTCGATGTACAATGACAGTCAGGTTTAAGTTTAAAAGCTTTAATTACTTT
>NZ_JACVZJ010000034.1:0-12547 GCF_017151945.1 Staphylococcus sp. EG-SA-10
TCAGTGTAAAATGTACTTGGGTCATGTAAAAGTCCTCCTGGGTATGTTTTTGTCGTTAAAAACATTGTACCGTAAAAGGACTGTTATATGGCCTTTTTACTTTTACACAATTATACGGACTTTATCACAATTTAGGTTAATTAAACAAGTTGATAGCTATTTAATTATTCATTCATTGAAGAATATAAACTATTAAATCATTATTTTGCTCTTACATATATTTTAATGACCTAACTGATTATGTTCCATGGAATACATTTATAACATAGCCCCAAATTAAAATGCTTTGTCTTGGTCTATCTATGTAAACTCTATAAAATATGTTATCTACTTACATAAAAAATGAACTTCAATACCACCATATGTTTGTGATACTGAAGTTCAGTATAGCTTAATTTTCAATTAGAAAAATAAGTTAAGTATATAGAATAAAAACGCTGCTAAAAACGCAGATATCGGTAATGTAATCACCCATGTAATAATCATACGTTGAGCAGTGCTCCATTTAACACCTTTAGCTCTGTTAGAAGCACCAACACCTAAAATTGATGATGACACAACGTGTGTAGTTGATAATGGGAAATGCAGAGATGACGCAACAAAAATTGTTAATGCAGATGATAAATCGGCCGCTGCACCATTTGCAGGACGTATTTTCATAATATTACCACCTACAGTTTTGATAATTTTCCAGCCACCAATTGCAGTACCAAGCCCCATTGCTGTCGCACAGGCAAATTTTACCCATAACTGTGGTTCAACGCTGCCATCATTCTGTACATTAGCAACAATCAATGCCAACGTAATAATACCCATTGATTTTTGCGCATCATTCGTACCGTGAGAGAATGATTGTAACGCTGCTGTGAAAATTTGGAAAAATCTAAAATTACGATTCGCTCTTGTTAAATTTGCGTTTTTAAAGATAACTTTAAAAATTGAATACATCAAGAAACCAACACAAAATGCTATAATCGGCGAAACGATTAATACAATAATAATTTTTGTGAAACCTTGGTAATGTAACACTCCAAATGAGCCTTCAGATGCGATTGCTGCACCCGCAATTGAACCTATAAGTGCATGTGAAGACGAACTTGGAATTCCGTAAAACCAAGTAGCTAAATTCCAAATAATAGCCGCAAGTATTGCAGCTAACACAACAACTAATCCATTTTCCAATTTAAATGGATCGACAATGTCTTTAGTAATGGTGCCTGCAACGCCCGTAAATGTTAAAGCACCTATAAAGTTCATCACTGCTGCCATTAAAATTGCCGTTTTAGGCGTTAACGCTCTAGTAGATACAGCAGTAGCTACTGCATTGGCTGTATCATGGAATCCATTGATAAAGTCAAATATCAGCGAGAAAATAACTACAGCTATAGTGACGATGATTATATATGACATAAATATATACTCCCCTTAGCTATTTTTCATAATAATAGTTTCAAAATTATTTGCTACGATTTGACATTTATCAGCAATTTCTTCCATGCTTTCATAAATATCTTTTATTTTAATTAATGTGATTGGATCTGTTTCGCTATTGAAAATATGTTTAATTGACTGTCTTAAAATACCATCACAGTTTGTTTCAAATTCTTTAATATTAATTGAATGAATACGCATATGTGATAATTTTTTATCGACTAATAAGCCGACAGCAAGTTTCATTTCTGCAACTGCTTTTTGAATGTTATCAACAAACTCAGCCATATATTCATCTGTGTATTCGATTGAATACATTTCAAACATAGCTGCCGTTTCTTCAATTGCATCTAAAACATCATCAATTGCATCACATAATGATAAAATATCTTCACGTTCAATTGGTGTGATAAATGTTTGATTTAAATCAGTAATTACTTGATGTACTAATTCGTCACCATGTGACTCATAAGTTTTAATGTTGTCTGAGTATGCTTTTAAATCTAAATGAGTATTGAAATCCATTTTACCGAATTCAATAGCAGCACGATCCAGATTGAAAACCATCTCTTCTAATTGAACCATAAACTTATCTTTTTTCTTACTAAACATTTAAAATCCTCCATTTAAGCGATTGTCACCAATCACATTCAGTTATAATTTGTTTCAAATTAAGACAAGTGAATTTACAAACTAATGATACAAATTTGTTATTATCAATCGTCAGTATAATTTTAGTGTACTGATATTAATTTCAAAAATGCCTCACAGTAAACAATTTACTGTATTTGCCCTTATATGAAAATAGCACAAAATTTACAATCCCACAATTCAATTTACAAATTTTTAACAATTCCGAAACTTAACTTTTACATAAAATTTAAATAGTAGTAGGCATTTGTTTTGAAAAAGTTGTTGTATAGGCAATTTTTTATCTATAAAACTCTAAAAATTGTAAGTGGATATAGTTGGGAAATTTGCAACGATACAATATTTATTACATAACTTTTACATATTAAAATACACTTATCTTGTTTAAAACGATCATTGACTCATATATCTCTCAATGAATATACTTTTATTTTCTCACATTTAATACAATTTACAAAGTTGAATCCTGTTAATCTTTTCAATTAAAAGCATCACCAATTAAATAAATTTCATTCAAAACACTTTCATAATCACTCATACCTTTACTTCATTATTAATATGGTATTTTAACCCAGTATTCAACTATACATGCTAAAAATATAACTTCTCTTCATTTATAATAAAAAGCTCCCAGTATAGTACGTGAATCCGAATCCACTACTCTACTGAAAGCCATCTGTATATTTTATATGGAATGTCTAATTGTTCGCTTCGAATGATTATAAGCCGTCACTGCAAAAACAGCATACATACAAATGTATAATCCCATTACTATGAAAACCGGTATTTGATTCGTTGTACCCATTAATTTCATATATGCTAATGATGTAAAATATGCATGTGATAGTGCAATAACTAAAGGTAACCCAAAATTAAACATAATTTTAAACTTTAGTCCCCTTGCCATATCTTTTTGTGTAAATCCAAGCTTTCTCAAAATACTATAATTCTCTAACTCATCTTCGGTTTCATCTATTTGCTTAATGTATATAATGCAACATACAGCAATCAAGAATGTAATACCTAAAAATGATGTTACAAATAATAATATTCCGGTTAAACTTGATATTGAGCTTATCGCTTCACTTCTTGTCTCAATAGATTTATCAACTTTATTTTTCGCTTTTTCTAATGCTAAAGCATCTTTTTTATGTTTCAAATCGAATCCAAATTGAGAGACGATATGCTTTGCCTTTGTATACTTTCTTATTTCTTGATAGTCTTTGTCATTTAAGACAAACGTTGGTCCACCTAAATCAACATCTGTCATAAAATAGATTTTATTAATATCTTTACGTAACTTAATATTAACATGATGTTTTTTCGTTCCTATAATTGCTTTACCATGCTTTTTATGTTTCACTAAATCTTTGATAGAACCTTCCGCTACAAACAAATCAGCTTGTCCACGTTTCAAATCAGTATTAGGGATGTATTTATCACTAGTAATTGTTACATTGTATGGTTCTTTCGCTTTTACATCAAATAAATTATCTTTATACAATTTCGTATGAATTACTTCTTTATAATTATAAAAATGAGGAATTTTTTGATTGTTTAATTCACTTGCTAATTGATTAGCTTTTTGTTGGTCTTTAATTGTAACGTCGTGTGGTGCAGTATATTTTATTTCACTTGATAAGGACGCTCTACTTATAGCAGCAAAGCAAAGAACTGAAACAGTAATCGCTGAAATGATTGCCATAACCGTAAGTGAAAAAGCATTTTTCTTAATACGATACATTATAGATGATGAGAACATGACATCATTTACACTTATAACACCTTTTCTAAACTTCTTCACCATTTTAAAAACTAGAGAAACAGAGCTTTTAAAAAATAAGTATGCCCCAATCACAGTTGACAATAAAATAAACATAAGTGTACCGATAGAATCATAATATTGAACAATGTTCAAAGATAGATAGTATCCTGTGGTAATCAATACTATACCTAAGATGCCTAAAACAACCTCTTCAAATGTAATTTTATTATGATTTGTTTCTTTAACCTGGTTATTCTTTGACATCTGTGAAATAGATTGTTTGAACACTAATATAAAATTTTGAGCAGATGTTAAAAAATAAGCGACACCGATTAACATTAATGTTTCAAATACCGCCCTCAAGCTAAAAATAATTGGAACCTTTTCTTTAATTCCTAATAATGTAAAGACAATCATTAATAACAGTTTCGAACCAAAAATACCAATAATAATACCTAATATTGCCGTAATTATAAATATTAGTATTTGTTCGAGCATTAGTATATAAATAATGTTGAATTTCGATAAACCTAATGTTTGATATAATGCAAGCTCATAACTTCGTCGTTTAATAAATAACACATTGGCATATAACAAAAATGCAATTATGATGAAAAATAGAAAGTAGCTTCCGACTTGTGAGCCTTCCTTTATAATTGGATATGACTCTGTCATGTTTAGTTTATGCGCGTATTTTAATGCTACAAAGCTAAAATACAATACTACACTCGTAATTAATGAAAAAAGATAGATGGCATAATGTGATAAATTTTGACGGAAATTTTTAAATATTATCTCGTTAAAGGTCATAATTAACGCCACCTAAAACACTTTGTACACGTATTATTTCTTTGAAAAAGGTATGTTTATCGTCATCCCCTTGGTATAATTCAGTGAAAATTTGACCATCTTTTAGCATCACTACTCTATTGGCATAACTTGCTGCAACAGGATCATGCGTTACCATAATAATTGTAGACTTAAATGCTTCATTCATTCTTGTTAATCGTTTTAATAAATCTTGAGTACTTTTAGAATCCAGTGCACCTGTTGGTTCGTCAGCAAATATAATAGAAGGTAATGTAATAAACGCTCTTGCAGCAGATGTTCGTTGTCTTTGTCCACCAGACAATTCAGAAGGATATTTATCACTAATATCCAATATATTTAATGCTTCTGCTACTTTTTCATAACGATTTAACATGTGTTCTTTATCTAACTTCTGTACCGTTAGTGGTAACATTATATTTTCTTTAACAGTCAATGTATGCAGTAAATTATACTCTTGAAAAATAAAACCAATATCATGCTTGCGTATATCAGATAATTCCTTGTTTGAAAGCTTTTCTAATTTTTTTCCTTTTAATGTAATAGAACCTTGTGAAATATAATCAATTGAACTTAAAACATTTAATAATGTCGTTTTCCCAGATCCAGAGGGACCCATAATAGCAATAAACTCGCCTTCTTCAATAGACATATTGATATCTCGCAACACTTCTTGTGCCATTTTTTTAGTTCCATATATTTTTGTTAATTGTTTTACTTCTAAAATTGCCACTTTAACACTCCTATAATTTATCTTAACTTCATTTCCTTTAGGCTTTGGCACTTGTATCTTCAATTTAACATATGACTAACATCTATCTTATTATAACGTTGAAGCTGCATTGATGTATCAATTCTAAGTAACAAAACGCATGTTTAAAATGACAAATTTGTCACTTCCGACATGCGTTCAACAATTTCATTTTGTAATGGGAAAATCAATCTGACAGTTGTCCCCTTACCAACAGTCGACGTGACTTGCAGGTGAATACCTAATTGATCCTTTACACTATTTACTAAATATAGACCCATACCTGAAGACGTCGTTTCATTTCTGTTAGCCGTTGACGTAAATCCTCGTTCAAATATTCGCGGCATATCTTTTTTACTAATACCTCTGCCATAGTCTTTAATATATAACGAAACATGTTGATCATTTAATTCTGTCCCAATTTCAATATTAAAATTCTCACTATATTTCAATGCGTTTGACAAAATTTGTCTAATAATCATACGACACCATTTTATATCTGTATAAACATAATCATCCACTTTAAAGTCAACATCAAAACCAATACCTTTAACCTGACTAATATGTCTTGTTAATTGTATTTCATCAATGACCATGCGTTTAAGTGACACGTAATCAAAATACATATCTTTGCGTTGAGATTCTAATCTAGTAATATACAGCTGTGTATCCAGCATCGAGTTTATACGAGACCATTCATATAGTAATGCCTGTTTTCTTTCTTGATTTTTTTCTTGATCAATTAATAATTTCATGGCTGTCACAGGTGTTTTTATGTCGTGCACAAATTCTGTAATGGTCTGTTCATGCATATTCAATTGTAACTGTTGCTCAACAACCTTTTCTTTGTGAGCTGAGATTTGACGATATAAATAATCAACTGTATGACGTTGAAATGGCGTTTCCGCTAAATCTTTATGTTTAATTTCTTCTATTTCTTTATCTTTGTCAAAATGCTTATATAATTTTACTTCTTTAAAATATGTCAATATAAGAAAAATCATTGTTAAACTTAAATTCAAAGAGACAATATAAAATAAACTGTCTATTGGAAAATCATAATCGATTAGACTAATACCTAACATAAGGAAGTTTAAAAACAATATCCAAAATATCCAGTTCATGCGAGATTTCAAAAAATAAGCTACCCATTTCAAATTATTCATGAGCCATATATCCTTTTCCTACTTTTGTTTCGATTGCACTATCCATACTTATTTCAGATAATTTTTTTCGTAAACGATTCACATTTACTGTTAACGTATTATCACTAACAAATGCTTCATCATCCCATAATGCAGTGATAATTGTATCTCTCGAAACGATTTGATTTTTTTTGGTAATAAGAATTTCTAATATAATCATTTCTGTTTTGGATAGAAAAATCGTATCGTCACCTTTTTGTATACTATCTTTTGATAGATCTATAATGGCATCTTGCCATGTTAACGTGCGTTTTTCTTCAGCAGTAAATTCATACACTCGTCGATAAATCGCTTGTAATTTAGCAATTAATACATTTGTATAAAAAGGCTTTTGCATATAATCATCTGCGCCAAGTTCCATACTCATCACTTGATCCATTGGATTATCACGAGATGATAAAAATAATATTGGTACGTTGGAAACTTCTCTCATTTTTCTGCACCAATAAAACCCATCATATTTAGGTAATTGAACATCCAATATAACAATTTCAGGATTAAAACTTTCAAATGTATCCATTACTTTGCCGAAATCTTCAATACCAGCAACATTAAAATCCCATTGTTCTAATTCTTTTTTCAATTCTTGAAACAAAGTATTGTCATCTTCTACTAGTAGTATTTGCATCCATATCACCCAATATCATTTAGTATATTTCATATTTTCTCCTGATTTTAATCGACTTTGAAAATCTTTAATCCGGCAGTCAACTTCAAAGCCATGAATCATCATTTTTTGCATTGGTGCTTGTATAAAGTAATAAATCGGCCAAAATAATCGAGGGATATAATCGTATAGATGTATATAAACGACTGCCGACTCTTTGATTAATCTAAATTCTAACTTCCCTTGATTAACTGTATATTTTTTCACTAAACTTCCACTCAATAAAATTAAAGTTATTATTCCATCAGCTGTTTCTACTATTTTAAATACTGCGAGCGGTCGCACCTTATTCTTAATATATATCTTAAATTGATCATGTGATTTTTCTGTTTTCACAAAAGTTCCTTTAGTGTAACCCATCCATGCAATAAAGTGGTTTACAACGTTCTTTAATGTCCATCCCTTTGGTAAAACTACCTTCATCGTTGATCTAACATCATCATACTTTGAAACTTGTAATTCTACATTAACTAAAGAACGTTTAAAAACTAAATTTGTTGTTTCTACAGTAGTACCATATGCACCTAGGCGTTCAATTGTTTCATTATCATAACGACTCCCAGGTATGTAGATTACTTTTTTTACTTGATTGATGGCCGCTGCTCGACCAAAATTATCTGCTGCGATTAATGTTAAATCTCTTGCTGATGATTGTGTTATTTTGGCAGAATTCTTTGTTGGGTCGATAAAGAATACAGCAATATCTATTTGATTCATTGCGGCAACAACCTGTTCGTAATGAAATATATCACACTGAATCCAAGTCATTTCAACATCATCTGTTTTTTTATTGTCTGGATATTTTGATATAGTAAAAAGTTCAGCATCATTTTCAATCACTTCACTTAAATACTTACCAATATATCCTGTTCCACCTGCTAATAAAACTTTAGGTTTCATCTAAAATACTCCTTTAAACTGTAACCAAAAAACATATTACTCCACCTTTTAGTTACATATATATTATAATAGTAGCAAATGTTTTAAAATTTCAAAATACTGGAGGCTTTTTATGGCCCATATTATACGTAGAGTTAGTATCAAAGATGTAGAAAATTTCATTTCAATGTTAGCGAAAATATACGACGAATCTCCGTATATGTTCTACACACCAGGAGAATATGATCCTAGCGTCACATCGGCTAGTAAACAATTAGAAGAATATATCACTTCTCCACATAAAGTCATCTTTGTTGCTGAAAGTGATGAACAACTCGTTGGCTTTGCCTTTGTTAATACGACACCATTTCAACGCATTAAACATGTTGCTAAAATTGATTTAGGTGTAAAGAAATTATATCAACATCGTGGAATTGGACAAGCACTTCTTGATGCCATTATGGCTTGGTGTTTAAACAATCAAATACACCGAATTGAAGCAAATGTACCACTCAATAACCAACCTGCCCTCGAGCTTTTTAAAAGTGCTGATTTTCAAATCGAAGGCGTTTTAAAAGATAAGTTATTTATCGATGGTAAATATTACGATGACTATATGATGGCTAAAATTCTTAATTAAAGCTATTTTATCATAATCTTGTATCAGAATCGCATAACAACGAATTTAATGGTTACCTAATACATTACTCATCCTTATCAATGTCATCTAATCTTAAATGAATGCGTATACACTTATTCATTTATCAAATTTTAATTCAAAATAAAGCACCACTAATGTGTAATTGATCAACTACGCTTAGTGGTGCTTTATATATATTATTTAGTTTTCCTTACTATAAAAATCTTCGAGTCTAAAATCTATATTCGGTAATTTTTCATATATTTTATCCTGATACTGATTGTTTTGAATGTAAGTTTCTTCAGTAACTAACTTACCTTTACGCTTAATTCCATAATCTTGTACGAATAAATTATTATTTCTATTTATTTTGTAATACGGTACAACATTCGCACTAAATTTTACTCGTTGATGAATAAGTTCCATTGCCAATGCATAGTATTTATTTGTCTCATATAGCCATAAATGATCTATTGAAACACCTGAAACAATTACATCTTTTAATAATATCCTTACATTCGGCTTAAATGTGCTATGTCTATCTAAATAATTTTTAAACAAAACACGATGTATACGTCCAGTAACCATAACGCGTTTATTTTTAAATGGTTTTAATGCTGACCTTGTCATTTCCTTTCACAACCTTATTTTCAAATCACTTCGTGCTCAATCTATATTTTAATTTTTCTTTTGAATTCTTTTCAATTTATAAATTTATTATATCATGTGCACACTGTTTTTTGACTATTTAGTTGTAAAAAGTTATTTTCAGGTTCAAAACAAATTAGTTTGTAAATAAATGTCACATCATAATAGGGTGGGACAGAAATGATAAAGAACCGCTAACAATTTATTATATCTCAGACACTTACACATTAGCCCCACATGTTTTAAATTCTTCGTTTTCAATTTGAAGATCTTAAATGTTGCTTAAGTAATAAATTACTACTGTTTATCATTAGTTTAAAGGATTTAACGGTAATTCATTACTCGGATTTTCTATTTGTGGTTTCTCTTCAGTTTGAATACCACTAGAAGATGTATTACGACTTAAGAAAAGTAACACTTTTTTGATATTATCTATCGATTCAGGTTTATTAAGGTGAAATTGATATTGGTGATGTAAATGATGCGTACCATCATAAAACAAAGTATCTACTGGTACATTCAATTCTTGTAGTTTCTTACTGAATTCTATATTTTGACTTTCGAATGGATCGCTATCTCCAACAGATAAAAATGTTGGTGGATAATTTTTTGTCGATTGTTTTACTGTCGACATTTGTGAAATATTTTTAAAACTCTTTTCCCAATCTTCTTCACCAGTATAACTTTTCATAAATAACTGTATTCTTGGAAACTCAGTTTCTCTAACTGTTTGCATATTATAAAAACCACCAAATAGTATAGCACCTTTAATTTGCGATGGTTTGAATGACTGATCAAATTTCATGGCTTCTCTTAATTGATTGTTTGTCTGTATTGCAGTAAATTGGCTTGCTAATTGAGCACCTGCAGAATCACCGCCAATAATTACTTGATTAAAATCAATAGGTAAATTCATTTTATTTTCTTTAATGAATTGAGTTGCTTGATTCATTTGAATTAATGGAGTGGGATATTTATATTGTGGCGCCAATGCATAATTTACATTCACAACAATGTACCCTTGTTCAGCAATTTTCGCTAATAATGGGTTTTTATACTGCTTATCACCCGCAATATAACCACCACCGTGCATCCAAAAAATAACTGGCAGTTTGGCATTTGAAGACATATCAACAGGTGTAATAATATCTAATTTACTGTTAGGGAAAACTCTATTGTATGTAAGGTTTTGATAAATGCGCACATTTTTATTTTTAATATTGATTTTGTCTTTATTAGCATGGTTCTCATTTGTAATTTGGTCATAATGTTGTTTCAGATGAAATGCTAACAATACACTGATTACAGCTATAAAAAGCGCAGTTATCATCGTCCATTTATTATCTTTATTCATTACATCGTACCTCTCTATTTGTTAGACGCTCATATTAATAGACTGAATAAATATAAAAAGCAATTCGCCCGATAAGAGTAGAGACGAATTGCTTTTAAGGTTAAAACAAAGTGATTCAATTGTAAAGTTTCGGATATCCATCATATGATATTAAGCAATATGTTTTTTATCCGCATTTTTACGTTTGAAATATTTAATAATTACAGCTACTACAATAAATAGGCCTACATATCCCATAATTGTATATAACTTATTAATTAATTCAGCAAATCCTACGAAACTTAATAAATAACCTGCTACCATCATTATAATAATAAAGATATGATAATTTTTACTATATGGTTCTGTAAAACGTGCTGCAAATGAATACATGAGTCCTAAAATTGTATTGTACATAACTGCCAGCATAATAACAGATAACACTGTTGCTATTAAAGGATGGATATTATTTGCTAACGTCAATGTTGGAATTGAGGCATTTTTAATAGTTGGATATTCACTTTGCAATGCAAAGTTGATCAATGCTAGTAATACAGTATAGATAATACCACCGTACATCGCGCCTGCACCTGACACTGTACGCTTTTCAGTATCCCCACCGATTGCTACGATGGTACTAAAACCTACAGAAAAAGCTAATCCACCATATATTGTACCAAACCAGATTCCCTTCCAAATACTTGCTTCAGGCACTACTTGGTTAACTTCTGCTAATGAAACATGACCTTTAAATAAATACACGCCAGCGATTAATACAACTAAAACAATTAAAAATGGTGTAACGACACCAAGGGCACGTACTATTTTATTAAAGTCTAATAGCAATGTTACATAAATTGCTAATGTCATAATTAATGCACCTAGCCATGTAGGTATGTTATAACTTTCTTCAAATGTTGCGCCTGCACCTGCTATCATGGTTACAGCTATACCAAATAAGAAGAAGATTAAAATATAATCAAAGACTTTACTAAACTTTTCACCGAATACGTATTGTAATGTTGATTCATGGTTTGTCGCTTCAAAGGCAGTACCAATTTTTGCTACTTGGCGCCCAATAAAAGCTAAAATAAAACCAGATATAATGACACCTAAATAAGCCCACAAGCCATATTTAGTGAAAAATTGCATAACTTCTTGTCCTGTTGAAAATCCTGCGCCCACTACAATGCCGACGTAGGCAAATCCAATTTTTGTTGCTTCTTTATTCATCATCATGTGAATAATAGACCTCCTTAATTTTGCACAGTGTGCATTATAACGTACTGAAAATTAATTGCAAGTCGCATAGGTTATTTTTCACTTTTTCAAAATTGCTCAATCCATTCACATTATCACGTTCAATGACATTTAAAAAAATTATAAATTTATGCTTTTATAATGCAGTCATACGAACTTTTGTATAGGAAAAATGATTAATAATTGTGCTTCTTGACTTACGTATTTTTAGTTAAATTTCGAAAAATACATATCAAAATTTCTCAGTTAAAAAGGTTTAAACTATCTATCGTATGTTCTTTATTAAAATGTATAAATTTATAAAATGTTGTATAAAAACCATTTGTGCACACAAGTTTACTTCGTTAGTTTTTAAGTATTAAAAGGTTCTTCATCTTTTATGGTGGGAAGGTAAAACTTCCTGCTTTTTTTAATACACAAAAAGCGCAATTGCCTCTATAATTTAAAGTGACCAAACCCAAACTAAAGGAGACAAGTGCGCCTATGTGT
>NZ_JACVZJ010000035.1:0-11514 GCF_017151945.1 Staphylococcus sp. EG-SA-10
CAAAGGAGAAAAAAAGAAGACAACCAAGCCCAATAATGGACTGGCCGCCTAATAATAAAAACTCTAAAAGTTGTAATTTAAAATAGTTCTTTAAATTATATACCCACCACATTTGGTGGAGAACCGTTTAATTATGCATAATTTGATATATAAAAAAAGAAAGACGTAGTAATACTAATACAATGATTAGTAAAATGAGCGTCTTTCTTTATTTATCGCTATTTGAATTTGTATTTCTTTTGATTTTAATATATTCGATGAAGTTCACGATTTCTTTCATCTCTTCATCTGTGACATCATCTTTTATATGTGCTGCGATGATTTGTTCATTTTGATTTAAATGACGTTCCTCATCAGTAGGACGTTTAGGTGATACATCATAACCCAACAGCCAAGCTTCGCTAACATCTAGAACTTTAGATAAAACATAAAGTTTCTTTTGTCCAGGGCTAGTTTTACCATTTACATATTGGCTTAAATCGGTTTTGGTTATTTTAGCACCGTTATCACTTAGTAATTTAGATTTATTTATAATGTCTATTTGTTTCATTTGTTTATCTAACATTGCTTTCTTCAATCTAGAACTAAATGATTCTTTCATTTTAAGAAACCTCCAATGCAACTTATAGATAAATTATAGACAATTTTGAACAAAAGTTCAATAACTACATTCAAAAAATATGAACAAAAGTATTGCGTATTAATTTTTAATGTGATAAATTAAGTTCATAAAGTTCAAAAAAATTGAACTAAAAAGGAGGGATATTTATGCGTTTTGATTATTCAAGTTTAAATGGGAAAATAGTTGAGAAATTTGGTAGCAGATATAGCTTTGCTCATGCAATGCAATTGTCGGAAAGGAGTATATCGTTAAAACTTAATAATAAAGTTGGTTGGAAAGACAGAGAAATATTTAAAGCTGTAAACTTGTTAGAAATTAAAGAGTCAGAGATTCCAATTTATTTTTTTAACACAGAAGTTCAATAGAATTGAATTATAAAGGAGTGAACAACATGTTAAATATTCAACTGAATGAAGCAATAATTAACGAATTAGTACAAAAGAAAGTTGATGAAATTTTAAGTACCTACAAGAGGCAAGTTGCAACCGTTGATATTAAAGATTTAGTGGAGATTACAGGTTTAAGTAAAGCAACGCTAATACAAAAGATAGTCTATGAACCTGAAATTGTAGCAGTGACAAGACGAGTAGGCACAAGAGTGTTATACCTTTATCCGCAAGTATTAGATGCTTATCAAACGCTAATCAATCGAATTGGAGGACATTAACCACATGAGTAATAGTCAATTATTCAAAAACGAAACAGAACGAGCTGATTGTATGAAAAAAATTCTGAATGATCAACTGAAAATAAAACTAGAGAACGAGAAAGTTATACAAATTAAGGATTTAAAAGGTGTGAGATGAAGAAAAATAAATTAATAGGAGGAATGACAAATGTTTTGGTTAATCGTAAGTATTTTAGCAATGATTCTTTCAATCGTGTCAATAGCAATAAATTTAAATAATAAAGAATCAAGGAGGAAACTCAAATGAAAGAACCACAAAATCGTTTGAACAAAATTTTAGAAGGTATCAATGGCATGCCCAAATATGAATGGGACAGAATTGTGCAAGAAGTTGAAAGAGTATACAGCCATAAGACCGTCAAGGTGGAGCTTGACAGTCACAGCTGTGAAGTACTTAAGAAATCACTTAGTTAAAACTTGGATGAAACTTGGATGAATACGGTAGTGAACATTATCAATCTCAATATTGATGTAATCGTAATCAAACAGTGTATCGATTTTTTCTTTATACCAATGATTTACATCGTTATATGAGTTATCGATAATTACGTTTTCTTTATTAGACAAATTAACCCATTCACCAAGTAAACAAGCGTAAACGTTTTTCATATCTATCACCTCCTTCCATTAGGAGATATCTAAATTATACATGAAAGGAGCAAAAAAATTTGCAAGAATTACAAACATTTAATTTTGAAGAATTACCAGTAAGGACATTAGAAGTTGACGGTGAACCATATTTTATAGGAAAAGATGTTGCTGACATATTAGGTTACACAAATTCAAGAAAAACTTTATCTGACCATGTAGATGAGGAAGATAAGCTGACGTCACGAATCGTTACGTCAGGTCAAAACAGAAATGTAACGATCATCAACGAATCTGGATTATACAGTTTAATCTTTTCTAGCAAATTAGAAAATGCGAAGAGGTTCAAACGTTGGGTAACTTCGGAAGTTTTACCATCACTAAGAAGAACGGGAACATACCAAACAAAACCATTAACTACATCAGAACAAATTCAATTAATAGCACAGGGCAACACAGAATTAGATGAACGTGTTACTAAAATCGAAGAAACATATCCAATTATGCATGGAGAAGCGAAACATATTCAAAGGTTAGTTGCTCAAAAAGTTGCGGAAATTGTGAGAAACAAATTTAACGGTTTCTACGACGAAGTATCAAGAAAGTTATTCGCTGAAATATATAAAAGTATTAAAAATATTTTCGACGTACCGAGTTACAACTGTATACCTCGTGGACGATATCAAGAAGCGATTAGATTTGTAGAGAGATGGCAACCATCATATGAAACAACGTACCAATTAGAAATGAAATTAACAGAATAGGTAGGGGTCACAATGAGTGATGAAATGGCAACTTATTAGTTTAACAAAATGTATGAACTAGGAATTGTTCACGAAGTATTAAGTCAGGGAGGATGCGAATGTCTAACACATATAAAAGTTACATCATAGCAGTAATGTGTATAACAATTTTAGCAATTTGTTTAATGCCATTTCTGTACTTCACGACAGCATGGGTAATTGCTGCAAGTACTGGCATTGCAATATTCATTTTCTATGATGAGTATTTTTTTAGAGAATAAAAAAACTGACTGCTAACGGCAATTAGCAATCAGAAATTAAAAAAACAATTAACAAATAAATTATATCAATTTTGGGGGAAGACAACAATGACTAAAAAATATAAAGACATGACGCAGGAAGAATTAAGAGATTTATTGGCTAAAAAGAATGGAGAATTGTTTGAATTAGTGAATGAAATCAATAAAGAAACTGAATTTGACGCTTTACTTTTTTCAACTGTAGGGGTTAGTAATGGACATACTACATCATCGTCACATTGTGCGCTTGGAGATATTGCAGGTCTTGCTAATTTATTGAATAACGAAAATGATTACCACGATATCGCAAATGTTATCGAAATGTATAAATTAAAAAAATTTTAGGTATAGATGACGACAAGGATGATGACAACAATGAAGAATGATGCTAATGAAAAGATGTTTGTTCTATATCAACAACTATTTGATGAGTTTAAGAAAACAAATGAAAACTGCTTATTGGAAATCGAACAGACATCAACCTCACAGATTATTATTAATTTTTTACATTATCACGATAGTTATAAAACAAATAATAAGTTATTACAGATATTAGAAGTATATCCAGAGTCACATGAACGGATGAAGAACTATATTATATCGGTAATGCGTGGGCAGATATTAGTTAAGAAAGGTGTTTAGTTTTATGAATGAAATTAAGCTTTATGCTCATCAACAAAAGGCACTCGATATGACAGAACAACATAATAAAGTTGCTTACTATCTTGATATGGGTTTAGGTAAAACATTTGTTGGTTCAGAAAAGTTGTGGGAATTAAATACCCCCTACAATTTAGTTGTCTGTCAAAAATCAAAAATAACTGATTGGTACCAGCATTTTAAAGATTATTATTCAGATGATTATGAAATCATCATTTTTGATAAACAACGTATTGAGAATATAAAACCAAATAGTATTTTAATCATTAATTATGAAAAAGCTATAGCGAGACCTGAACTGAAAAAATTAAAAAAATTTACATTGCTTTTAGATGAATCTCAATATATCAAAAATCCTAAATCAAAACGTACTAAACTGATTGTAAATGAATTAAATCCCGACAATATCATTTTATTAAGTGGTACACCAATCGATGGTAAGTATGAAGAATTAATAACTCAAATTCACTTATTAGGATGGAAGATTAAAGAGAGTATGTTTTTGTCTCATTATACAAATAGACAATGGGACGAAAATGAAATGAAGTATAAAATCATTGGTTATAAAAATATAGATAGGTTGAAAAAGAAATTACGACAATATGGTTGTGTGTTTATGAAAACTGAAGAAGTTTTTGATTTACCAACTCAAACTAATATTTTCTTAAAACCAAAAAAGACAAAAGAATATGATGAATTTATTAAAGAAGGTATTGTCACACTATCTGATAGAAAATTAATTGCAGAAACGGCATCTGTAGGTAATATGAACGCAAGATTACTTTGTACTGCATTTAATCAAAATAAATTAGTTATGTTAAAAGAATTGATTGAAAGTACTGAAGATAGATTGATTATTTTCTATCAGTACAATTTAGAAAAAGAAGCAATTGAAAATATAGTGGATGAATTAAGTAAACCTATATCTTATATCAACGGTGAGATAGTAGATAAAAAATCATATGAGAATTGTAAAAACAGTGTGACACTCGTCCAATATCAAAGTGGCAGTTTTGGTCACAATCTTCAAAAAGCAAATAAAATCATCTTTTTTGGTTTGCCCAATCGCGTTTCATATTTTGAACAAAGTAAAAAACGAACGCATCGTATAGGGCAAGAAAGACCATGCTTTTACTATTACATGTTAACTCTAGGTACATATGAATGGAAAAACTATCAAACTTTAGTCGATGGCAAAGATTACAATGATGAATTATTTAAGGAGGCATCAACATGAATAGAAGTAAGAGATATACAGAAGAAATTTTAAATGATACAAGATGGACCACCAGAGAAGGTGATGTTTTAGAGCCTATAACAATGGAGGAGGAGCATATTCAAAATACTTTGAACTTATTGTACAAAAACCGAGATCAATTATGGTTAGGTTGTAGAAACTTTAAATTAATAGATGTTTATGAAAATGGTGAAGATTTCTTCCAAAAAGTAATTCGAAAATCTACTATTTGGAATTCATTGATTAATGCGTTAGATAAACCAGCTACAAAATTTAATTTCGAATATGAAGGTGGTCATATTGACTAAACATTATAAAAATGAAGCGGCTTTTCAAAAAGACGTAATGCAATTTTTAAAATCACAACCTAATGTATTTGCAGTTAAATATTGGGCAGGTAACCAATTTACTGTAAATGGAATACCCGACATATTAGCTTGTATCAATGGTCAATTTCATGGTATTGAACTAAAAACTAATACTGGAATTGTTAGAGGTATACAAAAAGAACGTATGAACCAAATTCGTGAAGCAGGTGGTTATGCATATGTGTTACGACCTAAAGATTTTCAAAATTGGAAGTTGAGGTGGTTTGATGCAATTTAGTTATTCAAGAGTTGATTTATTTAAACGTTGCCCTTATCACTTCAAATTAAGATATATCGATAAACTCACTGAATTACCAAACTATGAAGCAAACAGCCCACTTATAGTTGGTCATGCATTACACACTGGTATCGAAAAAGGCAAAGACGCAATGCTTAATGAATACTTCAATGCTTTCCCAATTGTCACTGATGATGTCATTAATGAAGCAATTAAATTAGAACATAACCTTGAAAAAGCAGAAACGTGGTTAGCAAAAATTGATACTAATATCAATTTTTATAACGATTATGAGTTTATACATGAGTTTCAAATTAATAAACCTGAATTCATTGGGTTTGTTGATTTGATAGTTAAACGAAAAGCTACAAATGACATTGCCATCATTGATTTCAAATATAGTAATGCAGTAGATAAATATAAAGAATCGCCTCAACTCCAAATATATAAACATTACTTAGAAGAAGAAGGGTACAACATTATTTCAATGGGGTACTTATTTTTACCCAAATCAAATATAAGACAAAAGAAAGATGAAAGTATTATTCAATTTAGAAATAGGTTACATCAAACAATGAAAAAATTAAAAGTGACTTTTATCAAAATTGAACCACAAGAAATGGATATCATTTATTTCTTAAATGAATGTAGGGAAATCTCTAATGCTATTCGAAATAAAACATTTGATTGGTTAGAAAATCCAAAAGATGAATGTTTTGCTTGTAATCCTAGATTTGCACCTGAGTATTTAGAACAACTAAGAAATGAAGAAGGAGAATTAATTATGACACTACCTAAGAATATACGACGAGAGAAGAAAATTGATGAACGTCCTGATTTTTGGATTTATGGAGATTCCTATGTAGGAAAATCTACATTTGTAGACCAGTTTGATGACTTATTATTTTTAAATACTGATGGTAATACTGATAATACAACGTCGCCTGTAGTATACATTAAAGATGAAGTTACTAAAGAAGGTAGAATTACGAAACGTAAATTTGCGTGGGAACAATTTTTAGAAATTATTTCAGAATTAGAAACTGATACTGAAAGTGGTTTTAAAGCAATAGCAATAGACTTATTCGAAGATTTAAGAGAGCATTGTAGAATTTACGTGTTTGATAAAAATGGTTGGGAACATGAGTCAGATGGTGGTTATGGGAAAGGTTGGGCAATGGTTAAAACGGAATTTAATAATGCCATTAAACGACTTAAAAATTTAGGATATCAAATCATATATATTAGTAAAGAAGTTAAATCAGAAACAACGCTAAAAGGTGGAGCAATTCGCACTAACTTTATACCAAACATTGACGATAAGACTGCTAACTTCACAACGGGTACGGTTGATTTAACAGTTCGAGCTTTTATTAATGGAGATGGCGAACGTTTATTACAACTATCGAAACAGCGTAATGTGTTCGGTGGTGGACGTTTCAATTTCTTAAATGATACTTGTGAATTAAATAAAAATGAATTTGTACAAGAATTAGTAGCAGCTCAAAAAGCATCACATGCTAAAGTCACGTCTAAAACTAAAAAGCAAGTTGAACCAATTTCTACAGAAATTATTGAAGAAAAACCTAAAACAAAACGTGGAAGAAAAAAGAAAGAATCCGTAGAAGTTGAAGAAGCAGTTGAACAAGTACCACCAGGCGAAGAAGAAACAGAAGAAGTCATTGAAGAACCTAAACGAAAAACTAGAAAACGAAAATCATCTACTAAAGAAGTAGTTGAAGAAGCAAAAGAAGAAAATGAAACAGAAGATGAACCTAAACGTACTAGAAGAAGTAGACGTAAAAATGCTGAATAGATTGGAGAATAAACATCATGAGAAGAGAATTAAATACAACAGAACAACATTTTGCAACAACACGATCAGAAGCACAACGAATTATTGAAGAAGCTAGAGATGAAGAGAAAAGTAACTTAACATCACAAACGATTGATTGTAAGAACAATAAGTACGGTGAATTTTATGTGGTCACACTTAAGTTCACCTTCAACACACCAAAAGATATTATGGCATATGAATAATATAACAACACGACATAACATTATAAGAAAAGGAATGATTTAACTATGACTGAAACGATTAACTGGGATAAATTTGATAAACAAATAGATAATGAAGAAATTAAAAATGCAATTAATGACGCTAAAAACAGTGATTTTCCTGATATTCCGGATGGCGAATATGAAGTAGCATTAGAAAACATGGTATTAAAACAAAGTAAAAAAGGCGACCCAATGTTAACAATTACATTCGTTATTTTAGAAGGCGAATTTACTGATGAGAAAATTTGGTACAACGGTGTAATGCAACCAAGTAATGATAAAGCTATTGGTTACCAAGTACATAAAAACAATGTAATGCTACGAAGTTTATTAGACCAAGATGAAGAAGATGAGAGTACAGTATTCTTTAAAGGTTTCAAACAATACAATGATTTAGTGTTAGATTTAGCAGAAGAATTAGTTGATTCAGAACTCGCATTAGAAATCAAAACTGATAAAAAAGGATATCAACAATACAAAATTACTGAAGTGTTTGAAACAGAATAACAATTAAATAGCCCGATTTATTTCGGGCTATAAATTTAATATATAATATTTTGGCTTCTACTAAAAACATAGATTATGTCATTGCTTATTGTTCGAATAAAAGCAAATAAAATTAATACAGTTAAAATGAAAAACAGAATGATTATAGAGAGCTAAAAGGTATTAAATATAATAATTTAAAAGTCCTCTCATTTATATTGCAATTTTTCTTTAATAAAATCCATAATTCATAATCGCCGCCATTTCAATTAGTGTAGTTAAAACATTTTATTAATAGGGGTGTGATTGCGATACTTTTTTATGATTTTGAAGTTTTTAAATATGATTGGTTAGTTGTCATTGTTGATTCAGATACTAAACAAACTCATACAATTATAAATGACACAGAAGAATTAACGGATTTTTATAAGAAACATAAAACAGATTTTTGGGTTGGATATAACAGTCGAGATTATGATCAATGGATTTTAAAAGGAATACTGTCAGGATTTAATCCTAAAGAAATTAATGATTTTATTGTGAAAGATAAAAATAAGGGTTGGCAATTTTCAAGAGTATTACACAAAATACAGTTGTTTAACTACGATGTTCAAACAGGGTTCCATTCATTAAAGCAATTAGAAGCTTTCATGGGTAACGATATAAGAGAAACAAGTGTAAATTTTGATGTAGATAGAAAATTGACTGAAAGTGAAATACATGAATCAGTTATATATTGTAAACATGATGTAGAACAAACAATTCAAGTGTTTATGAAGAGGTTTGAAGAATTTGAATCACAGATTGCTTTAATACAAACTTTTAATTTACCTATAAAATATATCAATAAAACGAAAGCACAATTAAGTGCTTTAATACTTGAAGCTCAACAACCTAAAGTAAAACGTGATGATGAAATGGACTTTTCTATACCCGATACTTTAAGAATTAATAAATATCATGAAGTGATCAATTTTTACCAAACAACAAGAAATTATAATCAAACACTAAAATTAAATGTTGCAGGAATACCACATGACTTCGCATGGGGTGGATTGCATGGAGCTAGAAAGAATTATTTTGCTAAAGGTTACTTTTTAAATGTTGATGTTCAATCTTATTATCCTGCACTAATGATTGAGTATGACTATTTAAGCAGAAATGTTCCTAATAAGAAAAAATATCGTCAAATAAGAGATAGACGACTAGAATTAAAAGCTAAAAAAGATAAACGACAAGCGCCTTTTAAGATTGTTTTAAATAGTACCTATGGAGCGATGAAAGATAAACATAATGGTTTATATGATCCAAGGCAAGCAAATAACGTTTGTGTTGCTGGCATGCTTTTACTACTTGATTTAATCGAAAAATTAGAACCACATTGTGAAATTATTCAAAGTAATACAGATGGTATTTTGATTAAGATGCACAAACTAGAGGATTTTGAATTAATTGATGATATCTGCTTCGAATGGGAAACTCGCACTCATATGGAATTAGAATTTGACCATTTCACTCATGTTATTCAAAAAGACGTCAATAATTATATTTTAGTTAATGAAAGAAAAAATATTTATAAATCTAAGGGGACATACGTAAAAAAATTAAATGATTTAGATAATGACTTACCTATAGTAAACAAAGCTGTTGTTGATTATTTTATTAAAAATGTACCAGTTGAAAAAACAATAAGAGAATGTGATGATTTAATTCAATTTCAAAAAATAGTAAAAATCAGTGGTAAGTACCAGCATGCAATTTATGGTAATCAAGTGATGAACGAACGAGTATTTAGAGTTTTTGCGTCTAATGATATAAATGATAAATCATTAATGAAAGTTAAAAATAATAAAACTGAAAAGATAGGTTACACACCAGCTAATTGTTTTATTGATAATCGAAATATTATAGGTAAAAAGACACCTCGTCAATTGGATAAGAGCTGGTACATTACAATTGCTAAGAAGCGAATTAATGATTTTAAAGGCGAACAATATGGACAACTCGGATTTAATATTTAGCATTAGCTATATATATGAAACAGTAATTAAAAATGGTGTGGAATATTAAGAAATAGTTAAACTGCATTTAAAACATAACAGTATTGATTGGAAGTGATAGTATATGGAATTTAAATTTTTAGATAAAAATGGAAAAGAAACATTAATTGTAAAACGCTTAACTTACAATACATATACCTTAAAAGGTAAAGAAAACACACAGTTAAGCAATATAAGTTTGCAAACAGATGCAATTGGTGTAATGGAATATAAGAAAAATTTCAACTTATATACTCAATTAGAATACGAAAGAGAATTAAGTACTAATACAAGAATTGAATATACAGTTTTGGATTTGTTAATCAGTGCAAATTTTAATCTAAATAAAGTTAATACAGGAAATTTAAATGAAGATAACAAAAGGGATTCAATTGGCAAACATCAATTGTCTATGGCAGTTGAATTTATTTCAAAAGGTTTAGATTTAAGTTCACCAATCAAAGTAGATAAATAATTAATTTGTGTTCTAATCAATATTTATACCGATGTAAAAAAGTACAAAGTTGTATATAGATAAGGAGAATTATAAATGAAGAATTTAATACATAAAGTAGAGGAATGGAGTATTGAAAAAAATTTACATTTAGCTAAACCAGATCGACAAGCACTTAAGTTTTTCGAAGAAGCGGGAGAAATTGCTGCTGCTTTATCGAGAAGTGACAAAGAAGCTCTAAAAGACGGGATAGGCGATACTGTAGTAACTCTAATTATACTAGCTCAACAGCAAGGATGGACATTAGAAGAATGCTTACAGTATGCCTATGATGAAATTAAAAATCGAAAAGGTAAAACAATTAACGGTACTTTTGTAAAAGAAACAGATTTATATAAGTAAGAATTTGAAAATAAGGTTTATTTTAATACTTATTTAATAAATCTGTAATTGGAAGTAGAAATTGATTTGAAGTATCAATTTTAGCAGTTACTATTCCACGAGAAGTTCTAATCTCTAAGTTTAGATTTTTATAAAAATAAATATTTTCATGTTTTTTAAAATAACAATAAAAGTTTTTAGCGCCATAACTCTCAATTAGAAATGGAATTGATTGAGTTTTAAGGGTTGGTTCATCATTTATTTTAATTATAATTTTTTCATCTGTATCACATAAAACTTCATTGATAAAAATACCAGTAATTGAAATAGGTTCTGACGAATTATTTACAATTTGAAAATGACTATAAAAACCTTTATTAGGTATAAAATAACAATTTAGAAATCGATAAGAAATATTAAATTTTTGTTTATCCCAAGTTCTCATAACATTATAAAAAGTAACGCTCAATGATAACATGGCAATGAGTAAAGAAAAAACACTTATAAATACCAAAAAAATCACCCCTTTGGTTTAATACTTATTATTATAACCATACTTTAAGGAAGAAGAGTTAATTAATTTATGATTCAATTAATAATTAACAGGTCCTCATTTATAACTATTACTAGTTTTTATTAGATTACTGATG
>NZ_JACVZJ010000036.1:0-9075 GCF_017151945.1 Staphylococcus sp. EG-SA-10
ACGTATTAAATAGATTGAGAATAGGGTATATATAATGCGTATGACTATGAAAGAAACGAACCTTCTATTGAAATGTTCTAATACTTTAGTAGTAAATCTATATATTCCAATTATTATTTGTAGTATTATAGTTAGGGTGGAAAATTATAAATTGTAGGGCTATTTTATAAAAAGATAAAGAATCTGAAATATCACTCGATAAGATTTAAACTTTGAAGTAAACGAAAGTTAGTTTTATACTAATCAAGTTAAGTCAAATATAAATTCAAATTAAAGATTATACATAATATGAATAATGTGAGATAAAGACTGCAATGAAATTTAACGCGAATGCGTATGCAACTTAGAATATGATGTCTTTTACTAATAAATAAAAACAATGAATCAAGTATAGGATAAATATAAAAGGTGATATTGACATGACAAGAAAAGGATATGGGGAATCGACAGGTAAGATTATTTTAATAGGAGAACATGCTGTTACATTTGGAGAGCCTGCTATTGCAGTACCGTTTAACGCAGGTAAAATCAAAGTTTTAATAGAAGCCTTAGAGAGCGGGAACTATTCGTCTATTAAAAGCGATGTTTACGATGGTATGTTATATGATGCGCCTGACCATCTTAAGTCTTTGGTGAACCGTTTTGTAGAATTAAATAATATTACAGAGCCGCTAGCAGTAACGATCCAAACGAATTTACCACCATCACGTGGATTAGGATCGAGTGCAGCTGTCGCGGTTGCTTTTGTTCGTGCGAGTTATGATTTTTTAGGGAAATCATTAACGAAAGAAGAACTAATTGAAAAGGCTAATTGGGCAGAGCAAATTGCACATGGTAAACCAAGTGGTATTGATACGCAAACGATTGTATCAGGCAAACCAGTTTGGTTCCAAAAAGGTCATGCTGAAACGTTGAAAACGTTAAGTTTAGACGGCTATATGGTTGTTATAGATACTGGTGTGAAAGGTTCAACAAGACAAGCAGTAGAAGATGTTCATAAACTTTGTGAGGACCCTCAGTACATGTCACATGTAAAACATATCGGTAAGTTAGTTTTACGTGCGAGTGATGTGATTGAACATCATAACTTTGAAGCCTTAGCGGATATTTTTAATGAATGTCATGCGGATTTAAAGGCGTTGACAGTTAGTCATGATAAAATAGAACAATTAATGAAAATTGGTAAAGAAAATGGTGCGATTGCTGGAAAACTTACTGGTGCTGGTCGTGGTGGAAGTATGTTATTGCTTGCCAAAGATTTACCAACAGCGAAAAATATTGTAAAAGCTGTAGAAAAAGCTGGTGCAGCACATACATGGATTGAGAATTTAGGAGGTTAATGCGTTGATTAAAAGTGGCAAAGCACGTGCACATACGAATATTGCACTTATAAAATATTGGGGTAAAAAAGATGAAGCACTAATCATTCCAATGAATAATAGCATATCTGTTACATTAGAAAAATTTTACACTGAAACGAAAGTCACTTTTAACGACCAGTTAACACAGGATCAATTTTGGTTGAATGGTGAAAAGGTTAGTGGCAAAGAATTAGAGAAAATTTCAAAATATATGGATATTGTCAGAAATAGAGCTGGCATCGATTGGTATGCAGAAATTGAAAGCGACAATTTTGTACCAACAGCAGCAGGGTTGGCTTCATCAGCAAGCGCATATGCAGCTTTAGCAGCAACTTGTAATCAAGCGCTAGACTTGCAGCTGTCAGATAAGGATTTGTCGAGATTGGCGCGAATCGGTTCGGGTTCTGCGTCACGTAGTATTTATGGTGGATTTGCAGAATGGGAAAAAGGGTATAGTGATGAGACGTCATATGCCGTTCCACTTGAATCGAATCATTTTGAAGATGACCTTGCCATGATATTTGTTGTGATTAATCAACATTCTAAAAAGGTACCTAGTCGATATGGTATGTCATTGACACGAAACACATCAAGGTTTTATCAATATTGGTTAGATCATATTGATGAAGATTTAGCTGAAGCAAAAGCAGCGATTCAAGACAAAGATTTTAAACGCCTTGGTGAAGTAATTGAAGAAAATGGTTTGCGTATGCATGCCACGAATCTAGGATCAACACCGCCTTTCACATATCTTGTGCAAGAAAGTTATGATGTAATGGCGCTCGTTCACGAATGCCGAGAAGCGGGGTATCCGTGCTATTTTACGATGGATGCGGGTCCTAATGTGAAAATACTTGTAGAAAAGAAAAACAAGCAACAGATTATAGATAAATTATTAACACAGTTTGATAATAACCAAATTATTGATAGTGACATTATTGCCACAGGAATTGAAATAATTGAGTAAGGAAGAGATAAAATGATTCAGGTCAAAGCACCCGGAAAACTTTATATTGCTGGAGAATATGCTGTAACAGAACCAGGATATAAATCTGTACTTATTGCGTTAGATCGTTTTGTAACTGCTACTATTGAAGAAGCAGACCAATATAAAGGTACCATTCATTCAAAAGCATTACATCATAACCCAGTTACATTTAGTAGAGATGAAGATAGTATTGTCATTTCAGATCCACATGCAGCAAAACAATTAAATTATGTGGTCACAGCTATTGAAATATTTGAACAATACGCGAAAAGTTGCGATATAGCGATGAAGCATTTTCATCTGACTATTGATAGTAATTTAGATGATTCAAATGGTCATAAATATGGATTAGGTTCAAGTGCAGCAGTACTTGTATCAGTTATAAAAGTATTAAATGAATTTTATGATATGAAGTTATCTAATTTATACATTTATAAACTAGCAGTGATTGCAAATATGAAGTTACAAAGTTTAAGTTCATGCGGAGATATTGCTGTGAGTGTATATAGTGGATGGTTAGCGTATAGTACTTTTGATCATGAATGGGTCAAGCATCAAATTGAAGATACTACGGTTGAAGAAGTTTTAATCAAAAACTGGCCTGGATTGCACATCGAACCATTACAAGCACCTGAAAATATGGAAGTACTTATCGGTTGGACTGGCTCACCGGCGTCATCACCACACTTTGTTAGCGAAGTGAAACGTTTGAAATCAGATCCTTCATTTTACGGTGACTTCTTAGAAGATTCACATCGTTGTGTTGAAAAACTTATTCATGCTTTTAAAACAAATAACATTAAAGGTGTGCAAAAGATGGTGCGTCAGAATCGTACAATTATTCAACGTATGGATAAAGAAGCTACAGTTGATATAGAAACTGAAAAGCTAAAATATTTGTGTGATATTGCTGAAAAGTATCACGGCGCATCTAAAACATCAGGCGCTGGTGGTGGAGACTGTGGTATTACAATTATCAATAAAGATGTAGATAAAGAAAAAATTTATGATGAATGGACAAAACATGGTATTAAACCATTAAAATTTAATATTTATCATGGGCAATAAATGATTTGGTAGGGGAGCAATCATCTAATTTAATTAGAAGATAAATGCTCCATTTTTTATTGCCAGCCGTGTTACGTATCTTGAAAAAAATATTAAAAAGAGTAAAATAGATAGAGTTAACGAAAAAATTAATGAAATCGACGATATAGATATGATAAAGAAAGGTGGGTAGCAATATGAAAAATACATTCCTTATTTGTGATGAATGTCAGGCAGTCAATATTAGAACGTTACAAAAGAAGTTGGAAAAATTAGATCCCGATGCTGAAATCGTGATAGGTTGTCAATCTTATTGTGGACCTGGACGCCGAAAAACATTCACTTTTGTTAATAACCGCCCACTGGCTGCGCTTACTGAAGAAGAATTAATCGAAAAAGTTTCTCAACAATTAAAGAAACCACGTGATCCTGAAGAAGAAGAGCGTTTAAGAAAACGACATGAAGAACGTAAACGTCGTAAAGAAGAACAAGATAGAAAGCTTAAAGAAAAATTAGAAAAGCGAAAAGCACAACAATAAAACCTGATGGCAGCATCATTCAATGCGTGCCACCAGGTTTTTATGTTTTGTCTAGAAATTAAATAAATCATTAAATGATTCGGCCATCGTAGGATGCGTATAAATATTATCTCGTAATACGGTATATGGAATATTTTGATCAATCGCAAGTTTAATTATATTAATTAATTCTTCAGATTGCTTACCATATAATGTAGCACCTAAAATCATATTATTTTCATTATTAATGACTACTTTAAATAAACCTCTTGGATCATTGTTAATTTTGTGACGAGGTATAGCACTTACTAAAAGTTGATGTTCAGTGTAATCATAATGTTGAGCGGCAGCTTCTTTACTAGTTAATCCAACACGTGATAATGGTGGATCTATAAATACTGTATAAGGCACGCTGCCTCTATTGTCAATCGTACGTGACTGATTACCATATAACGCTGATTTGATAATTCGATAATCATCTAAAGATATATACGTAAATTGAAGTCCGCCTTTAACATCACCTGCAGCATAAATATGCGGCACAGTTGTTTGAAGATGAGCATTGACTTTAATTTCGCCTCTGTCGCCTAATTCGATATCAGTATTTTCTAAAGCTAAATCCGTATTCGGTTTGCGCCCGATTGCCAAAAGTACTGCATCAGCCTCAAAGTTGCCAATGTTAGTATGGACTGTTGTATGATGATCGTCAGATGACAATTCAGTCGTTTCAACATTTGTATGCAATGCAATGCCTTTATTTTCTAAGTCAGTAATAGCATGTGCAACGACATCTTGATCTTCGCGTGGCATAAATGATTCACCACGTTCTAATACTGTAACCTTACTACCTAAATTCGCAAACATTGAAGCAAATTCTAAGGCGATATAACCGCCACCTACAATAACGAGGTGCTTAGGTTGATAGTTAATGTTTAATAAACCTGTTGAATCGAAGACATGTTTAGCTTGATCAAGGCCTTTTATGTTAGGAATGATAGAGGTAGCACCGGTATTAATAATGATATGAGGTGCAGTAATACTATCGGCGATATCGCCATGTTGATCTAATAAATTCACTTCAGTATTAGATTTAAACTGCGCTTTAAAATCCAGTACATCAATGTTGTTATCGTCTGCTAATAAGTGGTAATTTTTATTGTTTAGCGCATTGACAACATCGTTTTTACGGTTATAACTTGCTTCAAAAGATTTGCCTTCTAATCCATCATGTACAAGCGTCTTTGAAGCTATACATCCTACGTTTATACAAGTGCCTCCATACATTTTCGGAGATTGTTCGATAACTGCGACGTGTTGACCTGTTGATGCAACGTATTTCGCTAAAGTTTTACCAGCTTTCCCAAATCCTATTACAATTAAATCATATGTTTTCATGACATAAATCCTCCTTTTGAATGTCTTCAATGACATCTTTGATTGTTTTTTCTTTATAAAATTTAATAATGATATTCTGTTCGTCTTGTTGATAATGTGACATGGTAGTTGCAATATTACGAGCAATTTGACAGTGACTGCCTTCGTCGCCAGTAAATAGTCGTGTGTGATGTTCTTTCTCTAAGACAAAATGTTTATATAATGTTGCTAAAGAGACATCAGCGCTACGATCATTTGCTAAATATCCACCATCTTTACCCCGTATTGTGTTAATCATTTTTAAATCGACAAGTTGAGTCGTCACGCGTCGTAATTGAACAGGATTTAAACAAGTTAATTCTGCTAATGAACTACTATTGAATTTTTCTGAATGATGCTTAGTTAAAAAAGCTAATACATGCACGGCAATGTTAAATTCTAAATTCAATGTTTCTCACCTCATAATTGTAACTGTATTAGTTACAATTAAAAATCATTTTGCTCAATGTGTCAATACTTATGTTTGAAAAGTGTTGAACTAGGAGTGTTTATAGTGATGATTTATTGTTTGAAATTTGTTGCATTAACGGCGAGATTGCACAATTGAAATTTTAGTTATGTATGAACTGATAGATATGAAATGAATATTGAAAATGAGGGCAATAAAATTTTGAATGATGATGTTGTGTGATTTTGTAAACTTGTTCGTATTTTAGAGACGTTTTGATATTTCGCATGATGAGGAAATACTTTTAACAACTGATGACATATTTTAATAGTGAATATATTTTGAGATATTAATATATTTAATGTTAAGGATGTTGTCGCAATAAAATTAAAATATTGAAAGATAATTTTTATTGATTAATTGCGAATATACAAAGACACCATTATATCCATATGCTAAAATAAGAAAAAAGGCGACATGTTATCTCAATTTACCTGCATCTAGACCCCTTTACATAAGAAATAATCATCGCCGAGTTTTAAAATTTTACAATTTTGTAGATGTAAAAAGCATTTGATTTTAAATAGTTTGAAAATCATATATTTTTGAAAAAGGAGCATGCCGATGAGTATTGACATGTATTTAGACAGATCTCGAAACCAAGCTTCAAGTGTGGGTAATTTGAGTCAAACAATGAATTCAAATTATGATGCGTTGGAAAAAGCAATTACTCAATTTATCAATGATGATGCGCTTAAAGGTAAAGCGTATACGTCAGCTAAGCAATTTTTTAGTACGGTGTTAATTCCATTATCAACAAGTATGAAAACATTGAGTGATTTAACGAAGCAAGCTTGCGATAATTTTGTGTCACGTTATACGAGTGAGGTTGATAGCATATCTTTAAAAGAATCAGAGCTTGAAGAAGATATCAGATCATTAAGTCAACAAATTACGCGATATGAAAATTTGAATAACAATTTGAAAAAGCATGCTTCCGATAATCAGCAAGCCATTTCATCGAACCAACAAATAATACGAACATTAGGTCAACAAAAACATGAATTAGAAGAGAAGCTACGCAAATTGCGTGAGTTTAATCAAAAATCACCAGAAATATTTAAAGAAGTTGAAGAATTTCAAAAAATTGTCCAACAAGGACTTACCCAAGCGCAGAATTTTTGGAACTTTTCAACAAATCAATTTAATATTCCTTCAGGTAAAGAACTTGATTGGGCCAAAGCAAGCCATGAAAAATATTTGGAAGTTGCCATGGGGAAAATTGAACATAAAGCAGAGAAAGAAACTTTAAATAAAGCAGACTTTGCTGTTATAAAGGCATATGCCAAAGAACATCCAGAAGACGATATCCCGAAAAGTATAATGAAATATATAAATGACAATAAAGATAGTATTAAACGAGATATAGGATTAGATATCACGTCAACACTTTTAGAGCAAGGCGGTATAAATGCAAGTAAATTCGGTGTATTTATCAATACAGCAGGTGGAGTGAAAGGCCCAGCCGGTCCAAATTCATTTGTGGAAGTCAAACGTACATCAGGTAATGTGTTTATAGAAAATGGTAGTAAATTTGCTAAAGGCGGAAAATATCTAGGTAAAGGTGTTGCAGGTGTAGGTTTTGCTATAGGTATGTATGATGATATGGCAAACGATGATAAAACAGTTGGTGAGGCGTTGTCGCATAATGGTATGACGCTTGCAGCTGGATCTGCAATGGGGACTATTGTGTCTGTAGGTATAACTATGCTGGCAAGTAATCCAGTAGGATGGGCGGTTTTAGGAGGTTTTGCTGCAGCAACAGGTTTTGCAATAGCGGCTGATTGGGCATATGAAAATAATTTGTGGGGATTAAAAGATGAAACAGACTGGGTAGGACATAAAATAGATGACGGTATCGATGTTGTAAAAAAATCTACAGAAAAGGCTGTTGATAGTGTAGAAAAAGCTGTTGGTGAAGCTACAAAAAGTATATCTAATCATATAAATCCTATGAAATGGAGCTGGTAAAAAGTGCTATGCGAATCTAAAATTATCAATAAAAACCCAAAATATCGAATTATTAAATATAATGGGGAATACTTAATGGTCGATATAATAAGCACTTGGATTAGTTTATTTTTTCCTTTTATTAATTGGTTCATCCCCAAAAGATACGTCAAAATTAGTAGAGAAGAGTTTGAAAATTTAAATATTGTTAAACCTGCTAAAAAGAATGTTTTTTGGCCAGTTGCAGGTATCTCTACTTTATTCGCAGTTACATTAAGAAAGTATACGCATTTACTTGACACTCAACTTGATAAAAAATTAGTTATTGCCATATGTTGTATCACATTTATAGGGATTTTAATATTTTATGTACGCCTAATTAAAAAATCATCTTTAAATATTTATAATACTAAAAATAAAAGGTCGAAAATCATCTTAATACCAACACTAAAAAATTTTTGTTTCACATTGTTCGGATATGTTTTTTTAATTTTTTGGACATTGATTTTCTCATATGCTCTATTATCAATGAGTTATCAAAACATAATAGTATATTTTGCTTGGATTACAGCAATAATGGGTTTTTTTCTAGTGAATATAGCTTTAATTATAGATAAAAACATTCATGTCATACTTAAAAATTAAATGGTAGTAATAAATTCAGATTAAAGATATGCAAATAACAATGAATAAAATTTTTAATGATAGTAAGTTGATAATATTTTAATGTCTTTTGAAGTATCGAAAAATGTATTACACATAAAATTAAAGGGATGTGGAGACATTGCTTTGCGAGGTAATAGCTATATACAAAAATCCCAAATATAGAATTATTAAATATAATGATGAATATTTGATGGTGAATATAATAAATAATTGGTTAGTTTTATTCATTCCACTGCTTAATTGGTTGACACCAAAAAGATACATCAAGATCAGTCAAGAAGAATTAGAAAGTTTAAATACTTTCAAACCTGCTAAAAACAATGCATTTTGGCCAGCATTAGGTAGTTCAGTTTTATTTAGTGTGACTTTTAGAAAGTATATGCCTTTATTTAATGTTAGATTGGAAAAAACAATAGTAATAGCCATATTTTTTGTTGTATTTCTTGGTATTTTATTTTTCTACCTAAATTTAAATCGTAGGCTAGCATTAAGTGTTTTTACTATGAATAAAGAAAAAAGTCAGAAAATGATATTGCTGAACTGCACCCAGTCTAGTAGACAATTAAATAATTAAAATTAATGGTTGGTTTTGTTGTTATACAGAATCAGCCATTTTTAATGTAATTCTTTCATGATTAAAGAAAAGAATAAAATCATGAATTG
>NZ_JACVZJ010000037.1:0-7603 GCF_017151945.1 Staphylococcus sp. EG-SA-10
TACACATAGGCGCACTTGTCTCCTTTAGTTTGGGTTTGGTCACTTTAAATTATAGAGGCAATTGCGCTTTTTGTGTATTAAAAAAAGCAGGAAGTTTTACCTTCCCACCATAAAAGATGAAGAACCACTTTATATGAAGCGTTTTATTTGCTATGAGCTAGTATATTTTATAATAACTTTTCTATTTCTCTTTCGATTTGAACAGGTTTTTTTTGAGGTGCAAATCGTTTAACAACGTTACCTTCACGATCCACTAAAAACTTAGTGAAATTCCATTTGATTTTCTCATTAAAGAATCCGTGTTGTGCCGCAGTCAAATATCTAAATAAAGGTAATTGATGTTCCTCTTTTACGTCTATTTTTTGATGCATAGGGAAGGTAACACCATAGTTTAATTTACAGTTTTGAGCTGCTTCTTCGCCTGATCCAGGTTCTTGGCCACCAAATTGATTACAAGGGAAACCTAGAATTACAAACCCTTGATCTTTGTATTTCTCGTATAATGATTGCAAACCTTCAAATTGTGAAGTAAAGCCACATTCGCTAGCTGTATTGACAATTAGCATAACGTCACCCTTATATGCATCTAATTTGTAAGTAACACCTTTATTTGTTTCTACTACAAAATCATAAATTGTCTCCATTGAATCATCCTTTCGATTTACTTAAAATGTACCATAAAATCGTGTAATAGTCTTTACTAAAACTCTATGATAGAATACTTTGAGTAGGATTTTATTAAGGAGATGTATAACATGGCTCAGCAACAAATTCATGATACTAAAAATAAACTAGAAAAAGCTGTCTTAGTCGGTGTACATGCTCAAGATGATAAGCAATTTAATTTTGAGTCTACAATGGAGGAATTATCATCTTTATCAGAGACTTGCCAACTTGAAGTGTTGGGTCAAATTACTCAAAACAGAGATCGTGTAGATCGCAAATATTATGTTGGTAAAGGTAAAATTGAAGAAATTCAAGCATTTATTGAGTTCAAAGATATTGATGTAGTCATCACAAATGATGAATTAACGACTGCACAATCCAAATCACTAAATGAAGCTTTAGGTGTAAAAATTATTGATAGAACCCAGTTGATTCTTGAAATATTTGCATTAAGAGCAAGAAGTAAAGAAGGTAAATTGCAAGTAGAGCTAGCACAACTTGATTATTTATTACCTAGATTGCAAGGCCATGGTAAAAGCCTTTCTCGTTTAGGTGGCGGTATTGGAACTAGAGGCCCTGGTGAAACGAAGTTAGAGATGGATCGCAGACATATTCGGACTCGTATGAATGAAATTAAACATCAATTGCGGACGGTAGAAGAACATCGCGAAAGATATCGAAATAAAAGAAATCAAAATCAGGTGTTTCAAGTAGCTTTAGTTGGTTATACAAACGCTGGTAAATCATCATGGTTTAATGTTTTAGCAAATGAAGAGACGTATGAAAAAGATCAATTATTTGCAACGTTAGATCCTAAAACACGACAAGTTCAAATAAATGATGGATTTAATTTAATTATTTCAGATACTGTTGGTTTTATACAGAAACTACCTATGACGTTAATTGCAGCTTTTAAATCAACTTTAGAAGAGGCTAAAGGTGCAGATTTATTAGTACATGTCGTAGATAGTAGCCATCCTGAATACCGTACGCAGTATGACATAGTTAATGATTTAATCAAACAATTAGATATGAACCATATTTCTCAAATAGTTATTTTTAATAAAAAGGACTTATGTGATCATGCATCAAATCGTCCAGCAAGTGATTTGCCTAATGTTTTTGTTTCATCTAAAAATGATGGTGATAAATTACTTGTTAAGACGTTATTTATTGATGAAATCAAAAGGCAATTAACTTATTATGATGAGGCAATTGCGACGAATAATGCAGATCGATTATATTTTCTAAAACAACATACATTAGTGACTGAACTTAAATATGATGAAATTGAAAATGTTTATCGTATAAAAGGATTTAAAAAATAATAAAAGGACGAAATTCAAATGAAAGATATAAGTAAGATAGTAGCTGACGTCGAATCAACGTTAGCACCATATTTTAAAGAAATTGAAGAAACTGCATATATTAATCAAGAAAAAGTATTAAATGCATTTCATCATGTCAAAGCAACCGAAAGTGATCTACAAGGATCAACAGGATACGGGTATGATGATTTTGGACGGGATCATTTAGAAGAAATATATGCGCAGGCATTTAAAGCAGAAGATGCAATTGTTCGTCCGCAAATTATTTCAGGTACGCATGCGATTACTATTGCATTACAAAGTTTATTAAAACATGGTGATGAATTAATTTATATAACGGGAAGTCCATATGACACTTTACTTGAAGTCATTGGTGTAAACGGAAATGGTATTGAAAGTTTAATGGAGCACGGCGTATCGTATAAAGATATTGCACTTAAAGAAGGTAAGATCGATATTGAAAGTGTGTTAGATGGGGTTTCTGAGCGCACCAAAGTAATAGCGATTCAACGTTCGAAAGGCTATGATCAAAGACCTTCAATTCCTCTAGATGAAATTGAAGAGGTGATTACTAGGTTGAAAGAAGTTCATCCTAATATTTTAATATTTGTGGATAACTGTTATGGGGAATTTGTTGAAAGACGTGAACCTATAGAATGTGGTGCCGATTTAATAGCAGGATCATTAATTAAAAATCCTGGCGGTGGTTTAGCTAAGATTGGTGGATACATTGCTGGTAGAAAAGATTTAATTGAACGATGTGGTTATAGATTGACAGCACCTGGTATTGGTAAAGAAGCGGGTGCATCATTAAATGCATTGCTTGAAATGTATCAAGGTTTCTTTTTAGCACCACACGTTGTCAGTCAGAGTCTTAAAGGGGCATTGTTTACTAGTTTATTTTTAGAAAAAATGAATATGAACACAACGCCGAAGTACTACGAAAAACGAACTGATTTAATTCAAACAGTTAAATTTAAAACGAAAGAACAAATGATTTCATTTTGTCAAAGTATTCAACACGCATCCCCGATTAATGCACATTTTAGTCCAGAACCGAGTTATATGCCTGGTTACGAAGATGATGTTATTATGGCAGCTGGTACGTTTATTCAAGGTTCATCGATTGAATTATCTGCAGATGGACCTATTCGTCCTCCTTATGAAGCATATGTTCAAGGAGGATTAACATATGAACACGTTAAAATTGCTGTGACAAGAGCTGTTAAGCAGTTGAAAGAACAAGGACTTATATAATAGATTAAATTTCACCCTTAATGATAATGTGTTTTGGGTGAAATTTTTTGCGAAGATTTATCAGATTATTTTTAAAAATCGAAAAAATATTTTAGCTGTAGGTCGTTTTATGGCGTTTTAGAGGTCGAAATTGCTGTTATATCAATGTTTTGAGCTTTATGTTAGAAAACCTGACATATTTTTGAAATCCTAAAAAAATTATGATAAGTTATTAACAAGTTCAAAAGTAGAGGAGAGGAACAATGATATCGAATGATGCAATCAGACGAAATATGGCTGTCTTCTCTATGAGTGTAGTAAGCAAGTTAACGGATTTAACACCAAGGCAAATTCGTTACTATGAAACACATGAACTCATCAAACCTGAAAGAACAGAAGGTCAAAAACGTCTGTTCTCACTCAATGATTTGGAAAGATTACTAGAAATTAAATCATTATTAGAAAAAGGATTTAATATCAAAGGGATTAAGCAAATCATTTATGACTCACAAGAGCATTTAACAACTGATGAACAAGAGATAAGAAAAAAGATGATTGTAGATGCCACGCAAAAGCCTATTGGAGAAACTTTGCCAATAAATCGTGGTGATTTATCCCGATTTATTAAATAAAATTTGGAGGATTTTAAAATGCCAAAACGTACTTTCACTAAAGACGACATTCGTAAATTTGCAGAAGAGGAAAATGTAAGATATTTAAGATTACAATTCACTGATATTTTAGGAACAATTAAAAATGTTGAAGTGCCTGTAAGCCAATTAGAAAAAGTACTTGATAACGAAATGATGTTTGACGGTTCTTCTATCGAAGGTTTCGTACGTATCGAAGAATCAGATATGTACTTACATCCAGATTTAGATACTTGGGTAATCTTCCCATGGACTGCTGGACAAGGTAAAGTTGCACGTTTAATTTGTGATGTATATAAAACAGATGGTACACCATTTGAAGGGGATCCTCGTGCAAACTTAAAACGTGTATTAAAAGAAATGGAAGATTTAGGCTTCACAGACTTTAACCTAGGGCCTGAACCAGAATTCTTCTTGTTCAAGTTGGATGAAAAAGGGGAACCAACTTTAGAACTTAATGATGATGGTGGATATTTCGACTTAGCACCTACAGATTTAGGTGAAAACTGTCGTCGTGATATTGTTTTAGAATTAGAGGATATGGGCTTCGATATTGAAGCTAGTCACCATGAAGTTGCCCCTGGTCAACATGAAATTGACTTTAAATATGCAGATGCTGTTACAGCATGTGATAACATCCAAACATTTAAATTGGTTGTTAAAACAATCGCACGTAAACATAATTTACACGCAACATTTATGCCTAAACCATTATTTGGTGTGAATGGTAGCGGTATGCACTTTAACGTTTCATTATTCAAAGGTAAAGAAAATGCATTCTTCGATCCAAATACTGAAATGGGCTTAACGGAAACTGCATATCAATTTACAGCAGGTGTGCTTAAAAATGCACGCGGATTTACTGCTGTATGTAACCCGTTAGTAAACTCATATAAACGTTTAGTACCTGGTTATGAAGCACCATGTTATATTGCATGGAGTGGTAAAAACCGTTCACCATTAATCCGTGTACCATCTTCAAGAGGATTATCTACTCGTATCGAAGTACGTTCAGTAGATCCAGCTGCAAACCCATACATGGCGTTAGCTGCAATCTTAGAAGCTGGACTAGATGGTATTAAAAATAAATTAAAAGTTCCAGAACCAGTTAACCAAAATATTTACGAAATGAACCGTGAAGAACGTGAAGCAGTAGGCATTCAAGACTTACCTTCAACACTTTATACTGCATTAAAAGCAATGCGTGAAAATGAAGTTATTAAAAAAGCTTTAGGAAATCATATCTATAATCAATTTATTAATTCAAAATCAATTGAATGGGATTACTACAGAACTCAAGTATCTGAATGGGAAAGAGATCAGTACATGAAGCAATATTAATACGCTAAACAATGATGGGAAATCAGTAATATCAAGGGCTAGAGCGTTTTGCTTTAGCTCTTTTTTGATTTAACTGGGCAACTTTTTAAGGTGTAAAATGTGTCTTTTGTTACGATTGGGCAACTTTTGGGAACCTTAATCAAAAAATATCACGTATATATTTCTCGAAATTTTCTTTTGCAGTATTATTCATTTTCTCAGTGACATGACTATAAATGTTGCTTGTTATGAATTCACTTTTATGACCTAATCGCTCCTGAATTACTTTCATAGGCACATTACTTTCTAGTAACAATGTTGCATGCGTATGTCTTAATTTATGTATACTTAGTTCATTGCCCTTTCCTAATATTTTACCTGTTACATATTTCATTGTATTGTGGGTGGTAGAACGTGGAAGTGGGTCTCCAAATTCATTACAAAACATAAAATCATAATCAGTATAATATAATTCACTATTTGCTATTTTGTTTGCATTTTGAAGTGTTCTCAACTTGAATAGTTCCTTTGCTAATTTGTCACTTATAAATATGATTCTATTTTCCTTATTTTTGGTAGTGCCAAATTTTTTTCTTTTTTGATCATACGACTTTGTAATTGATAATGTTTTAAGCTTTTTGTCATAATCATTCCAATTGAGTGCGTTTGCCTCACCGATTCGTATACCTGTTTCTATAAGTGTTCTAAATAAGAAATATTGATAAATATCCCGCTTTTTAACCATTTCTAAAAAAAGATTAATTTTATCGCTAGGTAAATATTTAGCTTTAACCTTTTCTTTTAAATTTTTATGTTGTAATGAAATACCATCACATGGATTAAAATAAATGATTCTATCATATTTAGCACGTTCCATTGCACGTTTCATCAAATGATGTGTTTTTGAGAGCGTTGATTTACTGTAGCCACGTTGAATTAAAGTGTTTATGAATTTTTGGTGCATCGATGGTGTAATATTTTTAATGTTTATATTAGGGTCATAGATGTCTAATAATCGTTTTTTTGAATATAATTCAATATTATAGGTGCTATCGTTAACCTTATCTTTTCGCCAAGTCTCTAAGTAATAGTCGAGCCATTTTTCAAGTGTATAATTCATGTTTTCCTTATAACCATTTTTAATATTTAACTCAACTTCTAAAGCTGCTTTTTTTGCTTCCGCTTTTGTTCTAAACCCAGATTTACTTATAATTTTTTTTGTTCCCAATGAATCTTTATATTGAACTTTATACCGCCATTTATTGCCTCTTTTTTCAAATGATGCCATATTGGTTACCTCCCTAAAATAAATGAAAGGGCAGGAATTCTGCCCAATTAAATTATTTGTCTAAGTGGTCGATTGCGTATTGTGCTTCTGAAGGTGTAAATCGTCCTCCGTATTCTGAAATTAATTGATCATAAATTTCTCTAGTAGACATATTCAAACTTTTGGCATATGTTTTAGCACTTTCTAATGCGTTTTTATTATAGTCAGCTTTTAAATGATCTATTGCGTATTGCGCATCATCTTTAGAAAATTTGTTTCCGTATTCTGATGTTAATTGATGATATATGTCTTTTTTTGATGAATGTAAGTATTCTGAATAAAACTCAGCTTGTTTTAAAGCTGCTTTTTGGTCACGTGTTATACTGTCATCTATGCTAGAACTAGAGCTTGTAGTTGAACTATCAGATGTTCCTTTTGTAATCGTGTCAAACCATTCTTGATAATTACCATTTGTTTGTTCTTTTGCTTTTTCGTGATTCTCTTCATCTTTATCATTGGTACTGTAAGATTTATCGCTTTCACTACTTGAATCTAAATTCGCTACATAAGGTTTAATCATCTGAACTTGTCCAATATAAGTTATACTAGCTAAAGCAATAACCGCTATAACTACAGTAATAATTGTCCTAACTAAAGACGGCCATTTGCTGAATTTCCACATTAAAAATAAACCTAAAGGAAATAGGAATAAAAGTGATAAAACAATACACCACTCTTGTTTGTACCATGATGTTGATTCTTGTTGCATTTAAACGCCTCCTAAATAATTTCTTGATGAATACTTAACACATCGGTTTTGAACATATTGAGAAAATGTAAATCTGAGTACTTAACTTTATAGAAGTATATTGTTAGTAAGATGTCTGTTACAGGCACTTTAAAATAAGCGCTTAACTGAGGTATGGTTTTGCAGTCATGTAGATATATCGCTTGTTTAATTTGATTTAAGGGGATTAATAATTCAAAATCATGACAATGACAGTGATATAAAGACATGGGTTCTTTAATTTCACTCGTTGATGTAGATGATGATAAATTCTTATTAATATATAAATCATTACCTATAATCAGACATTCTAATTTATCCGGCATCTCAATATATTTAATCTTTATAT
>NZ_JACVZJ010000038.1:0-6201 GCF_017151945.1 Staphylococcus sp. EG-SA-10
GCCTTTTTCATATTCTTGAAACATATATAGCAGTACATCTATGTCTACTTTAGGTTTTATTGACATAAATAAAGCTCCCTTCAAAGTTTTCATTTTTTCAATGTCTACTTTGAAGGGAGCATTTCATTTCACATTGTTCTAGGCTCTACAATTTTATATAGACAGTAGTTAATTGAACGAAAATGCGCTTGTAACAAGCTTTTTTCAATTCTAGTCAGGGGCCCCAACACAGAGAATTTCGAAAAGAAATTCTACAGGCAATGCGAGTTGGGGTGGTGGCCCCAACACAGAGAAATTGGATTCCCAATTTCTACAGACAATGCAAGTCGGCGAGGCCCCAACACAGAAGCTGTGACTATGATAAAGTACTACTACATAATTAATCATTAGTAGTTCTTCATCATTTTCGCCTCCCTTTTCTTATTGTTTTGATACACAATAATTTAAGTTCAAACTGTCGAATAAAGTTATATTTGATTTCAAATTATCCCGGAATTATTAATTTTACAATTGTGGCAGATTTTCAAAATAATAATTATTTCCTCATTATTTATAAATTTATATTTAAATTTCATTCTTTATAGGGTAAGATTAGGACTATAGTATGATGTGTAAATAATATAAATTAAGGTATAGTAAAGCTAACTCAGAAATGACTTATCATTCGGAGGTTACATTATGAATAAACTATTACAGTCATTATCAGCCCTCGGTGTTTCTGCTACACTAGTAACACCAAATTTAAATGCAGATGCAACGACGAATACTACACCACAAATTAAAGGCGCTAATGATATCGTTATTAAGAAAGGTCAAGATTATAACCTTCTAAACGGCATAAGTGCATTTGATAAAGAAGATGGAGATTTAACCGATAAAATTAAAGTCGATGGCCAAATTGATACATCTAAATCTGGTAAATATCAAATTAAATATCATGTCACTGATTCAGATGGTGCAATTAAAATTTCCACTAGGTATATTGAGGTTAAATAGCCCTCATCACTATACTGCAAATAAAATGGTAGCAAACGAACATGTTTTGCTACCATTTTATTTGTTATTCCAACTTCATCTGCAACTTTAACCCAAATATTGTATTTTTTCTGTATACCAAAGGACTACCTATCAAATTATTAAAACTTAACTGCTCTTTTTAAAAAGAATGTTTTGATTTTGAACAAACAAATTTCCACTTTTCATTGTTTAACGTTAAATTACTTTTGGCAAATTCCTTATTAAAATGTTTGCGCTTCCTTTCAATGAAATAGCCATCATTTTCAATTTATTAGACAATTCCAAACTTTTTTTATTTTCATTCAATTAACCTTTAATTGAAAGCTATTCTCAACTTCCCTTTTAAATATGAAGCAATTTTTTCAAAAACGCTATTAGTCACAAAATGTACACATAATTTTAACAAATGTGTGAACCCACGTCACACCTTGATTTATCAACATTTTTGATACAATTTTATTAATTTTTTTCCTATAAGCCCTTGTAAATATTGTGTAATAACTTAAAATTAATGTTAAGCCCTACATTTGTAGTATTAGGAGGTCAAAAAAGTGTCAAAATTTAAGTCTTTGCTTCTATTATTTGGCACACTAATTTTACTTAGTGGTTGTTCAAATATAGAAATTTTCAACGCAAAAGGGCCAGTAGCAAGTAGTCAGAAGTTCTTGATTCTTTATTCAATCGTCTTCATGCTTGTTATTTGTTTCGTTGTACTTGGCATGTTCGCCATTTTTATTTACAAGTATAGTTATAATAAGAATGCCGAATCTGGTAAGATGCACCATAATGCCATCATTGAAACAATATGGTTTGTAATACCTATCATAATCGTTGCTGCTTTAGCTATTCCTACAGTTAAAACTTTATACGATTACGAAAAACCACCGAAGAGTGAGAAAGATCCAATGGTAGTATATGCAGTAAGTGCAGGATACAAATGGTTCTTTGCTTATCCAGACGAACATATAGAGACTGTTAATACATTAACAATCCCTAAAGATCGTCCTGTTGTATTTAAGCTTCAAGCTATGGATACAATGACAAGTTTCTGGATTCCACAATTAGGTGGTCAAAAATATGCCATGACTGGCATGACAATGAATTGGACGTTAGAAGCATCTCAAACTGGTACGTTCAGAGGTCGTAACTCTAACTTCAATGGTGAAGGATTCTCACGTCAAACATTTAAAGTAAATGCCGTTAGTCAAAAAGACTACGACAAATGGGTGAAAGAAGTTAAAGGTAAGAAAACGTTAGATCAAGATACATTTGATAAACAATTATTACCAAGCACACCTAATAAAGCTTTAGAATTTAATGGTACACATATGGCGTTTGTTGATCCAGCAGCCGATCCAGAATACATCTTCTATGCATATAAACGTTTCAATTTCGAATTGAAAGATCCAAACTTCACTAGTGAAGAAAATATGTTTAAAGATGTATCAGACAAACCATTAATACCTGCTCGTAAAGCTCAAATTACAAATGCGAACTATAAACGACATGGTATGAAATTGATGATTCTTGGAAATGACGAACCATATAACAATGAGTTCAAGAAAGATGAATCGAAAAATGCGAAAGAAATGAAGAAAATTTCAAAAGATGCGCAAGATCAAGACAATGATGATCATGGAGGTGGACATTAATGAATTTTCCATGGGATCAATTACTAGTTAAAGGTAACTGGATGATTACAATGGCACAAATTGGTGCCCCATTCTTAGTTATTGGTTTAATCGCAGTAATTACTTACTTTAAATTATGGAAATATCTTTACAAAGAATGGTTCACATCTGTAGACCATAAGAAAATCGGTATTATGTATTTAATCTGTGCCGTATTAATGTTCGTCCGTGGTGGTATTGATGCGTTACTTATTCGTGCGCAATTAACAGTACCTGATAACAAATTTTTAGAATCTAACCACTATAACGAAATTTTTAGTACACATGGTGTAATCATGATTATCTTCATGGCAATGCCATTTATCTTTGGTTTATGGAATATCGTTGTTCCATTACAAATTGGAGCACGTGATGTTGCATTCCCAGTATTAAACAACGTAAGTTTCTGGCTATTCTTTGCAGGTATGATTTTATTCAACCTGTCATTTATTATTGGTGGTTCACCAGCAGCTGGTTGGACAAACTATGCGCCACTAGCAGGTGAATTCAGTCCTGGTCCGGGTGTTAACTATTACTTAATAGCTATACAAATTTCAGGGCTTGGTACCTTAGCTACAGGTATCAACTTCTTTGTAACAATTTTAAGATGTAAAACACCAACTATGAAGTTTATGCAAATGCCAATGTTTACAGTAACAACATTTATTACTACATTAATTGTTATTCTTGCTTTCCCTCCTTTAACAGTAGCGTTAGCATTAATGACAACTGATAGAATATTTGACACAGCATTCTTCACAGTTGCACATGGCGGTATGCCAATGCTTTGGGCTAACTTCTTCTGGGTATGGGGGCACCCTGAAGTTTATATCGTTATCCTTCCAGCATTTGGTATTTACTCAGAAATTATCCCGACATTCGCTCGTAAGCGTTTATTCGGACATCAAAGTATGGTATGGGCAACTGCCGGTATCGCGTTCCTTAGTTTCTTAGTTTGGGTTCACCATTTCTTCACAATGGGTAATGGTGCATTAATCAACTCATTCTTCTCAATTTCAACAATGCTGATTGGTATTCCAACTGGTGTGAAATTGTTTAACTGGTTATTAACATTATATAAAGGACGTATTACATTTGAGTCACCAATGTTATTCTCATTAGCATTTATCCCTAACTTCCTTTTAGGTGGTGTTACGGGTGTAATGTTAGCAATGGCATCTGCTGACTATCAATATCACAATACGTACTTCTTAGTAGCTCACTTCCACTATACATTGGTTACTGGTGTTGTATTTGCCTGCTTAGCTGGTTTAATCTTCTGGTATCCAAAGATGATGGGTTACAAATTAAACGAAACATTAAACAAATGGTGCTTCTGGTTCTTCATGATCGGATTTAACGTTTGTTTCTTACCACAATTCATTCTTGGATTAGATGGTATGCCACGTCGTTTATACACTTATATGCCATCAGATGGTTGGTTCTTATTAAACTTAATTTCAACTATCGGTGCATTATTAATGGCAATCGGATTCTTATTCCTTGTTGTTAGTATCGTATACAGTCACTTCAAATCTCCACGTGAAGCAACTGGAGATAACTGGGATGGCCTTGGTCGTACTCTAGAGTGGACTACTGCATCAGCAATTCCACCCAAATACAACTTTGCCATTACACCAGATTGGAATGACTACGACACATTTGTTGATATGAAAGAACATGGTCGTCATTACTTAGACAACCATAATTACAAAGACATTCATATGCCAAACAATACTCCTGTTGGATTCTGGATTGGTATCTTTATGACTATCGGCGGTTTCTTCTTAATTTTCGAAACTGTAATTCCAGCATTAATTTGTTTATTCGGTATTTTTGGTACTATGATTTATCGCAGTTTCCAAATCGATCACGGATATCATATCCCTGCTGCTGAAGTTGCTGAAACTGAAGCTAGATTAAGAGAAGCGCGTATTAAAGAAAGGGAGGCTGTAAGTCATGAGTCATGATACAAACACTATTGATTCACGCACACATGAAGGCGAATTAAATAAGCTTGGCTTTTGGATTTTCATTACAGCCGAATTTGCGTTATTCGGTACCCTATTTGCGACACTATTAACTTTGCAACATGGTGGCGATTATGCAGGTAAAATGACTACTGAGTTATTTGAATTGCCTCTTGTTTTAATAATGACGTTTGCATTATTATTCAGTTCTTACACATGTGGTATTGCTATTTACTACATGCGCCAAGAAAAACAAAAGTTAATGATGTTTTGGATGATCATTACGTTACTTTTAGGTTTAGTCTTTGTTGGATTCGAAATTTATGAATTCGCACACTATGCATCAGAAGGCGTTAACCCAACAATTGGTTCTTACTGGTCTAGTTTCTTTATCCTATTAGGAACGCATGGTTGTCACGTATCGCTAGGTATCGTTTGGGCCATTTGTTTATTAATCCAAATCCAACGACGCGGATTAGACAAATATAATGCGCCAAAATTATTTATAGTAAGTTTATACTGGCACTTCTTAGATGTTGTTTGGGTTTTCATCTTTACTGCCGTATATATGATAGGGATGGTGTATAGCGGATGAGTACAATAATGAAACATACTGTAGGATTTATCGCATCTATCGTATTAACGCTTTTAGCAGTTTACGTAACACTATACACGTCATTAACATTCCACGCGAAGTTGACAATTATCTTTGGCTTTGCATTCGTACAAGCAGGACTTCAATTATTAATGTTCATGCATTTAACTGAAGGTAAAGATGGACGTTTACAAACATTCAAAGTTATCTTTGCTCTTGTAATTACACTTTGTTTCGTTGTCGGAACATATTGGGTTATGCAAGGCGGTCACTCTTCACACTTATAAACAACATTTTAATAATGTAAAGTTTAACCAGCTAACACTTTTGTTAGCTGGTTTTTATTATCCTTCAATTTTTAAATGGTTAAGTCCCCTTCTATATCTTATAAGACAATCATTATAATCAATTCAATTAATACATTAACAACCACAACTAATAAATATAGTAACTTCAAAATCCATATTTATGTCTAAAGATAATTTCAATGTTGTTCACCTCAATAAAATTATCCCTAGGTTTTTAAAAATTGTACATGTTTAAACAATCAAAAGTGTACATTATTAAATTATCATTTCCAGTTAGATTTAGAAAACTTTCAGACCACGCATGGTCCAACGTATTCGCCTTCATTCATTTTAGTCTGATGCCAACTCATCAAATGTTTTCCCCTTTTATCAGTTAACACATATTTTTAAACTCATCCTTCTTCAACCTTATACTTTAAACTTTTTACCACTATAAAAAAGAAGATATAACTCGTATACTGGTCAGATAAGGTCGATGCCTTAATGCCATATACATGTTATATCTTCTATATTAATTATGGTTCTCCACCAAATGTGGTGGGTATATAATTTAAAGAACTATTTTAAATTACAACTTTTAGAGTTTTTATTATTAGGCGGCCAGTCCATTATTGGGCTTGGTTGTCTTCTTTTTTTCTCCT
>NZ_JACVZJ010000039.1:0-1592 GCF_017151945.1 Staphylococcus sp. EG-SA-10
TTTTATGGAGAGTTTGATCCTGGCTCAGGATGAACGCTGGCGGCGTGCCTAATACATGCAAGTCGAGCGAACGGACGAGAAGCTTGCTTCTCTGATGTTAGCGGCGGACGGGTGAGTAACACGTGGATAACCTACCTATAAGACTGGGATAACTTCGGGAAACCGGAGCTAATACCGGATAATATTTTGAACCGCATGGTTCAAAAGTGAAAGACGGTCTTGCTGTCACTTATAGATGGATCCGCGCTGCATTAGCTAGTTGGTAAGGTAACGGCTTACCAAGGCAACGATGCATAGCCGACCTGAGAGGGTGATCGGCCACACTGGAACTGAGACACGGTCCAGACTCCTACGGGAGGCAGCAGTAGGGAATCTTCCGCAATGGGCGAAAGCCTGACGGAGCAACGCCGCGTGAGTGATGAAGGTCTTCGGATCGTAAAACTCTGTTATTAGGGAAGAACATATGTGTAAGTAACTGTGCACATCTTGACGGTACCTAATCAGAAAGCCACGGCTAACTACGTGCCAGCAGCCGCGGTAATACGTAGGTGGCAAGCGTTATCCGGAATTATTGGGCGTAAAGCGCGCGTAGGCGGTTTTTTAAGTCTGATGTGAAAGCCCACGGCTCAACCGTGGAGGGTCATTGGAAACTGGAAAACTTGAGTGCAGAAGAGGAAAGTGGAATTCCATGTGTAGCGGTGAAATGCGCAGAGATATGGAGGAACACCAGTGGCGAAGGCGACTTTCTGGTCTGTAACTGACGCTGATGTGCGAAAGCGTGGGGATCAAACAGGATTAGATACCCTGGTAGTCCACGCCGTAAACGATGAGTGCTAAGTGTTAGGGGGTTTCCGCCCCTTAGTGCTGCAGCTAACGCATTAAGCACTCCGCCTGGGGAGTACGACCGCAAGGTTGAAACTCAAAGGAATTGACGGGGACCCGCACAAGCGGTGGAGCATGTGGTTTAATTCGAAGCAACGCGAAGAACCTTACCAAATCTTGACATCCTTTGACAACTCTAGAGATAGAGCCTTCCCCTTCGGGGGACAAAGTGACAGGTGGTGCATGGTTGTCGTCAGCTCGTGTCGTGAGATGTTGGGTTAAGTCCCGCAACGAGCGCAACCCTTAAGCTTAGTTGCCATCATTAAGTTGGGCACTCTAAGTTGACTGCCGGTGACAAACCGGAGGAAGGTGGGGATGACGTCAAATCATCATGCCCCTTATGATTTGGGCTACACACGTGCTACAATGGACAATACAAAGGGCAGCGAAACCGCGAGGTCAAGCAAATCCCATAAAGTTGTTCTCAGTTCGGATTGTAGTCTGCAACTCGACTACATGAAGCTGGAATCGCTAGTAATCGTAGATCAGCATGCTACGGTGAATACGTTCCCGGGTCTTGTACACACCGCCCGTCACACCACGAGAGTTTGTAACACCCGAAGCCGGTGGAGTAACCTTTTAGGAGCTAGCCGTCGAAGGTGGGACAAATGATTGGGGTGAAGTCGTAACAAGGTAGCCGTATCGGAAGGTGCGGCTGGATCACCTCCTTTCTAAGGATATATTCGGAACATCTTCTTCAGAAGATGCGG
>NZ_JACVZJ010000039.1:1846-4968 GCF_017151945.1 Staphylococcus sp. EG-SA-10
ATGGAAACATAGATTAAGTTATTAAGGGCGCACGGTGGATGCCTTGGCACTAGAAGCCGATGAAGGACGTTACTAACGACGATATGCTTTGGGGAGCTGTAAGTAAGCTTTGATCCAGAGATTTCCGAATGGGGAAACCCAGCATGAGTTATGTCATGTTATCGATATGTGAATACATAGCATATCAGAAGGCACACCCGGAGAACTGAAACATCTTAGTACCCGGAGGAAGAGAAAGAAAATTCGATTCCCTTAGTAGCGGCGAGCGAAACGGGAAGAGCCCAAACCAACAAGCTTGCTTGTTGGGGTTGTAGGACACTCTATACGGAGTTACAAAGGACGACATTAGACGAATCATCTGGAAAGATGAATCAAAGAAGGTAATAATCCTGTAGTCGAAAATGTTGTCTCTCTTGAGTGGATCCTGAGTACGACGGAGCACGTGAAATTCCGTCGGAATCTGGGAGGACCATCTCCTAAGGCTAAATACTCTCTAGTGACCGATAGTGAACCAGTACCGTGAGGGAAAGGTGAAAAGCACCCCGGAAGGGGAGTGAAATAGAACCTGAAACCGTGTGCTTACAAGTAGTCAGAGCCCGTTAATGGGTGATGGCGTGCCTTTTGTAGAATGAACCGGCGAGTTACGATTTGATGCAAGGTTAAGCAGTAAATGTGGAGCCGTAGCGAAAGCGAGTCTGAATAGGGCGTTTAGTATTTGGTCGTAGACCCGAAACCAGGTGATCTACCCTTGGTCAGGTTGAAGTTCAGGTAACACTGAATGGAGGACCGAACCGACTTACGTTGAAAAGTGAGCGGATGAACTGAGGGTAGCGGAGAAATTCCAATCGAACCTGGAGATAGCTGGTTCTCTCCGAAATAGCTTTAGGGCTAGCCTCAAGTGATGATTATTGGAGGTAGAGCACTGTTTGGACGAGGGGCCCCTCTCGGGTTACCGAATTCAGACAAACTCCGAATGCCAATTAATTTAACTTGGGAGTCAGAACATGGGTGATAAGGTCCGTGTTCGAAAGGGAAACAGCCCAGACCACCAGCTAAGGTCCCAAAATATATGTTAAGTGGAAAAGGATGTGGCGTTGCCCAGACAACTAGGATGTTGGCTTAGAAGCAGCCATCATTTAAAGAGTGCGTAATAGCTCACTAGTCGAGTGACACTGCGCCGAAAATGTACCGGGGCTAAACATATTACCGAAGCTGTGGATTGTCCTTTGGACAATGGTAGGAGAGCGTTCTAAGGGCGTTGAAGCATGATCGTAAGGACATGTGGAGCGCTTAGAAGTGAGAATGCCGGTGTGAGTAGCGAAAGACGGGTGAGAATCCCGTCCACCGATTGACTAAGGTTTCCAGAGGAAGGCTCGTCCGCTCTGGGTTAGTCGGGTCCTAAGCTGAGGCCGACAGGCGTAGGCGATGGATAACAGGTTGATATTCCTGTACCACCTATAATCGTTTTAATCGATGGGGGGACGCAGTAGGATAGGCGAAGCGTGCGATTGGATTGCACGTCTAAGCAGTAAGGCTGAGTATTAGGCAAATCCGGTACTCGTTAAGGCTGAGCTGTGATGGGGAGAAGACATTGTGTCTTCGAGTCGTTGATTTCACACTGCCGAGAAAAGCCTCTAGATAGAAAATAGGTGCCCGTACCGCAAACCGACACAGGTAGTCAAGATGAGAATTCTAAGGTGAGCGAGCGAACTCTCGTTAAGGAACTCGGCAAAATGACCCCGTAACTTCGGGAGAAGGGGTGCTCTTTAGGGTTAACGCCCAGAAGAGCCGCAGTGAATAGGCCCAAGCGACTGTTTATCAAAAACACAGGTCTCTGCTAAACCGTAAGGTGATGTATAGGGGCTGACGCCTGCCCGGTGCTGGAAGGTTAAGAGGAGTGGTTAGCTTCTGCGAAGCTACGAATCGAAGCCCCAGTAAACGGCGGCCGTAACTATAACGGTCCTAAGGTAGCGAAATTCCTTGTCGGGTAAGTTCCGACCCGCACGAAAGGCGTAACGATTTGGGCACTGTCTCAACGAGAGACTCGGTGAAATCATAGTACCTGTGAAGATGCAGGTTACCCGCGACAGGACGGAAAGACCCCGTGGAGCTTTACTGTAGCCTGATATTGAAATTCGGCACAGCTTGTACAGGATAGGTAGGAGCCTTTGAAACGTGAGCGCTAGCTTACGTGGAGGCGCTGGTGGGATACTACCCTAGCTGTGTTGGCTTTCTAACCCGCACCACTTATCGTGGTGGGAGACAGTGTCAGGCGGGCAGTTTGACTGGGGCGGTCGCCTCCTAAAAGGTAACGGAGGCGCTCAAAGGTTCCCTCAGAATGGTTGGAAATCATTCATAGAGTGTAAAGGCATAAGGGAGCTTGACTGCGAGACCTACAAGTCGAGCAGGGTCGAAAGACGGACTTAGTGATCCGGTGGTTCCGCATGGAAGGGCCATCGCTCAACGGATAAAAGCTACCCCGGGGATAACAGGCTTATCTCCCCCAAGAGTTCACATCGACGGGGAGGTTTGGCACCTCGATGTCGGCTCATCGCATCCTGGGGCTGTAGTCGGTCCCAAGGGTTGGGCTGTTCGCCCATTAAAGCGGTACGCGAGCTGGGTTCAGAACGTCGTGAGACAGTTCGGTCCCTATCCGTCGTGGGCGTAGGAAATTTGAGAGGAGCTGTCCTTAGTACGAGAGGACCGGGATGGACATACCTCTGGTGTACCAGTTGTCGTGCCAACGGCATAGCTGGGTAGCTATGTGTGGACGGGATAAGTGCTGAAAGCATCTAAGCATGAAGCCCCCCTCAAGATGAGATTTCCCAACTTCGGTTATAAGATCCCTCAAAGATGATGAGGTTAATAGGTTCGAGGTGGAAGCATGGTGACATGTGGAGCTGACGAATACTAATCGATCGAAGACTTAATCAAAATAAATGTTTTGCGAAGCAAAATCACTTTTACTTACTATCTAGTTTTGAATGTATAAATTACATTCATATGTCTGGTGACTATAGCAAGGAGGTCACACCTGTTCCCATGCCGAACACAGAAGTTAAGCTCCTTAGCGTCGATGGTAGTCGAACTTACGTTCCGCTAGAGTAGAACGTTGCCAGGCA
>NZ_JACVZJ010000003.1:0-218943 GCF_017151945.1 Staphylococcus sp. EG-SA-10
TTATATTTTCATCTTTTATTCTTAGTAATTCTAAGGTATCATTACACATAGGCGCACTTGTCTCCTTTAGTTTGGGTTTGGTCACTTTAAATTATAGAGGCAATTGCGCTTTTTGTGTATTAAAAAAGCAGGAAGTTTTACCTTCCCACCATAAAAGATGAAGAACCTATATTATTTATTAGTGGTTAGCTACGATTATATGCGGTATAAGTTGTTCGAATAAATTTTAAATTTTCAAATGGTTGTTTAAACAATCTAACAATATTAGAAATTCATAATACTTTTCTCGTTGTGAATATATTATAATGAATCTTAGTTCGTTTAATATTAAGATAATTCTGACATTTAAAAAGAGATATAAATCAATTTCTTAATTGAGCTTGAAAACAAACATTTATGAATGCACAATGAATATGATAAGATTAACAACATATTATAATGTTATCGTGGAAGTATGAAAGGAGCGAGTGTGTATGAGATACCTAACATCAGGAGAATCACATGGACCTCAATTAACAGTTATTGTTGAAGGTGTACCTGCAAATTTAGAAATTAAGGTTGAGGATATTAATAAAGAAATGTTTAAGCGTCAAGGCGGTTACGGACGTGGACGTCGTATGCAAATCGAAAAAGATACAGTGGAGATTGTTTCGGGTGTAAGAAATGGTTATACATTAGGTAGCCCTATTACAATGGTTGTTACTAATGATGATTTTACACATTGGCGAAAAATTATGGGCGCTGCGCCAATAAGCGACGAAGAACGAGAAAATATGAAACGTACAATTACGAAGCCAAGACCGGGACATGCAGATTTAGTTGGCGGTATGAAATATAATCATCGTGACTTACGAAATGTATTAGAACGTTCATCTGCTAGAGAAACAGCAGCACGTGTAGCGGTCGGTGCACTATGCAAAGTTTTATTAGAACAATTAGATATCGAAATATACAGTCGTGTTGTTGAGATAGGTGGCATTAAAGATAAAGATTTTTATGATTCAGAAACATTTAAAGCAAACCTTGATCGAAATGACGTCCGTGTAATTGATGATGGCATCGCACAAGCAATGCGCGATAAAATTGATGAAGCGAAAAACGATGGTGATTCAATAGGGGGCGTAGTTCAAGTTGTAGTTGAAAATATGCCTGTTGGTGTAGGTAGTTATGTACATTATGATCGTAAATTAGATGGAAGAATAGCACAGGGTGTCGTTAGTATTAATGCATTTAAAGGTGTAAGTTTTGGAGAAGGATTTAAAGCCGCTGAAAAGCCTGGTAGCGAAATTCAAGACGAAATTCTCTACGATACTGAATTGGGCTATTATCGTGGGTCAAATCACTTAGGTGGTTTAGAAGGCGGTATGTCAAATGGAATGCCAATTATCGTTAATGGTGTAATGAAACCAATTCCAACGTTATATAAACCATTAAATTCAGTAGACATTAATACCAAAGAAGACTTTAAAGCAACAATTGAACGTTCTGATAGTTGTGCTGTTCCTGCAGCAAGTATCGTCTGCGAACATGTCGTAGCATTTGAAATTGCAAAAGCATTATTGGAAGAATTCCAATCAAATCATATTGAGCAACTTAAACAACAAATTATTGAGCGCAGACAATTAAATATTGAGTTTTAACAACAAGAACAATTGAGGTGTAATCATGAAATTACAAACAACATACCCTTCAAACAATTATCCAATATATGTTGAACACGGTGCAATCAAGTATATAGGCACATATTTAAATCAATTTGACCAAAGTTTCTTGTTAATTGATGAATATGTAAATCAATATTTTGCGAATAAATTTGATGATATTTTATCATATGAAAATGTGCATAAAGTCATTATTCCAGCTGGTGAAAAGACGAAAACATTTGAGCAATATCAAGAAACCTTAGAATACATTTTGTCGCATCATGTAACGCGTAATACAGCGATTATAGCTGTTGGTGGTGGTGCGACAGGAGATTTTGCAGGATTTGTAGCAGCAACACTATTAAGAGGTGTCCATTTTATACAAGTTCCCACAACGATTTTGGCGCATGATTCTAGTGTTGGCGGTAAAGTGGGTATTAACTCAAAGCAAGGTAAAAACCTTATCGGTGCATTTTATCGTCCAACTGCTGTGATTTATGATTTAGACTTTCTAAAGACGTTACCATTTGAGCAAATATTAAGTGGCTATGCAGAAGTTTATAAGCATGCGTTATTGAATGGTGAATCAGCGACGCAAGATATCGAACAGCACTTTAAAGATAGAGAGATATTACAGTCATTAAATGGTATGGATAAATATATTGCTAAAGGTATTGAAACGAAGCTAGATATTGTTGTTGCAGATGAAAAAGAACAAGGTGTACGTAAATTTTTAAATTTAGGTCATACATTTGGGCATGCTGTTGAATACTATCATAAAATACCTCATGGTCATGCAGTGATGGTTGGCATTATCTATCAATTTATAGTTGCGAATGCTTTGTTTGATTCTAAGCATGATATTAATCATTATATTCAATATTTAATACAACTCGGCTATCCTTTAGACATGATAACTGACTTGGATTTTGAAACGTTATACCAATATATGCTAAGTGATAAAAAGAATGATAAGCAAGGTGTACAAATGGTCTTGATTAGACAATTTGGAGATATCGTTGTACAACATGTTGATCAACTAACATTACAACATGCATGTGAACAATTAAAAACATATTTTAAGTAGGTGAATGAAATGGTAAATGAACAAATCATTGATATTTCAGGTCCGTTAAAGGGCGAAATAGAAGTGCCGGGCGATAAATCAATGACACACCGTGCAATCATGTTGGCGTCGCTAGCTGAAGGTGTATCTACTATATATAAGCCACTACTTGGCGAAGATTGTCGTCGTACGATGGACATTTTCCGACTGTTAGGTGTAGAAATCAAAGAAGATGATGAAAAATTAGTTGTGACTTCCCCAGGATATCAATCTTTTAACACGCCACATCAAGTTTTGTATACAGGTAATTCTGGTACGACAACACGATTATTGGCAGGTTTGTTAAGTGGTTTAGGTATTGAAAGTGTCTTGTCTGGAGATGTTTCCATAGGTAAAAGGCCGATGGATCGTGTTTTAAGACCGTTAAAAAGTATGAATGCAAATATTGAAGGAATTGAAGACAATTACACCCCATTAATCATAAAACCATCTGTAATTAAAGGTATTAATTACAAGATGGAAGTGGCAAGTGCACAAGTGAAAAGTGCCATCTTATTCGCAAGTCTATTTTCTAAGGAATCGACCATCATTAAAGAATTAGATGTAAGTCGAAATCATACTGAGACGATGTTCAGACATTTTAATATTCCAATTGAAGCAGAAGGGTTATCAATTACTACAACCCCTGAAGCAATTCGATACATTAAACCTGCAGATTTTCATGTTCCTGGCGATATTTCATCTGCAGCGTTCTTTATTGTTGCAGCACTTATCACACCAGGAAGTGATGTAACAATTCATAATGTTGGAATCAATCCAACACGTTCAGGTATTATTGATATTGTTGAAAAAATGGGCGGTAATATTCAACTTTTCAATCAAACAACTGGTGCTGAACCTACTGCTTCTATTCGTATTCAATACACACCAATGCTTCAACCAATAACAATCGAAGGAGAATTAGTGCCAAAAGCAATTGATGAACTGCCAGTGATAGCATTACTTTGTACACAAGCAGTTGGCACGAGTACAATTAAAGATGCCGAGGAATTAAAAGTAAAAGAAACAAATAGAATTGATACAACGGCTGATATGTTAAACTTGTTAGGGTTTGAATTACAACCAACTAATGATGGATTGATTATTCATCCGTCAGAATTTAAAACAAATGCAACAGTGGATAGTTTAACGGATCATCGAATAGGGATGATGCTTGCAGTTGCTTCTCTACTTTCAAGCGAACCTGTCAAAATCAAACAATTTGATGCTGTAAATGTATCATTTCCAGGATTTTTACCAAAACTAAAGCTTTTAGAAAATGAGGGATAATATAAAATGGAAGATATCTATAAATTAATAGACGATATCAATCTACAAAAACTAGAAAATTTAGACTCTCGTGTTAATGAAGCAATAACTACTGACAACGATGACGCATTATTTATTCTAGGAGAGACACTTTACAATTTTGGATTAATGCCACAAGGTTTGGAAGTATTCCGCGTGTTATATCACAAATATCCAGACGAAAGTGAATTGCTGATTTATTTTATTGAAGGTTTAATGTCTGAAAATCAAACTGACGAAGCGTTAGAATATTTAAGTTATGTTGAACCATCACCTGAAAAGTTGATGTTAGAAGCAGATTTATATCAACAAATTAATATGATGGAAGTTGCTATTGATAAATTACAAGAAGCACTTGAACTAGAGCCAAATGATCCAATAATCCATTTCGCATTGGCTGAAATGTTATATTATGATGGTCAATATTTACGTGCTACCTCTGAATACGAAACTGTTTTAGAAACTGGTGAATATCAAGTTAATGGTGTGAATTTATTCTCTCGTATGGCAGATTGTAGTTTACAAAGTGGTAACTATAGTGATGCGATTCGCTTATACGATGAAATTAATGAAGATGAAATGACTTCAGAAGATTATCTCAAAAAAGCCATTTCTTACGATAAAAATGACATCACTCAAGAAGCAATTAAAATAATGACTACATTACTTTCTAAAGATCCTGATTATATTCAAGGCTACTTGTATTTACAATCATTATATGAAAATGAAAAAAATTATCCAGATGCCATTGAAACGGGTAAAGAAGGATTACGACTAAGTCAATTTTATAAAGAGTTAATGTATACAACTGGATGTTTGGAAATAGAACACGGCGATGCTAATGAAGGTGTATTATTGTTAAAACAAGCATTAGAGGTTGATAATGCTTACCAAGAACCTTTATTGATTTTAAGCGATTTATATCGTAATGAAGAAGATTATGAAGCAATCATTGAATTATTAACATATGTAGATGAAGAAGATTTGGATCCTACATTCATGTGGCATTTAGCGTTTGCCTATGGTCAAGAAGAGCGAGATAAAGAAGCTCAACATTTCTTTGAATTAGCATATCCAACGATGAAAACAAATATTGATTTTATGAGTGATTATTATTTCTATTTAATTGAAACTGGTCAAAAGGAACAAGCAATTACTATTTTAAATCAATTGTTGGAACTAGAACCAAGTAACGAAAATTGGCATGACGAATTATCAAGATTGCAATCTTAAAATGGGGTATTTGATGTCAGAGACACTCAATCAAATTAAAGAAAGTTTTATTGAATATTTACTTTTTCAATATCGATTTAAGTCGCGTATTGCAGTTTGGGTGCTTAACTATATAAAAGTGAATGAGGCGAAGTTGGCAAACATTCATTTTGTAGATACAAAAATTAATCATCATGAAACATTAGAAATTGCAGAAGTGGGAAGTCACGCTTCTGCAATTCAATTTACTAAGCGTAATATAAAGTTAATGAATACAAATGAAATATTTGATTATATCGCTAATCATAACTGTGCTTTTGATATTCAAATTCACTTCGCAAACGTGTCAAAGCGTGAGCAAAGGCTAGATGATTTAATAGTTGCTCAACTAACGGAATCGCCTAGCTATCAAACTTATCTTCATGATTTAAATAGTATGGCTATAGATCGGCATAAACATGCGTTATTAATAGATTACTTGCTACATAATATTGATTTAAGTTTACAGATGAATGAAAAGCAACGTTTTTATCAACTAACGCAAATTTTAAATACACTCAAGCTAGTAAATAAACATAATCAATTTGAGGACTTAGCAGATGACGATTAATACATTTTGGCAATATACACTTTATCAACGTTCATGGTTAATGATGCTACTCATTTGTAATATATTAGGGATGATTTATGGTTATATATGGTATGGTGAACAATTAAGTCATACGCCGTGGCAGTTTAAGATTTTTGTTCCAGATAGCCCAACTGCAATATTTTTCTTAGTTATTTCTATCTCATTGATATTAATCCGAAAACAAAATAGTTTTATCGATGCACTGGCATTTGTAACATTATTCAAATATGGGATTTGGGCAGTTATTATGAATATATTATTTATTATTGAACAAGGTGATATTACAGTAAATGGCCTGGTATTAATGTTTTCCCACAGTATAATGGCTGTTCAGGCAATTTACTTCTATCCTAGGTTTAAACGTTCTATGATTGGAATCAGTGTAGCGATGACTTGGGTATTTTTGAATGATTATATTGACTATTTTCACCTTCAATTTCCATATTATGATTTTATAACTACACATGTGTGGCAAATTGGTGTATTATCATGTTGTCTGAGTGTTTTTGGACTTTTGCTTTATATTGAATTAAACAAATTATTAAAGTGTAAATGATTTGATAAAAACGGCAAATGACAGTAAAATATTTATAAAGGAGAGTGAGTTTATTGTCTTCAATTTTTACTATGATAATTTATTTCGTAATATTAATGGTGCTTCCTTTATGGGCACAACACAAAGTTAAATCTAACTATGAGAAATATTCACAAGTTAGATCAACTAGTGGTAAAACGGGTCGTGAAGTTGCATTAGAAATTTTACATGCAAACGGTATTTATGATGTCGAAGTTGTTAAAGGTGAAGGATTCTTAACAGATCATTACGATCCTAAAAAGAAAGTTGTTTCACTATCTCCTGCAAACTATGACAGACCATCAGTTGCTGGAACTGCAATTGCAGCCCACGAAGTTGGTCATGCCATTCAAGATCACCAAGGATACTGGTTCTTAAGATTCAGAGCAGCATTAGTACCTGTTGCAAACCTAGGGAGTTCATTAAGTTATATGATCATCATGTTAGGTATTATCTTAACAGCGATAGGTAGTGCATTTGGTTCAACTGCTTTATGGATTGGTGCTGGTTTAATGTCATTAGCGGTATTATTCTCAATTGTTACGTTACCAGTTGAGTTTGATGCGAGTTCAAGAGCGATGAAACAAATTACGGCATTGAACATTGTAAATGAGAAGGAATACAAACATGCGCGTAAAGTATTATCTGCAGCAGCAATGACTTATGTTGCAGCAACTGCTGTCGCTGTAGCAGAGCTTGTACGTATTATTTTGATTGCGCGTTCAAGTGATTAATCTTATAGATTAACAATTAACTTAAATTAGACACTTATTAACTAGCTAATCACATTTTGTGTGATTGCTAGTTTTTTTGTGTTTATTTTTCTAATGGTAGATTATTCACTATATTATTTTATTGTAGTGGTACGAATCATAAAGTTATAATCCCAATTTCAATTGATTTAATTTAGTTAGGAATGCATTACATTTATATAAACTGAATTATTAAACTTCTAAAATAAACAACTTGTCATCTAGTTTAGCTAGAGTCAGTAGATTGCACTAAACATGCATGAGACTTCAAATTGATATATACTATATTAGAAATGCAATATAAGGAGAACGTAGAAATGAAATCAATGGTAGAAATGCAACGTGAAGTTGATGAATATATTGGACAATTTAAAACAGGATATTTTTCACCATTAGCTAACTTAGCTAGATTGACTGAAGAAGTGGGCGAACTTGCACGTGAAATAAATCATACCTATGGTGAAAAAAAGAAGAAAGATTCAGAGGAAGCAAATACGATTAAAGCAGAATTAGGTGATAATTTATTTGTGTTGTTATGTTTGGCGAATTCAATGGGAATAGATATGACAGAGAGCTTTAATGAAACAATGGAAAAGTTTAATACAAGAGATAAAAATCGATTCGAAAGAAAGTGAATATAAAAATATATGCTTTATTTGGATTTGATTAAGATTAAAATCATAGACCAATGAATTGCATCGCATGAAATCATATTATTTTTAAAGTAAGTTTAACTAGATAAATGATTATATATACAACACCTGTTTTTTAGATATTTGAAATTATAAACTCAACATTACTATAAACTTAAATTTAAACAATTATCTACGCATCGAGAATAATAGAAAGAGAAATAGAAAGAAAGGATGGGCAAGCGAATGAAGATAGGTATAACATGTTACCCGTCCATGGGTGGTTCTGGAATTATTGCCACAGAATTAGGAATTAAATTAGCAGAGCGAGGTCACGAAGTACATTTTATCACTTCAAATATCCCGTTTAGAATAAGAAAACCATTACCGAATATGATTTTTCATCAAGTTGAAGTGAATCAATATGCAGTATTTCAATATCCACCGTATGATATTACGTTAAGTACTAAAATCGCTGAAGTTATTAAAGAATATGATCTTGATTTGTTGCATATGCACTATGCTGTACCTCATGCAATTTGTGGGATTTTAGCTCGTGAGATGTCAGGTAAAGATATAAAAATTATGACAACGTTACACGGTACTGATATTACTGTTTTGGGCTATGATCATTCACTCCAAGGTGCAATTAAATTTGGCATTGAAAAAAGTGATATTGTGACAAGTGTGAGTAAATCTTTAGCGCAAGAAACACATGAAATTATCGAAACTAACAAAGAAATTATACCGATTTATAATTTTGTACGTGAAAATGAGTTTCCAACTAAACATAACACAGCATTAAAAGCACAATTTGGTATAGCACCAGATGAAAAAGTGTTAATACATGTATCGAATTTTAGACAAGTAAAACGCATAGATACTATTATAGAAACATTTGCAAAAGTACGTGAAAAGATACCTAGTAAATTAATTTTACTTGGTGATGGCCCTGAATTAGTGCCAATGCGTCAAAAGACGAAAGAGTTAAACGTAGAAGAGGATGTTTTATTTTTAGGGAAACAAGATTGCGTAAGTGAATTTTACCAATTATCTGACTTAGTATTATTATTAAGTGATAAAGAAAGCTTTGGACTAACTTTACTTGAGGCTATGAAAACAGGCGTCGTTCCAATTGGTTCAAATGCCGGTGGAATTAAAGAGGTTATTAAACATGGTGAAACTGGATTTGTCGTAGATGTGGGTGATTGTGATTCAGCGAGTAACTATGCTATCCGATTACTTGAAGATAAGGTGTTATACAACAAACTTCAGAAAAACATGCTAGCAGATATTGCTGAACGTTTTGGATCAGAACTCATTACAGATCAATATGAGTATTATTATCAAAAAATGCTAAATGAGCATAACAAAAGTAAAGGCGAGTAATAATATGAATAAATCATTATTTGAACAGGCAAGGCCTATATTAGAACAAATTCAAGACAATGGTTTTGAAGCATATTATGTAGGTGGCTCTGTAAGAGATTATGTCATGGGAAGAAATATTCATGATATAGATATCACAACAAGTGCAACGCCAGATGAAATAGAATCTATCTTTAGTCATACGATACCTGTAGGTAAAGAACATGGCACCATAAATGTAGTTTTTAATGATGAAAATTATGAAGTGACAACATTCCGGGCTGAAGAAGATTATGTCGATCACCGTAGACCAAGTGGTGTTACATTTGTTCGTGATTTATACGAAGATTTGCAACGAAGAGATTTCACGATGAATGCGATAGCAATGGATACATCATACAAATTGTATGATTATTTTGATGGTCAACAAGATATTAATAATCGAATAATAAGAACTGTAGGTATAGCTGAGGAACGATTCCAAGAAGATGCTTTACGTATGATTCGATGTTTAAGATTCCAGTCACAATTATCATTTGAAATTGCAACGGAAACATTTGAAGCGATGCGTACACAAATGGCAGATATTAAATTTTTATCAATTGAGCGTATAGTGATTGAACTAACTAAATTAATGCGAGGTATTAATGTTGAAAAGAGTTTTAATCATTTAAAATCGCTGAAAGCATTTAATTATATGCCATATTTCGAACATCTTGATATGAATCAAATTAATGTGACTGAACCAATTGATTTAGAATTGTTGATTGCTATAGTGTCAGTTAAATTTGATATTAATTACTCATTAAAGCCTTTAAAGCTAAGTAACCGACAAATAAAAGATATCAATCAATATATTCAAATTATGAATACATTACCAAGTATTATTACAAAAGAACAATTAAAAATGTTTGTTTATGATTATGATACGAATCTCATTAAAAATGTAATGGTTGCAGCAGACGTGTTAAAGGCAAATGATATTCAAGGACATGAACCATTAATCGTTAACCTTCAAACGATTGATGAAACATTACATCGTTTACCTATGCATAATAGAAAAGACATGATGGTTAATGGCGGTGTACTTATGGCACATTTAAATGCCAAAAGTGGTCCGTGGTTAAAAGATGTGCTAAGACAAATTGAGATAGCGATTGTAACAGGTAAAGTAAGAATCGAAGAAACTGAAATTTTGAAATGGGTGGATAATCATGTCAAAATATAGTCAAGATGTACTTCAATTACTCTATAAAAATAAACCGAATTATATATCTGGACAAAGCATTGCGGAATCACTTAATATATCGCGCACTGCAGTAAAAAAAGTGATTGACCAATTAAAGTTAGAGGGATGTAAAATAGATTCAGTAAATCATAAAGGACATTTATTACAACAACTCCCAGATATTTGGTATCAAGGTATAATAGACCAATATACAAAAAGTTCTGCTTTGTTTGATTTTAGTGAAGTATACGATTCAATAGATTCTACACAACTTGCTGCGAAAAAGTCACTTGTTGGAAATCAATCTTCATTTTTTATCTTGAGTGATGAACAAACGAAAGGTCGTGGGCGATTTAATAGACATTGGAGTTCTTCAAAAGGGCAAGGACTTTGGATGTCTGTCGTGTTAAGACCTAACGTTGCATTCTCAATGATATCTAAATTTAATTTATTTATTGCATTAGGGATAAGAGATGCGATTCAACATTTTAGTCAAGATGAAGTCAAAGTGAAATGGCCTAATGATATATATATTGATAATGGTAAATTGTGTGGTTTCTTAACTGAAATGGTTGCTAATAATGATGGTATAGAAGCAATAATATGTGGTATAGGTATTAATTTGACGCAACAACTAGAAGACTTTGATGAAAGTATTAGACATAGAGCAACAAGTATACAATTACATGATAAAAATAAATTAGATAGATATCAATTTTTAGAGAGATTACTTCAAGAAATTGAAAAAAGATATAATCAATTTTTAACGTTACCTTTTTCTGAAATTCGTGAAGAATATATTGCAGCTTCTAATATTTGGAATAGAACGTTGCTATTTACAGAAAATGATAAACAGTTTAAAGGACAAGCAATTGATTTAGATTACGATGGCTATCTAATTGTTAGAGATGAAGCGGGTGAATCACACCGTTTAATTAGTGCAGATATAGATTTTTAACACTAAAGCAAGGAGAGATAGCTATGGGTATGGCAACCTATGCCGTTGTGGATTTGGAAACAACAGGCAACCAATTAGATTTTGACGATATCATTCAAATTGGTATAACGTTTGTGCGCAATAACCAAATTATTGATACATATCATTCTATGATTAGAACAAATTTAGAGATTCCGCCATTCATTCAAGCGTTAACATCCATTGAAGAAAATATGCTACAACAAGCGCCATATTTTAATCAAGTTGCACAAGAAATCTACGATAAGATAAAAGATTGCATTTTTGTCGCGCATAATGTAGATTTTGATTTAAATTTTATTAAAAAGGCATTTAAAGATTGTAATATTCAATATCGTCCCAAAAAAGTTATAGATACACTAGAAATCTTTAAAATAGCTTTTCCTACAGATAAAAGCTATCAATTAAGTGAATTAGCGGAGGCACACGGTATTACTTTAGCAAATGCCCATCGAGCTGACGAAGATGCCGCTACTACTGCTAAATTGATGATATTAGCTTTTGAAAAATTTGAAAAGTTACCTTTAGATACTTTAAAGCAATTATATTATTTAAGTAAACAGTTGAAATACGATTTGTATGATATTTTCTTTGAGATGGTTAGGCAATATGATGCAAAGCCGTTGGATAAATCGTACGAAAAGTTCGAACAGATTATCTATCGTAAGCAAGTTGATTTTAAAAAGCCGACAACAAATTATAATGGCAGCTTGAAGTCTTTATATAGCAAAGCTGTAGATCAACTTGGCTTAACATATCGACCGCAGCAATTATATTTAGCGGAAACTATATTAGATCAGCTCATGCATAGTGAAAAAGCAATGATTGAAGCATCACTAGGCAGTGGTAAATCATTAGCATATTTACTTGCGGCCTTGATGTATAATATTGAAACTGGAAAGCATGTCATGATTTCTACCAATACTAAATTACTGCAAAGTCAATTGTTAGAAAAAGATATTCCAGCAATGAATGAAGCGTTGAATTTTAAAATTAATGCACTATTGATTAAAAGTAAAAGTGATTACATTTCATTGGGACTTATTAGTCAAATTTTAAAAGATGACACAAGTAATTACGAAGTGAATATCTTGAAAATGCAATTGCTGATTTGGATTACAGAGACGCCATCCGGAGATATACAGGAATTAAATTTAAAGGGTGGTCAAAAGATGTATTTTGACCAGAAAATCGAAACATATGTACCGGCACGTCACGATGTTCATTATTATAATTTTATTAAGCGAAATGCACAGAACATTCAAATTGGTATTACAAATCATGCACATTTAATTCATTCTGATGTTGAAAATTCAATATATCAATTGTTTGATGATTGTATAGTGGATGAAGCACATCGCTTACCAGACTATGCCTTAAATCAAGTGACAAATGAGTTGAGTTATGCTGATATTAAATATCAGCTTGGTTTGATTGGTAAAAACGAAAATGAAAAATTGTTAAAGGCAATTGATCAACTGGAAAAGCAACGAATATTGGAAAAATTAGATATTGCACCAATTGATATTTTTGGCTTGAAGGCTAGTATGAATGAGATTCATGAGTTAAATGAGCAATTGTTCTCAACAATATTTACGATTATCAATGATTCTGATGTTTATGATGATGATATTCATCGCTTCCATAATGTATTTACTTTTGAAACAAAAGACATTTTGAAGGATTTACATGCGATTATTGATAAGTTAAATAAAACGCTAGAAATATTCAATGGCATTAGTCATAAAACAGTTAAATCATTACGGAAACAGTTGTTGTATTTAAAAGATAAATTTAAAAATATCGAACAAAGTTTAAAAGCTGGACATACTAGTTTCATTTCAATTAAAAATTTATCTCAAAAATCAACAATACGTTTATATGTGAAAGATTACGCTGTAAAAGATGTATTGACGAAACAAGTATTGGAAAAATTTAAATCACTCATTTTTATATCTGGTACTTTAAAATTTAATCATTCGTTTGATGCTTTTAAACAGTTATTCAACAAAGATGTTCACTTTAATACATTTGAAGTTAACACGTCGTTACAAAGTGCAAAAAATACAAGTGTATTTATACCGAGTGATGTAGCATCTTATCAATATAAAAATATAGATGAGTATGTAGCATCGATTGTAAGCTATATTATTGAATATACGACTATAACGTCATCAAAATGTTTAGTCTTATTTACGAGTTATAAAATGATGCATATGGTACAAGATATGCTAAATGAATTGCCAGAATTTGAAGATTATGTTGTATTAACACAACAGCAGAACCAAAATTATAAAATAGTACAACAGTTTAACAATTTTGATAAGGCCATACTGCTTGGTACGTCAACATTTTTTGAAGGTTTTGATTTTCAAGCAAATGGTATTAAATGTGTGATGATAGCGAAGTTACCGTTTATGAACAAGCATAATGCAAAATATTGGCTTATGGATTCTGAATTCACTTCAACTTTCAAGGAATATGTATTACCTGATGCAGTTACACGTTTTAGACAAGGACTTGGAAGATTAATTAGAAATGAAAATGATCGCGGCATAATAGTTTCATTTGATGATCGACTCATAAACAGTAATTATAAAAACTTTTTTGAACAAACACTTGAAAATTATCGTCAGAAAAAAGGCGATATTCAACAGTTTGGAAAATTATTAAGACAAATTCAAAAAAAGAAAAAGTGAAATACAAAGTAAAATTCTTGTGACATGACATGTGCTATGTTCTGTTACAAGAATTTTTGTTTGGTCGTCAAAATTTGAGTTTTTTAATTAAACTTGAATGTTAGCACAAAAAACGACCTTCATACTAATAATATTGAGGCTTTATTATATATTTTGACTGAAACTGATGATTGCACTGTCTTAATATAAATTTATGTTCAAATCTGTGCTTAAATCATTACCATTTACACGTTATCTTTTAGTCTAGTTCTAGAACTTGAAAGCGGATTTTGTTAAAATGAATGAGTATTGTATAACGAAAAAATAAATAGGAGAATGGTTATGAAAACAACGATTAAACAAGCGAAAGATCATTTAAACCAAGACGTTACAATTGGTGCTTGGCTAACAAATAAACGTTCAAGTGGTAAAATCGCCTTTTTACAATTACGTGATGGAACAGGCTTTATGCAAGGTGTAGTAGTTAAATCAGAAGTTGATGAAGAGGTATTCAAACTTGCGAAAGAAATTACTCAAGAATCATCTCTATATGTTACAGGCACAATTACAGAAGATAATCGTTCTGACTTAGGATACGAAATGCAAGTGAAATCAATTGAAGTTATTTCAGAAGCGCATGACTATCCGATTACACCTAAAAATCATGGTACAGAATTCTTAATGGATCACCGTCATTTATGGTTACGTTCTAAAAAACAACATGCCGTAATGAAAATTAGAAATGAAGTTATTCGTGCAACGTATGAATTTTTCAACAAAGATGGATTTACAAAGGTTGATCCACCAATTTTGACAGCAAGTGCACCAGAAGGTACAAGTGAATTATTCCATACTAAATACTTTGATCAAGATGCGTTTTTATCTCAAAGTGGTCAGTTATACTTAGAAGCTGCAGCAATGGCACACGGAAAAGTATTTTCATTTGGTCCAACTTTCAGAGCTGAAAAATCAAAAACACGTAGACACTTGATCGAGTTCTGGATGATTGAAGGGGAAATGGCTTTCACAAATCATACTGAAAGTTTAGAAATTCAAGAACAATATGTAACACATGTAGTAAAATCAGTTTTAGAAAATTGTAAACTAGAGTTGAAAATTTTAGAGCGTGATACATCAAAACTTGAAAAAGTTGCGACACCATTCCCTAGAATTTCATATGATGATGCAATTGAATTCTTAAAAGCAGAAGGCTTTGATGATATTGAATGGGGCGAAGATTTTGGTGCGCCACATGAAACAGCCATTGCAAATCATTATGATTTACCGGTGTTTATTACTAATTATCCAACTAAAATTAAGCCTTTCTATATGCAACCAAATCCTGAGAATGAAGAAACTGTATTATGTGCAGACTTAATTGCACCTGAAGGATACGGTGAAATTATAGGTGGATCTGAACGTGTGGATGACTTAGAATTGTTAGAACAACGCGTTAAAGAACATGGATTAGACGAAGAAGCATATAGTTACTACTTAGACTTACGTCGTTATGGTAGTGTGCCACACTGTGGTTTTGGTTTAGGTTTAGAGCGTACAGTAGCATGGATTTCTGGTGTTGAACACGTTCGTGAAACAGCGCCATTCCCAAGATTATTAAACCGTTTATATCCATAAGTTTTAGAATCGTTACTTAAAATTTATATTATGATAATAAAAAGAATCGTCCAGCCTATATTAATAGCTGGGCGATTTATGCTTGGAAAATGTAGATTGATAACGGCTTTCATTAAGCATGAACAAACTTTTGTTTAGTAACTATATTTGGAAAATAAATAGCTCGTCTGATTATACATAAAGTTCATTGTTAAAAACTAGTTTTAAAAAAATACTGTTATTTAAAATTTGTTTGCTACTAGTTAAATATATTAAGCATTTTAGTCGAAAATTAAAGAAAATGATTTATACTATTAAGTAATGGTTAAATTTAAAAGGGGGCACGAACATGGATAAATATCAATTAAAAGCAAGACCTGTAGTGATACGAAGAGAATTATTAGACCATTACAGTGACTTAGGTTTAGATGAGCAAGATTTAGTCATTTTGCTTAAATTGATTTATGCTTCCGAAACATCAAATAAACAGCCTTCAATTGAATTACTTCAGAAGGGCTCAACTATGCAACCACGCGATATTACAATGGTTATTCAAAATTTGATACAACGTGAATTGCTAGAATTACAAGTTCAAAAAGATGAAGAAGGTAGATTTACCGAATATATGAATCTAGATCCTTTTTTCGAAAAATTAAGTCATATATTGAAGCAACAAAGTATGGAAACGAAAGAGCAAAATAGTAAAGAAAAATTTAAACAATTATTTAGAATTTTAGAGGATACATTTGCAAGGCCGTTATCTCCATATGAAATAGAAACGTTAAATCAATGGATTGATGTTGATAAACACGATACTGCAATTATACAAGCGGCATTAGACGAGGCGAATAGTTTGAATAAACTTAGCTTTAAATATATGGATCGTATTTTACTTAATTGGAAGAAAAACAATGTCAAAACAATTGACGATTCTAGAAAAATAAGAGAAAAATTTAATAAACCGAAAATGACGCACACAGTTAAAACGGTACCTAAATTTGATTGGTTAAACGGGGAGAACCTTGATGGTAAGTAAGAAAAAAGCATTAGAAATGATTGATGTTATAGCAAATATGTTTCCGGATGCAGAATGTGAATTAAAACATGATAATCCGTTCGAATTAACTATTGCTGTATTATTGTCAGCGCAATGTACAGACGTTCTAGTAAATAGAGTAACAACTGAGCTGTTTAAAAAATACAAAACGCCTGAAGATTATTTGGCAGTCAGTGATGAAGAACTTATGAATGATATTCGTTCTATCGGTCTGTATCGTAACAAAGCAAAGAATATTAAGAAACTTTGTCAATCTTTGATTGATCAATTTAATGGAGAAATACCACAAACACATAAGGAATTAGAAAGTTTAGCTGGTGTAGGACGTAAAACTGCTAATGTAGTCATGAGTGTAGCATTTGGTGAACCTTCATTAGCTGTTGATACGCATGTAGAACGTGTTTCTAAACGCTTAGGTATTAATCGTTGGAAAGATAATGTGAGACAGGTAGAAGACCGTTTATGTTCTGTCATACCTAGAGATAGATGGAATAGGAGCCATCATCAACTCATTTTCTTTGGAAGATACCACTGTTTAGCCCGAAAACCTAAATGCGATATTTGTCCACTATTAGAAGATTGTAGAGAAGGACAAAAACGTTATAAAGCTAGTTTGAAAGAAGCGTGATAACATGACAAATATTACAAAAGAGGTATTTGATAATTTAGAACAAGAGATTGATGTATTTGCCAAAAATAAGACATTAGGTTCTAGTGAAGCAAAGCCCTACTTGGATGAATACCATAGTAAAATTATTGATTATTTTAAGCAGGTTAATGACATAACTGGCAATATTGATTTTGATAATTTAAATCAATATCCTGTTGTGCCAATGAATTTTAAAGAAAGATATGATTATATGATTGAACGTAAATATCATTTTATGGGCTATCGACAAATGAAGACCTTTAAAACTGAATTGATTAAAATGAATGCTAGTTATCAAACAAGGTTAAAGAATAAGCAGGTATAGACAAGTTTGATCATTTCCTAATGTTGAAAAGATGTAAAACTAATTCATGCACACATATTTGTATTTATGTTAGGTGTCGTGCCATTACAATGTCTTAATATAAAAACTGTCCATCTACATCATAATGGATATCTTGAGGTATGCTTTAAGATATCTATTTCGAATCGTAGGTGGATTTCTTATATCTATGATTGTGAAAATATGTTGCAAACATGTTGATATTTCACTGATTAACGTACTCAGGGAATTGATAAACATATCAATTTAAAACAGCGTCTAAGATGACTATGAGAAAATATAATCATAATTTTAAAAATGGGAACAAGCACTTTTGCAATATCAATAATTTTAAATAGCTAAAGATGTGAATATGAAAACTATTTAGATGTTTCAAAATGTATGTGAATGACTGATTTTACCGTTTCTACTAATATAGCAATAGCGTATGAATACTTATAAAAAAATCCTCAGTTATACCATATTTATGGTGTAACTGAGGATTTTATGTTGAGTGGATTAGTTGAATATACCTGTTAATCCACCGCTGTTTCTAGATTGTTGAGATCTAGTATTGTTATTTGATTGTGCAGTACCACTGCTGTTTGCTGATGTGTCACTACCACCGTGTGTACTACGATTTGTAGTGTTGTTATCTTGACTACCAGAAACATTGATTGATGGGATACTACCACTTACTGAGCTAGGACGTTTAAAGTCTTCGCCATCTCTAGATGAAATTTTTGACATCACATTTTCATATAAGAACTGTGGATATTCTTGTTGGCTATGTCCCACAAATGAGTTTTCACCATATTGTTTAACTTTACTGAAGCCCATCCACACTGACATAGTGTATTGAGGTGTAAAGCCGTTAATCCACACGTCTTTCGCTGCATTATCAGGTAAATTATATTGTGAATAAGTTTCAGCACCGTAAGTACCAGTACCTGTCTTAGCACCCATATTTACTCCAGATACACCATGGCCATATGCAGAACCATATGGTTTAAATGTACCTTTTAGCATCTCAGCTAACATGTATGCAGTGTAATCACTCATCGCTTTATGGCTAGTATGATCGTATTCGATTGTTTCACCATCACGAGTAACTACTTTTTGAATTGAATGCGCGTTGTTATAAGTACCACCGTTAGCGATTGCAGCAAATGCTGATGCTAATTGTGTTGGTGAGAATTCTGAAGCAGAACCACCAAGTACTTCAGATGGACCAATATCGCCTTCATAGTTTAAGCCAAGTTTGGCAGCGAATTTCTTAGGTGCATCATTACCAGCATTTTGCTTAACTGATTGCCAAGCTTTTAAAGCTGGAATATTGAAACTTTGTCGTAAAGCATCATAAATTGATACAGTACCGTGACTCTTCACATCGTAGTTTCTAAATGTAGATCCATCAACTTGATATGAAGATTCATCTTGAATCGCATGGTTTGTTGCCCATTTCATATTTTCAATGGCAGGTCCATACGCTAAGAAAGGTTTTAAAGATGAACCAGTAGGGTGAGGATCTGTTGCTTGGTTTCTGTTAACGACGTCTTTGAAATCACGTCCACCAGATATAGCAACTAAACCACCAGTTTTACTATCAAGAATCGTTGCACCAACTTGTTGGTCTTTATTCTTGTAGAAACTACCATTATCAACATCATTTTGTAATGTTTTTTGAACATCTTTATCCATGTTTGTATAAATTTTAATACCACTTTGTAATACATTACCTAAATTTTCATCTTTGAATGCTTTATTATTCATTAATTCAGATTTTACAAAGTTAACGTATGAATTATACTCAGAATCTTGATTTGTATCAATGTTTTGACGTTCTTCAGCAGTACGATTTACTAAGTTCGCTTTTAAATCGATTTTCTTAGCATCTTCCCACTGTTTATCTGTAATGCGTTTATGATAATGCATTAAGTATAAAACAGTGTTTTTACGATCTTCAGCAGCTTTTGGATGATCATAAATATTATAGTTGTTTGGAACCTGAGGTAAACCGGCTAAATAAGCTTCTTCCGCTAAGTTTAAATCTTTTAAATCTTTATTAAAGTAATACTTAGCAGCAGCTTTAATACCTGTTACGCCATCAGAATAGTAAATTTTATTTAGATATACTTGGAAGATATCATCTTTACTATACTCTTGTTCTAAACGATATGATAAGTATGCTTCTTGAGCTTTACGTCCAATAGATTTATGTTGTGATAAAAATGCATCTTTAACAACTTGTTGCGTTAATGTTGAGGCACCTTCAGAACCAAATCCACCAGTCAAGTTCTTACCAATTGCACCGAATAAACGTTTATAATCAAGTGCGCCATGTTCGTAGAAACGATTGTCTTCAGTTGCAAGTACTGCGTCTTTCATTGATTTCGGCACGTCTTTTAAATTTACATGCTCATGTCTTTGGCCATTATCTAATGTTTTAACAAGTTCTCCGTTCTTGTCATATATCTTTGCAGGAATCGGATCTTGTAATTTAGCTTCGGTAAAAGCAGGTGCTTTCCAAGCATAATAAGCAAACAATAAGATACCTAGTAAAAGAACAACGAAAAATGCAATAATCATGAAGCCAATAATCTTAATAATCGTTCTCTTCACATTTCTATTCTTTTTTGAGTTGGATTTCCCACCATTATTACCATTTTTCTTAGGCTGAGAAGATCCTTTGTTTTCCGTCATACGCGGTCCTCACTTTCATCTAATATCAACTTATCAACTGCTTTTAGATAGTCTAATCTTGGTTGATACTGATAAGGAATATGGTAACCATTTTTTCGTATTTCATCAACTGTTATAGACTTTTTAATATTATCTTTATATCTCTTCCAAAATATTTCGAATTTTGAATAGGGTAAAAGATAAACTTCATCTAGCGTTTTAAAACGAATCATTAAAAACACAATACCTTTTTGTTGATATGCATTTTTCATATGTTCGACTTGATGGTCATGAATATTATTTAAAGGAAAGGACGTCTTGTTTTTAGTTTCCTTTGCTTCAAAATCAATATAATAACCTTGATAAACGCCGTTGTAATCAGTTGTTGAAGGTGTACGAAAATAAGCTTCGTTAATCACAGCTTTACTCCGTTTAGGATAGTTGACATTAACTATTTGTACTGGCGTTGGCTTTTTGTGAATAACTGCAATGTCGCTTTTAAGATAAAACGCATTTGAATGTTCGATATCTTTTTCAAGTGACATACCACGTCCACCATACTCAATATTACTAAAGGCAGCGGTCTTTTTCCCTCCGTCTAAAGCACTATTTTTACGATATGGTTTACCATTTGGATAATTCATAAATTTCACCACACAAGTTTGGTAGTAAACGTTGTTTATTATACACAACATTATAGTGAAACACCAAACTTAAATTAGTATAAATGCGAAAGACACAATACACCAAAGCTTATTTTAACGTGATTTCAGCATTAACACAATAATATTATAATACATTTACCGTTAATGTTGGAATTTTACACACAATTTTAATTAATTGAAAAGTTTTGCTTATAAAAATGAATACTCATTACAATATTTTTGAATTTTGTTATAAAAGTCAAATCATGATCAGTAATTATTATTTTTGAGGCAAGTACAAGTATGTGTTGTTAATCAGCAGAGGTGTATTTGATTTAAATGATTTTATTAGATTAAAAGTATTTTCATCGTATAACAACATACACGATAAAATTTTGTATTTATATAGGAAGTTTTTAGATTTACTTGATTTAACAGATAACACATTTGAAAAAATAGTTAAATCAAATTATATAGAGTGTTAAAACATGACGAATACAGTATATTGTGATAAATTAAAAAATGTAGGAGGCGTCCTCATGAATGATGTAGTCGAATCACTAATTTATGAAGTTAACAACATGCAACAAAATTTTGAAAATGTGAAATCACAACAACAAGATCATGATTTTTACCAAACTGTAAAGCCATATACTGAACATATTGATAGCTTGCTCAATGAGATCAAATTACATCGTGAATTTATTATAGAAGTACCTTATATGAATTCAAGGAAATTTGAGCTACTGATTGCTAACATTGAACAACTTTCTGTCGAATGTCATTTTAAGCGAACAAGTCGAAAGTTATTTATTGAAAAGCTTAAAAGTGTTCAATATGATTTACAAAACATATTAGATGGCATAACTAAAGAGGGTACCTATGGTTAAAACAGTTTATGTAACAGGTTACAAATCATTCGAATTAAACATTTTTAAAGATGACGCACCTGAAGTACATTATTTAAAACAATTTATAAAACATAAAATTGAACAACTGTTGGATGAAGGATTAGAATGGGTGTTAATACAAGGGCAAATGGGTATAGAATTATGGACTGCAGAAGTTGTTATTGAATTACAACGAACATATGATTCGTTAAAGTTTGCTGTAATTACACCGTTCCAAGGACATACAGAAAAGTGGAATGAACATAATCAAAGTAAGTATGCCAACATAATTAAGCAAGCAGATTATGTTGATAGTATTTTTCATACGTCGTATCAAGGTCCCTTTCAATTTAAACAAGCAGATCAATTTATGCTTGAACATTCGGATCAAACATTGCTCATTTATGATGAGGAACAAGAGGCGAGTCCTAAGTTCTTCAAGCAGATGTTAGTTGATTTTATGGATAAAACAAACTATACTTGTGATATTGTGACGTTCGATGAATTAACAGCATTCATCAATGACTTACAGTGGTCTGAAGATCAAAGTTTCTAATGAGGTGGAAAAAATGTCAGATGTTTCATTGAAATTATCAGCAAAAGATATTTATGAAAAAGATTTTGAAAAAACAATGGCTCGTGGCTATAGAAGAGAAGAAGTAGATGCATTTTTAGATGACATTATTGCTGATTATCAAAAAATGGCCGATATGAATAATGAAGTTGTAAAATTATCAGAAGAGAATCACAAACTTAAAAAAGAATTAGAAGAATTAAGACTACGTGTAGCAACATCTAGACCTCAGGACAATAAAAGTTTTTCTTCGAATAATACAACAACAAATACATCTTCAAATAATGTAGATATTTTAAAACGTATTTCAAACTTAGAAAAAGCTGTATTTGGTAAATAATTACTAAATACAAAAGTTTAACTGTCTTACTAATAATGACTATGTTATAATTTTAAAAGTGATATTTTGGGTAATCGCTATATTATATAGAGGAAAGTCCATGCTCACACAGTCTGAGATGATTGTAGTGTTCGTGCTTGATGAAACAATAAATCAAGGCATTAATTTGACGGCAATGAAATATCCTAAGTCTTTCGATATGGATAGAGTAATTTGAAAGTGCCACAGTGACGTAGCTTTTATAGAAATATAAAAGGTGGAACGCGGTAAACCCCTCGAGTGAGCAATCCAAATTTGGTAGGAGCACTTGTTTAACGGAATTCAACGTATAAACGAGACACACTTCGCGAAATGAAGTGGTGTAGACAGATGGTTATCACCTGAGTACCAGTGTGACTAGTGCACGTGATGAGTACGATGGAACAGAACATGGCTTATAGAAATATCACTACTAGTTTAGCTCTCCTAGATGATGGAGAGCTTTTTTCATGAAAAGAACACTTAAAATTAACGCCTTGTCTTGATATAATGACACTGCCTTGTTTTAAAATGATAAGCAAATGCGTTAATGTATCAGCGATTAAATTTGTTGGAAATGTATAAAAAAACACAAGCTAAGAATAAAATACCTGTATAAAAGGAGAATCATATATGTTTCAATTACTTGCAGTTTGTCCGATGGGATTAGAAGCTGTTGTTGCTAGGGAAATTCAAGAATTAGGCTATGAAACAAATGTTGAAAATGGCCGTATATTCTTTGAAGGAGACGCAAGTGCAATTGTAAAGGCGAATTTATGGTTGCGCACAGCAGACCGAATCAAAATTGTTGTTGGACGTTTTAACGCAACAACGTTTGACGAATTATTCGAACAAACCAAAGCGCTCCCTTGGGAATCTATTATTGATAAAGAAGGTAACTTCCCAGTTCAAGGTAGAAGCGTTAAATCAACACTACATAGTGTGCCAGATTGTCAGGCGATAACTAAGAAAGCTATTGTTGAACGATTACGTCGCGCATATAACGAAAAAGGTTGGTTAAATGAATCAGGTGCCAAATATCCTGTTGAAGTTGCCATTTTAAAAGATAATGTATTATTGACTATCGACACATCAGGTTCTGGTTTGAACAGACGTGGTTATAGATTAGCACAAGGTGAAGCACCAATTAAAGAAACGTTGGCAGCAAGTTTAATCCGTCTTGCAAACTGGAAAGGTGATACACCTTTAATTGATCCATTTTGCGGTTCGGGTACAATAGCTATAGAAGCTTGTTTAATTGCTCAAAATATCGCACCTGGTTTTAATCGCGAGTTCGTATCAGAGCAATGGAACATCATGCCAGCAAATATTTATGATGATTACCGTGATGAAGCGGATAAGATGGCTGATTATGATAAAGAAATCGAAGTATATGCTTCTGATATCGATCCTGAAATGGTAGAGATTGCTAAGCGTAACGCTGAAGAAGTTGGGTTGTCTGATATTATTAAATTTAGTGTAAAAGATGTCAATACGTTAACAATTGATACAGAAGAACCGGTGGCGTTAATTGGAAATCCTCCATATGGTGAACGTATTGGTGATCGTGAAGAAGTTGAAGAAATGTACCGTTATATTGGTAAACTAATGAAACAACATCCATTTTTATCTACATACATTTTAACAAGTAATAAAGAATTTGAATATTTAGTAGATCGTAAAGCAACGAAGCGACGTAAGTTATTTAATGGATATATAGAATGTACTTATTATCAATACTGGGGTAAAAAGACAGAACGTAAAACTATTGAAAACTAAAATGTTTCTAATGCGTGACTAAAATTAGTAATAATTAAGTTCTCATGATAATAGGTATTTTTGAAAAATGGAGGAGTCTATATATGGGTAAAAAAATGGGTCTAGGTTTATCTATAGCATTGGTTGTTATTGGTATTGCCGTTGTATGTTTAATGATTTTTTCTAGTCAAAAAACGACTTATTTTGGTTATATGAATAGTAATACAAATGCAGAAAAAGTTGTCAGTGAAAAAGATGGATTAGTCAAACATAATATCAAAGTAGAACCATCAAATGATTTTAAACCGAAAAAAGGAGACTTTGTAAAATTAGTTTCTAAAGATGATGGGAAGACTTTTTATAAACAAGAAATTGTTAAACATGATGACGTCCCACACGGTTTAATGATGAAAATTCACGACATGCATATGAATTAATAAAAAGCATCTATAACGTAATTTGGAAGAAGTAAAGTAATCTTCTTATACGTTTTAGATGCTTTTTTATCTTCAAATTCAAAAAATCGGACAGATGGGAGTGGGACAGAAATGATATTTTTACAAAATTTATTTCGTTGTCCCACCCCGGCAAGGTTGACTAGAGTTGAAAAAAGCTTGTTGCAAGCGCATTTTCATTCAGTCAACTACTGCCAATATAATATTATAGACCCTAGGACATTGATTTATCTCCCAAGCTCCATCAGTACGATTTATTATAGAACCCGTTTTAAGTTATTAGAGAGTCGAGAATCATTTTGTAAATTTCGTCAGTTCAAAACTTTAAGTGCATTATTGTTTAGCACGACGATCTTTAATATATAATATTAATTCAATTATAAATACTAGGATAAGTGATAATCCAAATAATGGCATTAATAGTCCTAATACAATTAAACATATAATGAGTGATATAGATGCTGGTTTTTTTACGCGATGTGGTACTTTTACTGCAGTATTTTTTGTACGCTTTATCCAAGAGACAAATCCCATACCAATGGCTACTAATAAAGCGATACATACAAATAAATTAATGATTTTGTTTAAAATACCGAATAAATGACCTTCGTGAAGCGGAATGCCCCATGTAAACCATTTAGCAATAATACCGTAGTCATCATATTTAATCGTACCTAGCTTTTTACCGCTATATTGGTCGAAATAAAGTGTTTGTTCCTTGTAAGGTGATACATCTAGCCCAGTAACACCTGAATTACTAGTATTAGATACAATAAAGGTACCATGTTTATCACTTGGATATACGATTGAAAACGGCTTTTTAATACCAGCTTTTTGCGCCTGTTCAACGACCTTATCAATAGATATTTGATAATCTAATTTGGTTTGAGGCATTGCTGCATTACCATGATGACTACTTGAACCTTTTTCGGATGAAGCTGGCTGTTTATTTTTACGAGTAGCCCAAGGTAATTCATTCAAATCTGATTTAGGTGGATTAATCGCTAATTCACCTTGACCAAGGTCACCGTTTGTGTCCATCATACCGGCAATTTTACTGCCCATAAAACCAGACCATGGCAATCCAGTTAAAACTAATACAAACACTGGAATTGCAATGATAACTCCAATCATTGCGTGCCACTTTTGCCAACGAAGTGCCTTACTTTTGTTAGAAATTAAATGCTTCTTAATGAGTAAATAAGTACCAGATAAAATCATGAATATCGTCCAACATGCGGTTAACTCAACTAAATAATTAATAATAGTATTTTCAGTAAACAAAGAACTATGTATACTTCGCATCACATTAGAATACGTATGTTTCGCATTTTGATCTGCAACAAATTGATTGTTATGATCTAGAAAGACGTAACGCTGATTTCCTGCCATATCACTCAGTGTAATTCGTTTGTTATATGGTTCATCAAGTATGCTAACTTTACTTACAAAGAATCCTTCATATTGTCGTTCAACTTGATGTACTGCATCATTTAATGTTTGATGCGTTTTGACATCACTGTCACCAAAAAACTCATTCTTATAAATATTATTTTCAACTTCTGGAAAGAACAAGTAACCAATGCCCGAAATGGTTAAAGTGATTAACAGTGGAGCAATAAATATTGCTGCATAGAAATGTAATCTTTGTAATGGATTAAATGTATTTTTCATATTTCCCTCCCAATTGGCTATTATACGGTGTCAATTCTGTGACGTGTGTGAACAAACTGTGACAATATTTATTTTCTAGAAAAATTTAACGATGATTTGTGATTTTTAGAAAAATGAACTTTTAAGTTGGAATGTTTGAAGAAAATTGATTATTCGTATGTTTTATCAAGCAGCTATGATAAAATTTAAACATAATACAATGCGAGCCATTCAACGATCTTTGTTTAAATGGACATTGATATTGTATGAATTCGTTTTAACAAGCAAGCATTTCTATGTGAACGAACCAAAGGGGAAAGTAACATGATTAATAAAGAACATTTAGATCTTTTATATAAATTAAAAAAAGAAGTTGAAAAGTCGCGAAATGAAGCACTTTTACATACAATTAACCAAGTAATTAAGAAAGTATATTTGCAGCAATATACATGTTCGTTCGTTGGACATTTTTCTGCAGGTAAATCGACACTGATAAATTTATTAATTGAACAAGATATCTTACCAAGTTCACCTGTACCAACGACAAGTAATACTGCTATCGTGTCAGTTTCAGACAATCCCGATATTATTGCTAATTTGCCGAATCAAACGTATGCCAAATTATCTAATTATGATGAAGTAAGGGAAATGAATCGCCAAAATGTTGACGTTGAATCTGTAGAAATTAATTTTCAATCAGCTAAATTTAAAAATGGGTTTACGTTGCAAGATACACCAGGTGTTGATTCAAATGTTGCATCACATCAGTCAATAACAGAACAATATATGTATACAAGTAATATGATATTTTATACGGTTGACTATAACCACGTTCAATCTGAACTTAACTTTAAGTTTATGAAGCATATAAATGATGTTGGAATACCTGTTGTGTTTATCATTAATCAAATTGACAAGCATCAAGACGATGAATTGTCATTCTCTACGTTTAAATCACGAGTTGAAAAATCAATTGCAGATTGGGGTATTAAATTAGAACGCACCTTTTATGTATCGAAATTTGATCACCCTGAAAATGAACTTGAAGTATTATCAAGTTATCTAATTTCATTAGATCAACATAGAGAGACAATAGAGGATTATACATCAAGAACGGTTGAATATATTACCGAAGCTCAGCTAGATTACATTCAGTCTGAAATCCAGGAAGTACTAGAAGATTTAGGTATCGAAGAAGCAGAGTTTGAACAAGCATTTTTAAATAGTCAACAACATCAAGCAATTAGTGAAGAGGCACAACTTTTAAATAATCCAGATGAATTAATGGCATTTTTAAAGAATAAGCGTAAAAATATTTTAGAAAATGCATACATTATGCCACATAATATGAGAGAAATGTTACGAAGTTATTTGGAAAGTATGTCTCAAGACTTTAATGTTGGCGGCCTTTTTAATAAAAAGAAGAAAAAGCTACAAATTCAACAACAGCGATTATTAACAGCGACAGATGCGTTACAAGAACATGTTAATCAACAAATTCGTCAACCAATGCGAGAAGATATGTCATTTGTTACGCGTTTTATCAATAAAAAAGAAGCTTCAGATAAAGTATTAAATCAGCATTATGACGTTAAGCCGGAAATGATTGAAGGTTTATATCAACCACAAACATCAATCAGCAATACTTATGTACTTACATTTTCAGACGAAGTGGTTAAAGCCATAAAGAAATATGTTGAACAACAATCAACACCGATTTTTAAAGAAATAATAGAAAATGTGCAGGCAGATGAATTACCAACAGAAGAAAGTGATGATTTAAAAGAATATCAACGTTATACAGAATTAAATGAGCTGCGTCAATCATTGACGACTAAGAATTATCGTCACTACTATATTCATTTAGATGAATCTCTAGATAAATTAGTAGATCGACAAGAGACAACATATCAAGTGGCTACTGATAATGCTCAAGATAATCGTGATAATCAGCAGCTAAATCAAAATACAGCTACAACAAATATGTCTATAGATATTCAAAAAGCACTTGATATAATTTCGGATGTGCCTTTGTTCAAGCGTACAAAGCAGGATATCCACGAAACATTAACACGTATAGATAATAAATTAATAAAAATAGGTGTATTTGGAACATTTAGTGCGGGTAAAAGTAGTTTGATAAATGCATTATTAGGCGAGCAGATTTTAGTCAGTTCTCCAAATCCTACTACAGCAGCTACTACAGAAATATCTTATGGAGATGAGAGTTATATAACGCTAAAATCACAATCGCAATTATTAGATGAAATTAATGCAGTAGTTGAATACCAAAATATGTCTTTTTCAACTATAGAAGACTTTATTAATTCAGATTTAGAAAAGTTAAAATCACATTTAAATAAAAATCAACTTGCTTTTGTTCATGCAGTTGAAAAACATTATAATTTGTATGTCAATATGTTGGAAAATGGAGAAAAACATGCCATAAATCAACAAGAATTGAAAAAGTGGAGTGCAGAAGATGAATACGCAACATTTGTTAAAACAGTACACATTGCATTAATGCATGATTGGTTAAAAGGTAAAATAATTGTTGATTCATTAGGGCTACACTCAAATAACCAAAGGCATACAAATGAAACCGAGCAAATTTTAACTTCTTCAGACTTAATATTGTATGTAAGTTATTTTAATCATTCATTTACTGATAATGACAAAGCGTTTATAGAACACATGAAAGATATGAACCAGCTGAATGAAAACCAAGCATTTAAAATGGTAATTAATGCTGCTGATTTAGCAGAAAGTCAAGATGATCTTGAAGCGGTTGAAACATATGTATCAGATGCATTAAGACAAGTACACTTACAATCAGACATTTTTGCTGTATCAAGTCGAAATGCATTGCAAGCTGAAGATAAGGGTATTGATCAATTAAAACAAAGCATACAACAATTTGTTGATGTTGAATCTAAATCAATTTTAGAACAACAAATGATTCATCAGCTTCAACAAATGGATCGTTCTTATGTTGAGATGATTACAGAATTTGAAACAAATAAAGCTGATATTTCACGTCGCCAACAAAGGTTAACAGTCTATAAAGATAAACAGCGTTTACAACATCAATTAATTGATGCGACGCTACAACATACAGACAACGAAGTTGAAGAACAAGTTTATCATTTAAATGCTCGTTTAAAACTACAACTACTTGACGATGTTAAATCAGTGTTTAATTCTCAAATGACGCAAAATAGTGATTTTAATGAAGAAAAGAAAGTGTCTACGAGAGTATACTTAGATCAAATTCATCAACGATTGTTTTTAGAGCAATCTTTAATTACAGAACGTATAAAAAAATACTTTAATAAGCAACTCACTGAACAAATTGCACCAATCGTTCAACAATTAGCAGATTTACATGTCATTGTTAATCCTCAGTTTAACTTTGAATCAGCTAATATAGAGCAACCATTATTGCACATCGATTTCAACGATATGCTAAATGCATTGCCTAAACAATTAACAAAACGTAAAATTTTGAATCCAAATGGGCAAAGAGATATACATGAATCAATTTGTCAAAGTACGTTAGGATTATTACAACCACAAATGGGATTATTGAGGCAACAACTTGAATTATATGTTAAGCAAATGGCTGTAGAAGCTGAATCGCAATTTGAAAGTTTTGAAGCTAATATTCAAGCGCAAATAAACGATTTATTAGCATTTGATTTAGATACAACACTTATCAATCAATTGAAAGATAAACATCAACAACTGAAAACTATTTTATATTAAGAAAGAAGGAACGTTTTAAATGCCTAATAAAATATTACTTGTAGATGGTATGGCGCTATTATTTAGACATTTCTATGCTACAAGCCTTCATAAACAATTTATGTACAATTCACAAGGTGTACCTACAAATGGAATACAAGGATTTGTGCGTCATATCTTTTCGGCAATACATGAAATACGCCCTACACATGTAGCTGTTTGTTGGGATATGGGACAATCAACTTTTAGAAATGATATGTTTGATGGTTATAAACAAAATCGTTCTGCACCACCAGAAGAATTGATACCACAATTTGATTATGTTAAAGAAATTTCAGAGCAATTTGGCTTTGTAAATATTGGCGTTAAAAACTATGAAGCGGATGATGTTATAGGTACATTAGCACAACAATATTCAACTGATAACGATGTCTATATTATTACGGGCGACAAAGATTTACTGCAATGTATTAATGACAATGTTGAAGTTTGGCTAATTAAAAAAGGTTTTAACATTTATAATAGATATACATTACATCGTTTTAACGAAGAATATGCCCTTGAACCACAACAACTAATCGATATTAAAGCGTTTATGGGTGATACAGCAGATGGATATGCAGGTGTTAAAGGAATTGGTGAGAAAACGGCTATTAAGTTAATTCAGCAATATCAAAGCGTTGAAAATGTGGTTGAAAACATTGATGCATTATCAGCTGGGCAACGTAATAAGATTAATGACAATTTAGATGAACTATATTTATCGAAGCGACTGGCTGAAATTCACACACAAGTACCAATTGATAGTGATGCACTTTTTGAGAAAATGTCATTTGCAACAACGCTTAATCATATTTTATCAATTTGTAACGAACATGAATTACATGTTTCAGGAAAATATATTTCATCCCATTTTTAAAGAGTATAAGATTTTATGAAAAATTAAACCAATTAAGTATAAAAAGACTATTTCTATCGATACAAGGTAGAAATAGTCTTTTTGCGTATTTGGATATGTCAAAGTGAATAAATAAGCCGAATTTTGATTGATACATATTTGATTAATCAATAGAGTTTAAAGAATTATATTTCATCCAAATAAATTACCATACACTACAAAATAGTACAGTTACAACTTTATTCATTAAAAAAATGGATTTGATTAATTAGTTTTTGAGTCAATGTATTAATACAACTATAAATCAAATGAAGTATAAGAAATAAATATAGTAGTATAATTGCACATAATATTTAAGAATAAGAATAATATATTAAATATTTATTAACAAATTATAGATAAAATATGAATAATTAATTAATGGTATTTACATATTCATAACCAAAGGATAAAATAATTGTGAAATTATTCACAAACGAAAGAGGAGTGTTGCAAATGTTAGTTGCAGTAGTCAAAGAATTAAAACAAGGTGAAGGACGTGTAGCTTGCACACCCGAAAATGTGCGTAAGTTAACGGATGCAGGACATAAAGTAATTGTTGAAAAAAATGCTGGCATTGGTTCAGGATTTTCTAACGATATGTATGAAAAAGAAGGCGCTAAGATCGTAACTCACGAACAAGCATGGGAAGCAGATCTTGTTATCAAAGTAAAAGAACCTCATGAAAGCGAATATCAATATTTCAAAAAGAATCAAATTATATGGGGATTTTTACATCTAGCATCTTCAAAAGAAATAGTAGAAAAAATGCAAGAAGTTGGTGTTACTGCGATTAGTGGTGAAACCATTATAAAAAATGGAAAAGCAGAATTATTAGCGCCAATGAGTGCTATAGCAGGTCAACGCTCAGCAATTATGGGAGCTTATTACTCTGAAGCACAACATGGTGGTCAAGGTACTTTAGTGACTGGTGTACATGAAAATGTGGATATACCTGGTAGTACATATGTGATTTTCGGTGGTGGAGTAGCAGCAACAAATGCAGCAAATGTTGCCTTGGGACTAAATGCTAAAGTAATCATTATCGAGTTAAACGATGACCGCATTAAATATCTTGAAGATATGTATGCAGAAAAAGATGTCACAGTAGTCAAATCAACACCAGAAAATTTAGCAGAACAAATTAAAAAAGCAGATGTATTTATTTCTACAATTTTAATTCCAGGTGCGAAACCGCCAAAATTGGTTACTCGTGAGATGGTTAAATCAATGAAAAAAGGTTCAGTATTAATCGATATAGCTATTGACCAAGGTGGAACTATTGAAACAATTAGACCAACTACAATTTCTGATCCGGTGTATGAAGAAGAAGGTGTGATTCATTATGGTGTACCAAATCAACCAGGAGCAGTCCCAAGAACTTCAACAATGGCATTAGCACAAGGAAATATTGATTATATATTAGAAATTTGTGACAAAGGCCTAGAACAAGCAATTAAAGATAATGAAGCCTTAAGTACTGGAGTAAACATTTACCAAGGACAAGTGACAAACCAAGGATTAGCTACATCACATGACCTAGATTATAAAGAAATATTAAATGTTATCGAATAGATAGTAATTTAAATGAAATTGAGTGAAATGAATATTTTAAATATAGCATTATAGTTTGGACTAAAAATTTACAAAACGAAAGGATGTAATTATTATGACAACCAACACAGTTACATTACAAACAGCACATATTGTAAGTTTAGGAGATATCGAAGAAGCTAAAGCAAGCATTAAACCATTTATTCGTCGAACACCTCTAATTAAATCAATGTATTTAAGCCAAAGTATAACTAAAGGGAATGTATTTCTAAAATTAGAAAATATGCAATTCACAGGATCTTTTAAATTTAGAGGCGCTAGCAATAAAATTAATCACTTAACAGATGAACAAAAAGAAAAAGGCATTATCGCAGCATCTGCTGGGAACCATGCACAAGGTGTTGCTTTAACAGCTAAATTATTAGGCATTGATGCAACTATCGTAATGCCTGAAACAGCACCACAAGCGAAACAACAAGCAACAAAAGGCTATGGGGCAAAGGTTATTTTAAAAGGTAAAAACTTTAACGAAACTAGACTTTATATGGAAGAATTAGCGAAAGAAAATGGCATGACAATCGTTCATCCATATGACGACAAGTTTGTAATGGCAGGCCAAGGAACAATTGGTTTAGAAATTTTAGATGATATTTGGAATGTGAATACAGTCATCGTACCAGTTGGCGGTGGAGGATTAATTGCAGGTATTGCCACCGCATTAAAATCATTTAACCCTTCAATTCATATTATCGGTGTTCAATCTGAGAATGTTCATGGTATGGCTGAGTCTTTCTATAAGAGAGATTTAACTGAACATCGAGTGGATAGCACAATAGCAGATGGTTGTGATGTAAAAGTTCCTGGTGAACAAACATATGAAGTAGTTAAACATTTAGTAGATGAGTTTATTCTTGTTACTGAAGAAGAGATTGAACATGCTATGAAAGATTTAATGCAGCGTGCCAAAATTATTACTGAAGGTGCAGGGGCATTACCAACAGCTGCAATTTTAAGTGGAAAAATAAACAATAAATGGCTTGAAGATAAAAATGTTGTTGCTTTAGTTTCAGGCGGGAATGTTGACTTAACTAGAGTTTCAGGTGTCATTGAACATGGACTGAATATTGCAGATACAAGCAAGGGTGTGGTAGGTTAAAACATTTAATCTTAAAAATGAGGTGTAATTATGTCAAATGGTAAAGAATTACAAAAAAATATAGGTTTCTTCTCAGCGTTTGCTATTGTTATGGGAACAGTTATTGGTTCAGGAGTATTCTTTAAAATATCAAACGTAACAGAAGTAACAGGAACAGCAGGAATGGCCTTGTTTGTATGGTTCCTAGGCGGCATCATTACCATTTGTGCGGGGTTAACAGCAGCAGAACTTGCTGCTGCAATCCCTGAAACAGGTGGCTTAACGAAGTATATAGAATATACATACGGTGATTTCTGGGGCTTCCTATCAGGTTGGGCGCAATCATTTATTTATTTTCCAGCTAACGTAGCAGCATTGTCTATCGTATTTGCGACACAGTTAATTAATTTATTCCATTTATCTATAGGTTCGTTAATACCAATAGCAATCGCATCTGCGTTATCTATTGTGTTGATAAATTTCCTAGGTTCAAAAGCAGGCGGAATTTTACAATCAGTTACATTAGTAATTAAACTGATTCCAATCATCGTTATCGTAATTTTTGGTATTTTTCAATCTGGAGATATCACTTTTTCATTAATTCCAACTACAGGTAATTCAGGAAATGGTTTCTTTACAGCAATTGGTAGTGGTTTATTAGCAACTATGTTTGCATATGATGGTTGGATTCATGTAGGAAATGTTGCGGGGGAACTTAAAAATCCTAAACGCGATTTACCTTTAGCGATTTCAGTTGGTATCGGTTGTATTATGGCTGTGTATTTATTAATTAACGCTACATTCTTATTAACACTGCCAATAGAACTACTTGCTGGTAATTTAAATGCAGCTTCAGATACATCAAAAATATTATTTGGTGAAAATGGCGGTAAGATTATTACAATCGGTATATTAATTTCTGTTTATGGTACGATCAATGGCTATACTATGACTGGTATGCGCGTACCATATGCAATGGCTGAAAGAAAATTATTGCCATTCAGCCACTTATTCGCAAAATTAACAAAATCTGGCGCACCATGGTTTGGCGCAATTATACAACTTATAATCGCTATCATCATGATGTCAATGGGAGCATTTGATACAATTACAAACATGTTAATCTTTGTTATTTGGTTGTTCTATTGTATGTCATTTGTTGCGGTAATAATTTTAAGAAAACGCGAACCAAATATGGAGCGACCATATAAAGTACCGTTATATCCAATCATACCTTTAATTGCTATTTTGGCAGGATCATTTGTATTAATTAATACACTGTTTACACAATTTATATTAGCAATCATTGGCATTCTAATAACAGCACTTGGTATACCAGTTTATTACTATAAGAAGAAACAAAAAGCAGCATAAGGTAAGATAACTAGCATTGAGAATAAATGGATGGACTACTAATAAATTTAAAGTTTTACACATTAAAATCAAAAACCATTCAATTATTCTATGGAACAGACAAATTTCTGTTATGGAATTTGTCTGTTTTCAAAAGTATAGGGAGGCAAATAGAGATGGAAAAGCCGTCAAGAGAGGCATTTGAAGGCAATAATAAGTTGTTAATTGGGATTGTTTTAAGTGTAATAACGTTTTGGCTATTTGCACAATCATTGGTTAATGTTGTACCAATACTTGAAGATAGTTTCAATACAGATATTGGAACGGTTAATATCGCCGTTAGTATAACTGCTTTATTTTCAGGAATGTTTGTAGTAGGAGCAGGTGGTCTTGCTGATAAATATGGCAGAATTAAACTCACGAACATTGGTATTATCTTAAATATATTGGGTTCATTATTAATCATTATTTCAAATATTCCTTTATTACTTATTATAGGAAGATTAATTCAAGGACTTTCAGCAGCATGTATTATGCCTGCAACTTTGTCTATTATTAAGTCATATTACATTGGGAAAGATAGACAACGCGCTTTAAGTTATTGGTCAATTGGCTCATGGGGCGGCTCTGGTGTTTGTTCATTTTTTGGAGGTGCAGTTGCAACGCTTTTAGGTTGGCGTTGGATTTTCATCCTATCAATTATAATTTCATTAATTGCGCTGTTTCTTATTAAAGGCACACCTGAAACTAAATCTAAATCGATTTCTCTAAATAAATTTGACATTAAAGGTCTGGTTCTTTTAGTCATTATGCTCCTCAGTTTAAATATTTTAATTACTAAAGGATCAGAATTAGGTGTAACCTCACTTCTTTTTATCACATTATTAGCAATTGCAATTGGAACTTTTAGTTTATTTATAGTTCTTGAAAAGCGTGCTACAAATCCTTTAATCGATTTTAAATTATTTAAAAATAAAGCTTATACAGGTGCAACAGCTTCAAACTTTTTGTTAAATGGTGTTGCAGGAACATTAATAGTAGCCAACACATTTGTTCAAAGAGGTTTAGGATATTCTTCATTGCAAGCAGGAAGTTTATCAATCACTTATTTAGTAATGGTATTAATTATGATTCGTGTTGGTGAAAAGTTACTTCAAACACTCGGATGCAAGAAACCAATGTTAATTGGAACAGGAGTGCTTATTGTCGGAGAATGCCTCATTTCATTAACATTTTTGCCAGAAATATTGTATGTCATTTGTTGTATTATAGGTTATTTATTCTTTGGTTTAGGACTAGGAATATATGCTACACCATCAACAGATACAGCAATTGCAAATGCACCGTTAGAAAAAGTAGGCGTTGCTGCAGGTATCTATAAAATGGCTTCTGCATTAGGTGGAGCATTTGGCGTCGCATTGAGTGGTGCAGTTTATGCAATCGTATCAAATATGACAAACATTTATACAGGTGCAATGATTGCATTATGGTTAAACGCAGGAATGGCAATTTTATCATTCGTTATCATTTTGTTACTTGTGCCTAAACAAAACGACACTCAATTATGATAATTGAGAATTAAATTGAAATCATACAAGTCGCTACAATATTAAACAAAAATATAAACCGATTCTTATGTGTCATTATTTTAAATGAACATAGGGATTGGTTTTTTATTACTCTTTTACGCTACTTTATTTATAATTATTATAAATTGTCACAAATTCAATTTACCTTACAATATATTTTGTGTTATTATATTCTGTAGCATAAATAAATTGTTCAACACATAGTTGTAATGTGTTTCAATACTTTTTGGATAGATTGCGAAATTGTATTGAATCGTCATCGTTTTAAATTTTTAAATGAGAATGGAATGAGCATTACAATACACAAGCAATCAAAAGTAAATACATTCACAACACAACAGAGACATAACAACAAGAAAAGGAGTGAACAATAGCTGTGAATTATCGTGATAAAATTCAAAAGTTTAGTATTCGTAAATATACAGTTGGTACATTTTCAACTGTCATTGCGACATTGGTATTTTTAGGATTCAATACATCACAAGCACATGCTGCTGAAACAAATCAACCAGCAAGCGTGGTTAAACAGAAACAACAAAGTAATAATGAACAGACTGAGAATCGAGAATCTCAAGCACAAAATTCTCAAAATTCACAAAATGGTCAATCATTATCTGCTACTCATGAAAATGAGCAACCAAATATTAGTCAAGCTAATTTAGTAGATCAAAAAGTAGCGCAATCAACTACTACTAATGATGAACAACCAGCATCTCAAAATGTAAATACAAAGAAAGATTCGGCAACGGCTGCGACAACACAACCAGATAAAGAAGAAATTAAGCATAAACAAAACGAAAGTCAATCTGCTAATAAAAATGGAAACGACAGTAGAGCGGCTCATGTAGAAAATCATGAAGCAAATGTAGTAACAGCTTCAGATTCATCTGATAATGGTAACGTACAACATGACCGAAATGAATTACAAGCATTTTTTGATGCAAATTATCATGATTATCGCTTTATTGACCGTGAAAATGCAGATTCTGGCACATTTAACTATGTAAAAGGCATTTTTGACAAGATTAATACGTTATTAGGTAGTAATGATCCAATTAACAATAAAGACTTGCAACTTGCATACAAAGAATTGGAACAAGCTGTTGCTTTAATTCGTACAATGCCTCAACGTCAACAAACTAGCCGTCGATCAAATAGAATTCAAACGCGTTCGGTTGAGTCAAGAGCTGCAGAGCCTAGATCAGTATCAGACTATCAAAATGCAAACTCATCATATTATGTTGAAAATGCTAATGATGGTTCGGGCTATCCTGTTGGTACATATATCAATGCTTCTAGTAAAGGGGCGCCATATAATTTACCAACTACACCATGGAATACATTGAAGGCCTCTGACTCAAAGGAAATTGCTCTTATGACAGCGAAACAAACTGGAGATGGCTACCAATGGGTTATTAAGTTTAATAAAGGACATGCTCCACATCAAAATATGATTTTCTGGTTTGCATTACCAGCAGACCAAGTGCCAGTAGGAAGAACTGACTTTGTAACAGTTAATTCAGATGGAACAAATGTACAATGGAGTCATGGAGCAGGAGCAGGTGCAAATAAACCACTTCAACAAATGTGGGAATATGGAGTAAATGATCCTGATCGTTCACATGACTTTAAAATAAGAAATAGAAGTGGCCAAGTAATATATGACTGGCCAACTGTCCATATTTATTCTTTAGAAGATTTATCTAGAGCGAGTGATTATTTTAGTGAAGCTGGAGCGACACCTGCTACTAAAGCTTTTGGTAGACAAAATTTTGAATATATTAATGGTCAAAAACCTGCTGAATCACCGGGTGTTCCTAAAGTTTATACTTTCATCGGTCAAGGTGATGCAAGTTATACAATTTCATTTAAAACACAAGGTCCAACTGTTAATAAATTGTATTATGCAGCAGGTGGGCGTGCTTTAGAGTACAATCAATTATTTATGTACAGTCAACTATACGTCGAATCAACGCAAGACCATCAACAACGTCTTAATGGTTTAAGACAAGTGGTTAATCGTACTTATCGCATTGGTACAACTAAACGAGTAGAAGTGAGTCAAGGAAATGTACAAACAAAAAAGGTATTAGAAAGTACGAACCTAAATATAGATGATTTTGTTGATGATCCATTAAGTTATGTTAAGACGCCGAGTAATAAAGTGTTAGGATTTTATTCGACTAATGCAAACACTAATGCTTTTAGACCGGGTGGAGCCCAACAATTAAATGAATATCAATTAAGTCAATTATTTACTGATCAAAAATTACAAGAAGCAGCAAGAACTAGAAACCCAATAAGATTAATGATTGGTTTCGACTATCCTGATGCTTATGGTAACAGTGAAACTTTAGTTCCTGTTAACTTAACGGTATTACCTGAAATCCAACATAATATTAAATTCTTTAAAAATGACGATACTCAAAATATTGCTGAAAAACCATTTTCAAAACAAGCTGGGCATCCAGTTTTCTATGTATATGCAGGTAACCAAGGGAATGCTTCCGTGAATTTAGGTGGTAGCGTAACATCTATTCAACCATTACGTATTAATTTAACAAGTAATGAGAATTTTACAGATAAAGATTGGCAAATTACAGGTATTCCGCGTACATTACACATTGAAAACTCGACAAATAGAACTAATAATGCTAGAGAACGTAACATTGAACTTGTTGGTAATTTATTACCAGGGGATTACTTTGGTACGATACGTTTTGGACGTAAAGAACAATTATTCGAAATTCGTGTTAAACCACATACACCAACAATTACAACGACAGCTGAGCAATTAAGAGGTACAGCATTACAAAAAGTACCTGTTAATATTTCTGGAATACCGTTGGATCCATCAGCATTGGTTTATTTAGTTGCGCCAACAAATCAAACTACGAATGGTGGTAGTGAGGCAGATCAAATACCATCTGGTTATACGATACTTGCGACTGGTACACCTGATGGGGTCCATAACACAATTACTATACAACCAAAAGATTACGTAGTATTTATACCACCAGTAGGTAAACAAATTAGAGCAGTAGTTTATTATAATAAAGTAGTTGCATCTAATATGAGTAATGCTGTTACTATTTTGCCAGATGACATTCCACCAACAATCAATAATCCTGTTGGAATAAATGCCAAATACTATCGAGGCGACGAAGTCAACTTTACAATGGGTGTCTCTGATAGACATTCTGGATTAAAAAGTACAACTATTACGACATTGCCAAGTGGTTGGACATCAAATTTAACTAAATCCGACAACAAAAACGGCTCATTATCAATTACTGGTAGAGTGAATATGAATCAGGCATTTAACAGTGATATTACATTTAAAGTGTCAGCGACAGATAATGTCAATAATACGACAAATGATAGTCAATCTAAACATGTGTCAATTCATGTAGGTAAAATTAGTGAAGATGCTCATCCGATTGTATTAGGAAATACTGAGAAAGTTGTAGTAGTCAATCCGACTGCTGTATCTAATGATGAAAAGCAAAGAATAATTACTGCCTTTATGAATAAAAACCAAAATATAAGAGGATATTTAGCATCAACTGATCCAGTAACAGTCGATAATAATGGTAATGTCACATTACATTACCGTGATGGCTCATCAACAACGCTTGAAGCTACAAATGTGATGACATACGAACCAATTGTGAAGCCTGAATATCAGACTACTAATGCACCTAAAACAGCAACGGTAACGATTGCTAAAGGACAATCATTTAGTATTGGTGATATTAAACAATATTTTACTTTAAGTAATGGACAACCTATTCCAATTGGCACATTTACAAATATTACATCTGATAGAACTATTCCAACTGCACAAGAAGTTAGTCAAATGAATGCAGGTACGCAGTTATATCATATAGTTGCTTCAAATGCATATCATAAAGACACTGAAGATTTCTATATTAGTTTAAAAATCGTTGATGTGAAACAACCTGAAGGCGATCAACGTGTATATCGTACGTCAACATATGATTTAACTACTGATGAAATCTCAAAAGTAAAACAAGCTTTTATTAATGCAAATAGAGATGTAATTACTCTTGCCGAAGGTGATATTTCAGTTACAAATACATCTAATGGTGCTAATGTAAGTACTATTACAGTAAATATTAATAAAGGTCGATTAACGAAATCATTCTCGTCAAACCTAGCTAATATGAATTTCTTGCGTTGGGTTAATTTCCCACAAGATTATACAGTAACATGGACGAATGCAAAAATTGCAAACAGACCAACAGATGGCGGTTTATCATGGTCCGATGACCATAAATCTTTAATTTATCGTTATGATGCTACATTAGGCACACAAATTACAACTAATGATATTTTAACGATGCTAAAAGCGACTACTACAGTGCCTGGTTTGCGTAATAATATTACTGGTAATGAAAAAGCACAAGCAGAAGCAGGTGGAAGACCAAACTATAGAACAACTGGTTATTCACAAGCAAATGCATCATCTGATGGCCAAAGACAATATACGTTGAATGGTCAAGTGATTCAAATATTAGACATCATCAACCCTTCAAACGGTTATGGTGGGCAACCTGTTACAAATTCAAATACTCGTGCAAACCATAGTAACGCAACTGTTGTTAACGTAAACGAACCGGCAGCTAATGGTGCTGGCGCATTTACAATTGACCACGTTGTAAAAAGTAATTCTACACATAATGCAAGTGATGCAGTTTATAAAGCACAGTTATACTTAACGCCATATGGGCCAAAACAATATGTTGAACATTTAAATCAAAATACGGGAAATACTACTGATGCTATTAACATTTATTTTGTACCAAGTGATTTAGTGAATCCAACAATTTCAGTAGGTAATTACACTAATCATCAAGTGTTCTCAGGTGAAACATTTACAAACACTATTACAGCGAATGATAACTTTGGTGTGCAATCGGTAACTGTACCAACTACATCACAAATTACAGGTACTGTTGATAATAACCATCAACATGTTTCAGCAACAGCACCAAATGTGACATCAGCAACTAGTAAGACAATCAATTTATTAGCAACTGATACAAGTGGTAATACAGCTACAACTTCATTCAATGTAACAGTGAAACCTTTGCGTGATAAATATCGAGTTGGTACTTCATCAACGGCTGCTAATCCTGTGAGAATTGCCAATATTTCGAATAATGCGACAGTATCACAAGCTGATCAAACGGCAATTATTAATTCATTGACGTTTACAAGTAATGCACCAAATAGAAACTATGCAACAGCAAGCGCAAATGAAATCACTAGTAAAACAGTTAGTAATGTCAGTCGTACTGGAAATAATGCCAATGTCACAGTAACTGTTACTTATCAAGACGGAACAACATCAACAGTGACTGTACCTGTAAAGCATGTCATTCCAGAAATCGTTGCACATTCGCATTACACTGTACAAGGCCAAGACTTCCCAGCAGGTAATGGTTCTAGTGCATCAGATTACTTTAAGTTATCTAATGGTAGTGCCATTCCAGATGCAACTATTACATGGGTAAGTGGACAAGCGCCAAATAAAGATAATACACTTATTGGTGAAGATATAACAGTAACTGCAAATATCTTAATTGATGGCGAAACAACGCCGATTACGAAAACAGCAACATATAAAGTAGTAAGAACTGTACCGAAACATGTCTTTGAAACAGCCAGAGGTGTTTTATACCCAGGTGTTTCAGATATGTATGATGCGAAACAATATGTTAAGCCAGTAAATAATTCTTGGTCGACAAATGCGCAACATATGAATTTCCAATTTGTTGGAACATATGGTCCTAACAAAGATGTTGTAGGAATATCTACTCGTCTTATTAGAGTGACATATGATAATAGACAAACAGAAGATTTAACTATTTTATCTAAAGTTAAGCCGGATCCACCGAGAATTGACGCAAACTCTGTGACATACAAAGCGGGTCTTACAAACCAAGAAATTAAAGTTAATAACGTATTAAATAACTCGTCAGTAAAATTATTTAAAGCAGATAATACACCATTAAATGTCACAAATATTACTCATGGTAGTGGTTTTAGTTCTGTTGTGACAGTAAGTGACGCGTTACCAAATGACGGAATTAAAGCAAAATCTTCAATTTCAATGAACAATGTGACATATACGACGCAAGACGAACATGGTCAAGTTGTTACAGTAACAAGAAATGAATCTGTTGATTCAAATGACAGTGCAACAGTAACAGTGACACCACAATTACAAGCAACTTCTGAAGGAGCTGTATTTATTAAAGGTGGAGACGGTTTTGATTTCGGTCATGTAGAACGATTTATTCAAAATCCGCCACATGGAGCAACGGTTGCATGGCATGATAGTCCAGATACATGGAAGAATACAGTCGGCAACACTCATAAAACTGCGGTTGTAACATTACCAAATGGTCAAGGTACGCGTAATGTAGAAGTACCTGTCAAAGTTTATCCAGTTGCTAATGCTAAGGCGCCATCACGTGATGTGAAAGGTCAAAATTTGACTAATGGAACGGATGCGATAAACTACATTACATTTGATCCAAATACAAACACAAATGGTATCACTGCAGCATGGGCAAATAGACAACAACCAAATAACCAACAAGCAGGTGTTCAACACTTGAATGTCGATGTAACTTATCCAGGTATTTCAGCTGCAAAACGTGTACCTGTTACTGTTAATGTATATCAATTTGAATTCCCTCAAACTTCTTATACAACAACAGTTGGTGGCACTTTAGCAAGTGGTACGCAAGCATCAGGATATGCACATATGCAAAACGCTAATGGTTTACCAACAGATGGATTTACGTATAAATGGAATAATGCAGCAACGGGTACAAACGATGCAAACTGGGCAGCAATGAATAAACCGAATGCGGCTAAAGTCGTTAATGCAAAATATGATGTCATCTATAATGGACATACATTTGCAACATCTCTACCAGCCAAGTTTGTAGTAAAAGATGTGCAACCAGCGAAACCAACCATTACTGAATCGGCAGCAGGAGCAATTACGATTACACCTGGGGCAAACCAAACAGTGAATACATATGCCGGTAACGTAACGACGTATGCTGATAAATTAGTTATTAAACGTAATGGTAATGTTGTGACGACATTTACACGTCGCAATAATACGAGTCCATGGGTGAAAGAAGCATCTGCAGCAACTGTAGCAGGTATTGCTGGAACTAATAATGGTATTACTGTTGCAGCTGGTACTTTCAATCCTGCTGATACAATTCAAGTTGTTGCAACACAAGGTAGTGGTGAAACAATCAGTGATGAGCAACGTAGTGATGATTTCACAGTTGTCGCACCACAACCGAACCATGCGAATACTAAGATATGGCAAAATGGTCATATTGATATCACGCCTAATAATCCATCAGGGCATTTAATTAATCCAACTCAAGCAATGGATATTGCTTATACTGAAAAAATGGGTAATGGTGCAGAACATAGTAAGACAATTAATGTTGTTCGTGGTCAAAATAATCAATGGACAATCGCCAATAAGCCTGACTATGTAACGTTAGATCCACAAACTGGTAAAGTGACATTCAATGCCAATACTATCAAGCCAAATTCAGTAATTACCATTACACCGAAAGCAGGTACAGGTCACTCAGCAAGTAGTAATCCAAGTACATTAACTGCACCGGCAACTCATACTGTCAACACAACTGAAATTGTAAAAGATTATGGTTCTAATGTAACAGCAGCTGAAATTAACAATGCAGCTCAAGTTGCTAGTAAACGTACTGCAACGATTAAAAATGGCACAGCAATGCCTACTAATTTAGCTGGTGGTAGCACAACGACGATTCCTGTGACAGTAACTTACAATGATGGCAGTAGTGAAGAAGTACAAGAGTCCATTTTCACAAAAGCGGATAAACGTGAGTTAATCACAGCTAAAAATCATTTAGATGATCCAGTGAGTACAGATGGTAAAAAGCCAGGTACAATTACGCAGTACAATAATGCAATTCATAATGCGCAACAACAAATCAATACTGCGAAAACAGAAGCGCAACAAGTTATTAATAATGATCGTGCAACACCGCAACAAGTGAACGCAGCATTATCTAAAGTTCAAGCTGCACAAACTAAGATAAATGAAGCTAAAGCATTACTTCAAAATAAAGAAGATAATAGCCAATTAGTAACATCTAAAAATAACTTACAAAGTTCTGTGAACCAAGTTCCATCAACTGCTGGTATGACGCAACAAAGTATTGATAACTATAATGCGAAGAAGCGTGAAGCAGAAACTGAAATAACTGCAGCACAACGTGTTATAGACAATGGAGATGCAACTGCACAACAAATTTCAGATGAAAAACATCGTGTCGATAACGCATTAACAGCATTAAACCAAGCGAAACATGATTTAACTGCAGATACACATGCCTTAGAGCAAGCAGTGCAACAATTGAATCGCACAGGTACAACGACTGGTAAGAAACCAGCAAGTATTACTGCGTATAATAATTCGATTCGTGCACTTCAAAGTGACTTAACAAGTGCTAAAAATAGTGCCAATGCTATCATTCAGAAGCCAATAAGAACAGTGCAAGAGGTACAATCTGCATTAACAAATGTAAATCGTGTAAATGAGCGATTAACGCAAGCTATTAATCAATTAGTACCTTTAGCTGATAATAGTGCTTTAAGAACAGCTAAGACGAAACTTGATGAAGAAATCAATAAATCAGTAACTACTGATGGTATGACACAATCATCAATCCAAGCATATCAAAATGCTAAACGTGCGGGTCAAACAGAATCAACAAATGCACAAAATGTTATTAACAATGGTGATGCGACAGATCAACAAATTGCCGCAGAAAAAGCTAAAGTAGAAGAAAAATATAATAGCTTAAAACAAGCAATTGCTGGATTAACACCAGACTTGGCACCATTACAAGCTGCGAAAACTCAGTTGCAAAATGATATTGATCAGCCAACGAGTACGACTGGTATGACAAGCGCATCTGTTGCTACATTTAATGAAAAACTTTCAGCAGCTAGAACTAAAATTCAAGAAATTGATCGCGTACTGGCATCTCATCCAAATGTTGCAACGATTCGTCAAAACGTGACAGCAGCGAATGCTGCTAAGACAGCACTGGATCGAGCACGTAATGGCTTAACAGTCGATAAAGCGCCTTTAGAAAATGCGAAAAATCAACTACAACATAGTATTGACACGCAAACAAGTACAACTGGTATGACACAAGACTCTGTAAATGCTTATAATGCGAAGTTAACGGCTGCACGTAATAAGGTTCAACAAATCAATCAAGTATTAGCAGGTTCACCTACAGTAGATCAAATTAATACAAATACGACTGCAGCAAATCAAGCGAAATCTGATTTGGATCATGCACGTCAAGCTTTAACACCAGATAAAGCGCCGCTTCAAAATGCGAAAACGCAATTAGAACAAAGCATTAATCAACCAACGGATACAACAGGTATGACGACCGCTTCGTTAAATGCGTACAACCAAAAATTACAAGCAGCGCGTCAAAAGTTAACTGAAATTAATCAAGTGTTGAATGGCAATCCAACGGTCCAAAATATCAATGATAAAGTGGCAGAGGCAAACCAAGCTAAGGATCAATTAAATACAGCACGTCAAGGTTTAACATTAGATAGACAGCCAGCTTTAACAACGTTACATGGTGCATCTAACTTAAACCAAGCACAACAAAATAATTTCACGCAACAAATTAACGCTGCACCAAATCATGCTGCGCTTGAAACAATTAAGTCTAACATTACAGCTTTAAATAATGCGATGACTAAGCTAAAAGAAAGTGTTGCGGATAATAATACAATTAAATCAGGTCAAAATTACACTGACGCAACAACGGCTAATAAACAAGCGTATGATAATGCAGTTAATGCGGCTAAAGGTGTCATTGGAGAAACGACTAATCCAACGATGGATGTTAACACAGTGAACCAAAAAGCAGAAACAGTGAAATCTACAAAAGGCGCTTTAGATGGTCAACAAAACTTACAACGTGCGAAAACAGAAGTAACAAATGCGATTACGCATGCAAGTGATTTAAACCAAGCGCAAAAGAATGCATTAACACAACAAGTAAATAGTGCACAAAATGTACAAGCAGTAAATGATATTAAACAAACGACTCAAAGCTTAAATACTGCTATGACAGGTTTAAAACGTGGCGTTGCTAATCATAACCAAGTCGTACAAAGTGATAATTATGTCAACGCAGATACTAATAAGAAAAATGATTACAACAATGCATACAACCATGCGAATGACATTATTAACGGTAATGCACAACATCCAGTTATAACACCAAGTGATGTTAACAATGCTTTATCAAATGTCACAAGTAAAGAACATGCTTTGAATGGTGAAGCTAAGCTAAATGCTGCGAAGCAAGAAGCGAACACTGCATTAGGACATTTAAATAACTTGAATAATGCACAACGTCAAAATTTACAATCGCAAATTAATGGTGCGCATCAAATTGAAGCAGTTAATACGATTAAACAAAATGCAACAAACTTAAATAGTGCAATGGGTAACTTAAGACAAGCTGTTGCAGATAAAGAGCAAGTAAAACGTACAGAAGATTATGCGGATGCAGATACCGCTAAACAAAACGCATATAACAGTGCAGTTTCAAGTGCTGAAACAATCATTAATCAATCAACAAATCCAACGATGTCTGTTAATGATGTTAACAGTGCAACTTCAGCTGTTACTACTAATAAAAATGCATTAAATGGTGATGAAAAATTAGCACAATCTAAAACAGATGCTGTAAGAGCAATTGATGCATTACCACATTTAAATAATGCACAAAAAGCAGATGTTAAATCTAAAATTAATGCTGCATCAAATATTGCTGGCGTAAATACTATTAAACAACAAGGTACAGATTTAAATACAGCAATGGGTAACTTGCAAGGTGCGATCAATGATGAACAAACGACGCTTAATAGTCAAAATTATCAAGATGCGACACCAAGTAAGAAAACAGCATACACAAATGCGGTACAAGCTGCGAAAGATATTTTAAATAAATTAAATGGTCAAAATAAAACGAAAGATCAAGTTGCTGAAGCGATGAATCAAGTGAATTCTGCTAAAAATAACTTAGATGGTACGCGTTTATTAGATCAAGCGAAGCAAACAGCGAAACAGCAGTTAAATAATATGACGCATTTAACAACTGCACAAAAAACGAATTTAACAAACCAAATTAATAGTGGTACGACTGTCGCTGGTGTTCATACGGTTCAATCAAATGCCAACACATTAGATCAAGCGATGAATACGTTAAGACAAAGTATTGCCAACAAAGATGCGACTAAAGCAAGTGAAGATTACGTAGATGCTAATAATGATAAGCAAACAGCATATAACAACGCAGTAGCTGCTGCCGAAACGATTATTAATGCGAACAGTAATCCAGAAATGAATCCAAGTACGATTACACAAAAAGCAGATCAAGTGAATAGTTCTAAAACGGCACTTAACGGTGATGAAAACTTAGCTGCTGCAAAACAAAATGCGAAAACATACTTAAACACATTGACAAGTATTACAGATGCTCAAAAGAACAATTTGATTAGTCAAATTACTAGTGCGACAAGAGTTAGTGGTGTTGATACTGTAAAACAAAATGCGCAACATCTAGACCAAGCTATGGCTAGCTTGCAAAGTGGTATTAACAACGAATCTCAAGTGAAATCATCCGAGAAATATCGTGATGCCGATACAAATAAACAACAAGAGTATGATAATGCTATTACTGCAGCGAAAGCGATTTTAAATAAACCGACAGGTCCAAACACTGCGCAAAATGCAGTTGAGGCAGCGTTGCAACGTGTGAATACTGCGAAAAATGCATTGAATGGTGATGCAAAATTAATTGCAGCTCAAAACGCAGCGAAACAACATCTAGGTACTTTAACGCATATCACTACAGCACAACGCAATGATTTAACAAATCAAATTTCACAAGCTACAAACTTAGCTGGTGTTGAATCTGTTAAGCAAAGTGCGAATAGTTTAGATGGTGCAATGGGTAACTTACAAACGGCTATCAACGATAAATCTGGAACATTAGCGAGCCAAAACTTCTTGGATGCTGATGAGCAAAAACGTAATGCTTACAATCAAGCTGTATCAAATGCCGAAACAATTTTAAATAAACAAACTGGACCGAATACAGCGAAAACTGCAGTCGAACAAGCACTTAATAATGTTAATAGTGCGAAACATGCATTAAATGGTACGCAAAACTTAAATAATGCGAAACAAGCAGCGATTACAGCAATCAATGGATCATCTGATTTAAATCAAAAACAAAAAGATGCATTAAAAGCACAAGCTAATGGTGCTCAACGCGTTTCTAATGCACAAGATGTACAGCGCAATGCGACTGAACTGAACACGGCAATGGGCACATTAAAACATGCCATCGCAGATAAGACGAATACGTTAGCAAGCAGTAAATATGTTAACGCCGATAGCACTAAACAAAATGCTTACACAACTAAAGTTACCAATGCTGAACATATTATTAGCGGTACGCCAACGGTTGTTACGACACCTTCAGAAGTAACAGCTGCAGCTAATCAAGTAAACAGCGCGAAACAAGAATTAAATGGTGACGAAAGATTACGTGTTGCAAAACAAAACGCCAATACTGCTATAGATGCATTAACGCAATTAAATACACCTCAAAAAGCTAAATTAAAAGAACAAGTGGGACAAGCCAATAGATTAGAAGACGTACAATCTGTTCAAACAAATGGACAAGCATTGAACAATGCAATGAAAGGCTTAAGAGATAGTATTGCTAACGAAACAACAGTCAAAGCAAGTCAAAACTATACAGACGCAAGTCCGAATAACCAATCAACATACAATAGCGCTGTGTCAAATGCGAAAGGTATTATTAATCAAACTAATAATCCGACTATGGATACTAGTGCGATTACCCAAGCTACAACACAAGTGAATAATGCTAAAAATGGTTTAAACGGTGCTGAAAACTTAAGAAATGCACAAAACACTACTAAGCAAAACTTAAATACGTTATCACACTTAACAAATAACCAAAAATCTGCAATCTCATCACAAATTGATCGTGCAGGTCATGTGAGTGAGGTAACAGCTGCTAAAAATGCAGCAACTGAGTTGAATACGCAAATGGGTAACTTGGAACAAGCTATCCATGATCAAAACACAGTTAAACAAGGTGTTAACTTCATTGATGCAGATAAAGCTAAACGTGATGCGTATACAAATGCGGTAAGCAGAGCAGAAACAATTCTGAACAAAACACAAGGTGCAAATACGTCTAAACAAGATGTTGAAGCGGCTATTCAAAATGTTACAAGTGCTAAAAATGCATTGAATGGTAATCAAAACGTTACAAATGCGAAGAATACAGCTAAACATGCATTAAATAACTTAACGTCAATTAATAATGCTCAAAAACGTGACTTAACAACTAAAATTGATCAAGCAACAACAGTAGCTGGTGTTGAAGCGGTATCTAATACAGGTACACAATTGAATACAGCGATGGCTAACTTGCAAAATGGTATTAATGATAAAGCGAATACTTTAGCGAGCGAAAACTATCATGATGCTGATTCAGATAAGAAAACTGCTTATACTCAAGCCGTTACGAACGCAGAAAATATTTTAAATAAAAATAGTGGATCAAATTTAGATAAAGCTGCCGTTGAAAACGCGTTGTCACAAGTGACAAATGCGAAAGGTGCCCTAAATGGTAACCATAATTTAGAGCAAGCTAAATCAAATGCAAACACTACTATAAACGGACTTCAACATTTAACAACTGCACAAAAAGATAAATTGAAACAACAAGTGCAACAAGCACAAAATGTTGCAGGTGTAGATACTGTTAAATCAAGTGCCAACACATTAAATGGTGCTATGGGTACGTTAAGAAATAGCATTCAAGATAATGCAGCTACGAAAAATGGCCAAAACTATCTTGATGCTACAGAACGTAACAAAACAAACTATAACAATGCTGTTGATAGTGCTAATGGTGTCATTAATGCAACAAGCAATCCAAATATGGATGCTAATGCAATTAACCAAATCGCTACACAAGTGACATCAACGAAAAATGCATTAGATGGTACACATAATTTAACGCAAGCGAAACAAACAGCAACAAATGCCATCGATGGTGCTACTAACTTAAATAAAGCACAAAAAGATGCGTTAAAAGCACAAGTTACAAGTGCGCAACGTGTTGCAAATGTAACAAGTATCCAACAAACTGCAAATGAACTTAATACAGCTATGGGTCAATTACAACATGGTATTGATGATGAAAACGCAACAAAACAAACTCAAAAATATCGTGACGCTGAACAAAGTAAGAAAACTGCTTATGATTAAGCTGTAGCTGCTGCGAAAGCAATTTTAAATAAACAAACTGGTTCAAATTCAGATAAAGCAGCAGTTGACCGTGCATTACAACAAGTAACAAGTACGAAAGATGCATTGAATGGTGATGCGAAACTAGCAGAAGCGAAAGCGGCAGCTAAACAAAACTTAGGTACTTTAAACCATATTACAAATGCACAACGTACTGCGTTAGAAGGTCAAATCAATCAAGCGACGACTGTTGATGGCGTTAATACTGTGAAAACAAATGCCAATACATTAGACGGCGCAATGAATAGCTTGCAAGGTTCAATCAATGATAAAGATGCGACATTAAGAAATCAAAATTATCTTGATGCAGATGAATCAAAACGTAACGCATATACTCAAGCTGTCACAGCAGCTGAAGGCATTTTAAATAAACAAACTGGTGGTAACACATCTAAAGCAGACGTTGATAATGCATTAAATGCAGTTACAAGAGCGAAAGCGGCTTTAAATGGTGCTGAAAACTTAAGAAATACGAAAACTTCAGCAACAAATACGATTAATGGGTTACCAAACTTAACACAATTACAAAAAGACAACTTGAAGCATCAAGTTGAACAAGCGCAAAATGTAGCTGGTGTAAATGGTGTTAAAGATAAAGGTAATACGTTAAATACTGACATGGGTGCATTACGTACAAGTATCCAAAATGATAATACGACGAAAACAAGTCAAAATTATCTTGATGCATCTGATAGCAACAAAAATAATTATAATACTGCTGTAAATAATGCAAATGGTGTTATTAATGCAACAAACAATCCAAATATGGATGCTAATGCGATTAATGGCATGGCAAATCAAGTTAATACAACAAAAGCAGCGTTAAATGGTGCACAAAACTTAGCTCAAGCTAAAACAAATGCGACGAACACAATTAACAACGCACATGACTTAAACCAAAAACAAAAAGATGCATTAAAAACACAAGTTAACAATGCACAACGTGTATCTGATGCAAATAACGTTCAGCATACAGCTACTGAATTGAACGGTGCGATGACAGCACTTAAAGCAGCTATTGCTGATAAAGAAAGAACAAAAGCAAGCGGTAATTATGTCAATGCTGATCAAGAAAAACGTCAAGCGTATGATTCAAAAGTGACTAACGCTGAAAATATCATTAATGGTACACCGAATGCGACATTAACAGCCAATGACGTAAATAGTGCGACTTCACAAGTCAATGCGGCTAAAACAGCATTAAATGGCGATAACAACTTACGTGTTGCAAAAGAAAATGCAAATAATACAATTGATGGCTTAGCACAATTGAATAATGCACAAAAAGCAAAATTAAAAGAACAAGTTCAAAGTGCAACTACATTAGATGGTGTTCAAACTGTTAAAAATAGTTCTCAAACGTTGAATACAGCGATGAAAGGCTTAAGAGATAGTATTGCGAATGAAGCAACAATTAAAGCAGGTCAAAACTACACTGACGCAAGTCCAAATAATCGTAACGAGTACGACAGTGCAGTTACTGCAGCAAAAGCAATCATTAATCAAACATCGAACCCAACGATGGAACCAAATACTATTACGCAAGCAACATCACAAGTGACAACTAAAGAACATGCATTAAATGGTGCGCAAAACTTAGCTCAAGCTAAGACAACTGCGAAAAACAACTTGAATAACTTAACATCAATTAACAATGCACAAAAAGATGCGTTAACGCGTAGTATTGATGGTGCAACAACAGTAGCTGGTGTAAATCAAGAAACTGCCAAAGCAACAGAATTAAATAACGCAATGCATAGTTTACAAAATGGTATCAATGATGAGACACAAACAAAACAAACTCAGAAATACCTAGATGCAGAGCCAAGTAAGAAATCAGCTTATGATCAAGCTGTAAATGCAGCAAAAGCAATTTTAACCAAAGCTAGTGGTCAAAATGTAGACAAAGCAGCAGTTGAACAATCATTACAAAATGTGAACAGTACGAAGACGGCGTTGAACGGTGATGCGAAATTAAATGAAGCTAAAGCCGCTGCGAAACAAACGTTAGGTACATTAACACACATTAATAATGCACAACGTACAGCGTTAGATAATGAAATTACACAAGCAACAAATGTTGAAGGTGTTAATACAGTTAAAGCCAAAGCGCAACAATTAGATGGTGCTATGGGTCAATTAGAAACATCAATTCGTGATAAAGACACGACGTTACAAAGTCAAAATTATCAAGATGCTGATGATGCTAAACGAACTGCTTATTCTCAAGCAGTAAATGCAGCAGCAACTATTTTAAATAAAACAGCTGGCGGTAATACACCTAAAGCAGATGTTGAAAGAGCAATGCAAGCTGTTACACAAGCAAATACTGCATTAAACGGTATTCAAAACTTAGAACGTGCGAAACAAGCTGCTAACACAGCAATTACAAATGCTTCGGACTTAAATACAAAACAAAAAGAAGCATTAAAAGCACAAGTAACAAGTGCAGGACGCGTATCTGCAGCAAATGGTGTTGAACATACTGCTACTGAATTAAATACTGCGATGACAGCTTTAAAACGTGCCATTGCTGATAAAGCTGACACAAAAGCTAGTGGTAACTATGTCAATGCTGATGCGAATAAACGTCAAGCATATGATGAAAAAGTGACAGCTGCCGAAAGTATCGTTAGTGGTACACCAACACCAACGTTAACACCATCAGATGTTAAAAATGCAGCAACGCAAGTAACGAATGCTAAGACGCAGTTAAACGGTAATCATAATTTAGAAGTAGCGAAACAAAATGCTAACACAGCAATTGATGGTTTAACTTCTTTAAATGGTCCGCAAAAAGCAAAACTTAAAGAACAAGTGGGTCAAGCGACGACGTTGCCAAATGTTCAAAATGTTCGTGATAATGCACAAACATTAAACACTGCAATGAAAGGTCTACGAGATAGCATTGCGAATGAAGCAACGATTAAAGCAGGTCAAAACTACACGGATGCAAGTCAAAACAAACAAACTGACTACAACAATGCAGTTACTGCAGCAAAAGCAATCATTGGTCAAACAACTAGTCCAACAATGAATGCGCAAGAAATTAATCAAGCGAAAGACCAAGTGACAGCTAAACAACAAGCATTAAACGGTCAAGAAAACTTAAGAACTGCGCAAACAAATGCGAAGCAACATTTGAATGGCTTAAGTGACTTAACTGATGCTCAAAAAGAAGCAGCGAAACGTCAAATCGAGGGTGCAACGCATGTTAATGAAGTAACACAAGCACAAAATAATGCGGATGCATTAAATACAGCTATGACGAACTTGAAAAATGGTATTCAAGATCAGAATACGATTAAGCAAGGTGTTAACTTCACTGATGCAGATGAAGCGAAACGTAATGCATATACAAATGCAGTGACGCAAGCTGAACAAATTTTAAATAAAGCACAAGGTCCAAATACTGCAAAAGACGGTGTCGAAACTGCATTACAAAATGTACAACGTGCTAAAAACGATTTGAACGGTAATCAAAATGTTGCGAATGCTAAGACAACTGCGAAAAATGCATTAAATAATTTAACATCAATTAACAACGCACAAAAAGAAGCGTTGAAATCACAAATTGATAGTGCGACAACAGTTGCAGGTGTAAATCAAGTGTCTACAACGGCATCTGAATTAAATACAGCAATGAGCAACTTACAAAATGGTATTAATGATGAAGCAGCTACAAAAGCAGCTCAGAAATATACTGATGCAGATAGAGATAAACAAACTGCATACAATGATGCTGTAACAGCAGCTAAAACGTTATTAGATAAAACAGCTGGTCCAAATGACAATAAAGCAGCAGTTGAACAAGCATTACAACGTGTGAATACTGCTAAAACAGCATTAAATGGTGACGCTCGATTAAATGAAGCGAAGAACACAGCTAAACAACAATTAGCGACAATGTCACATTTAACTGATGCTCAAAAAGCAAACTTAACAGAACAAATTGAACGCGGTACGACTGTTGCTGGTGTTCAAGGCATCCAAGCAAATGCTGGTACTTTAAATCAAGCAATGAATCAATTAAGACAAAGTATTGCTTCTAAAGATGCGACTAAATCAAGCGAAGATTATCAAGACGCGAATGCAGATTTACAAAATGCATACAACCGTGCAGTATCTGATGCTGAGGGTATTATTAGTGCAACGAATAACCCTGAAATGAATCCAGATACGATTAATCAAAAAGCGAGCCAAGTGAACAGTGCGAAGTCTGCATTGAACGGTGATGAAAAATTAGCAGCAGCAAAACAAACTGCGAAATCAGACATCGGTAGTTTAACAGACTTGAACAATGCACAACGAACTGCGGCAAATGCAGAAGTAGATCATGCACCAAACCTTGCAGCGGTAACAGCGGCTAAAAATAAAGCGACATCGTTAAATACAGCGATGGGCAATTTGAAACATGCACTTGCTGAAAAGGATAATACGAAACGTAGTGTCAATTACACAGATGCGGATCAACCAAAACAACAAGCGTATGATACTGCGGTTACACAAGCAGAAGGAATTACTAATGCTAATGGCAGCAACGCGAATGAAACACAAGTTCAAGCAGCGCTTAACCAATTGAATCAAGCTAAAAATGACTTGAATGGTGATAATAAAGTTGCTCAAGCGAAAGAATCAGCGAAACGTGCATTAGCTTCATATAGTAACTTGATTAATGCGCAATCAACTGCAGCAACTAGTCAAATTGACAATGCAACGACAGTAGCAGGCGTAACGGCTGCACAAAATACTGCTAATGAGTTAAATGCAGCAATGGGTCAACTTCAAAATGGTATTAATGACCAAAACACTGTTAAACAACAAGTGAACTTTACAGATGCTGACCAAGGTAAGAAAGATGCTTACACAAATGCTGTTACGAATGCTCAAGGTATTTTAGATAAAGCACACGGTCAAAATATGACAAAAGCACAAGTTGAAGCAGCACTAAATCAAGTAACAACTGCTAAGAATGCTTTAAACGGTGACGCAAATGTAAGACAAGCAAAATCAGATGCGAAAGCAAACTTAGGTACTTTAACACACTTAAATAATGCACAAAAACAAGATTTAACATCACAAATCGAAGGCGCAACAACAGTCAACGGTGTAAATGGTGTTAAAACGAAAGCACAAGACTTAGATGGTGCAATGCAACGATTAGAGTCAGCAATCGCAAATAAAGATCAAACTAAAGCGAGCGAAAACTACATCGACGCAGATCCAACTAAGAAAACAGCATTTGATAATGCCATCACACAAGCTGAATCTTACTTAAATAAAGATCATGGTGCGAATAAAGATAAGCAAGCTGTTGAACAAGCAATTCAAAGTGTAACGACTGCTAAGAATGCTTTAAACGGTGACGCGAACTTACAACGCGCTAAAACTGAAGCTATACAAGCTATCGATAACTTGACACATTTGAATACAGCACAAAAAACAGCATTAAAACAACAAGTGAACGCTGCGCAACGTGTATCAGGTGTAACTGATCTGAAAAATAGTGCTACATCACTTAATAATGCGATGGATCAATTAAAACAAGCAATTGCTGATCATGACACAATTGTAGCTGGTGGTAATTACACTAACGCAAGTCCTGATAAGCAAGGTGCTTACACTGATGCATATAATGCTGCGAAAAACATTGTAAATGGTTCACCTAATGTGATTACAAATGCAGCAGATGTTACAGCAGCAACACAACGTGTCAATAATGCTGAAACAGGTTTAAACGGTGATACAAACTTAGCAACTGCGAAGCAACAAGCTAAAGAAGCATTACGTCAAATGACGCATTTATCTGATGCACAAAAACAAAGTATTACTGGACAAATTGATAATGCGACTCTAGTAACTGGTGTACAAAGTGTGAAAGATAATGCAACAAATCTTGACAATGCAATGAATCAACTTCGAAATAGTATTGCGAATAAAGATGAAGTTAAAGCAAGTCAACCATATGTTGATGCAGATACGGATAAACAAAATGCATACAACACAGCTGTTACAAGTGCTGAAAATATCATTAATGCAACGAGTCAGCCGACACTTGATCCATCTGCAGTAACACAAGCAGCTAATCAAGTGAACACTAACAAAACAGCGCTTAATGGTGCACAAAACTTAGCAAATAAAAAGCAAGAAACAACTGCTAACATCAACCAATTAAGTCATTTAAATAATGCTCAAAAGCAAGATTTAAATACGCAAGTGACAAATGCACCAAATATTAGCACAGTAAATCAAGTGAAAACTAAAGCTGAACAATTAGATCAAGCAATGGAACGTTTAATCAACGGAATCCAAGACAAAGATCAAGTGAAACAAAGTGTTAACTTTACAGATGCAGATCCAGAAAAACAAACAGCATACAACAATGCGGTAACTGCTGCTGAAAATATTATTAATCAAGCAAATGGTACAAATGCGAACCAATCACAAGTTGAAGCAGTACTTTCAACTGTAACAACTACGAAACAAGCGTTGAATGGTGATAGAAAAGTAACAGATGCTAAAAACAATGCAAACCAAACATTATCTACGTTAGATAACTTAAACAATGCACAAAAAGGTGCTGTTACTGGAAACATCAATCAAGCGCACACTGTAGCTGAAGTAACGCAAGCCATTCAAACAGCTCAGGAACTAAATACAGCGATGGGTAACTTGAAAAATAGCTTGAATGATAAAGACACTACACTTGGCAGTCAAAACTTTGCAGATGCTGATCCAGAGAAGAAAAATGCATACAATGAAGCGGTTCGTAATGCTGAAAATATTTTAAATAAATCTACAGGTACGAACGTGTCTAAAGATCAAGTTGAAGCAGCTATGAATCAAGTGAATACTACAAAAGCAGCGCTTAATGGTACTCAAAACCTTGAAAAAGCTAAACAACACGCAAATACAGCAATAGACGGTTTAAGTCATTTAACAAATGCACAAAAAGATGCATTAAAACAATTGGTACAACAATCGACTACTGTTGCAGAAGCACAAGGTAATGAACAAAAAGCAAACAATGTTGATGCAGCAATGGACAAATTACGTCAAAGTATTGCAGATAATGCGACAACAAAACAAAACCAAAATTATACTGATGCAAGTCCGAATAAAAAGGATGCGTACAATAATGCTGTCACAACTGCACAAGGTATTATTGATTAAACGACAAGTCCAACTTTAGATCCGACTGTTATCAATCAAGCTGCTGGTCAAGTAAGCACAACTAAAAATGCATTAAATGGTAATGAAAACCTAGAGGCAGCGAAACAACAAGCGACACAATCATTAGGTTCATTAGACAACTTAAATAATGCGCAAAAACAAGCTGTTACTAATCAAATTAATGGTGCGCATACTGTTGATGAAGCAAATCAAATTAAACAAAATGCGCAAAACTTAAATACAGCGATGGGTAACTTGAAACAAGCGATAGCTGATAAAGATGCTACGAAAGCAACAGTTAACTTCACTGATGCAGATCAAGCAAAACAACAAGCATATAACACTGCTGTTACAAATGCTGAAAACATCATTTCAAAAGCTAATGGTGGCAATGCAACACAAACTGAAGTTGAACAAGCAATCCAACAAGTTAATGCTGCAAAACAAGCATTAAATGGTAATGCCAACGTTCAACATGCGAAAGATGAAGCAACTGCTTTAATTAATAACTCTAACGATCTTAATCAAGCACAGAAAGATGCATTAAAACAACAAGTTCAAAATGCAACTACTGTTGCTGGTGTAAACAATGTTAAACAAACAGCGCAAGAGTTAAATAATGCAATGACACAATTAAAACAAGGCATTGCAGATAAAGAGCAAACTAAAGCAGATGGTAACTTTGTCAATGCAGATCCTGACAAACAAAATGCATATAATCAAGCAGTAGCGAAAGCTGAAGCATTAATTAGTGGTACGCCTGATGTTGTCGTTACACCTAGCGAAATTACTGCAGCTTTAAATAAAGTTACGCAAGCTAAAAATGATTTGAATGGTAATACGAACTTAGCAACGGCGAAACAAAATGTTCAACAAGCTATTGATCAATTGCCAAACTTGAATCAAGCGCAACGTGATGAATACAACAAACAAATTTCGCAAGCAACACTTGTACCAAACGTCAATGCTATTCAACAATCGGCAACTACGCTTAATGATGCGATGACACAATTGAAACAAGGTATTGCGAATAAAGCACAAATTAAAGGTAGCGAGAACTATCACGATGCTGATACTGACAAGCAAACAGCATATGATAATGCAGTAACAAAAGCAGAAGAATTGTTGAAACAAACAACAAATCCAACAATGGATCCAAATACAATTCAACAAGCATTAACTAAAGTGAATGATACAAATCAAGCACTTAACGGTAATCAAAAATTAGCTGATGCCAAACAAGCTGCTAAGACAAATCTTGGTACATTAGATCATTTAAATGATGCGCAAAAACAAGCGTTAACAACACAAGTTGAACAAGCACCAGATATTGCAACAGTTAATAATGTTAAGCAAAATGCTCAAAATCTAAATAATGCAATGACTAACTTAAGTAATGCATTACAAGATAAAACTGAGACATTAAATAGCATTAACTTTACTGATGCAGATCAAGCTAAGAAAGATGCTTATACTAATGCGGTTGCACATGCAGAAGGCATTTTATCTAAAGCAAATGGCAGCAATGCAAGTCAAACTGAAGTGGAACAAGCGATGCAACGTGTGAACGAAGCGAAACAAGCATTGAATGGTAATGACAATGTACAACGTGCAAAAGATGCAGCGAAACAAGTAATTACAAATGCAAATGATTTAAATCAAGCACAAAAAGATGCGTTAAAACAACAAGTCGATGCTGCGCAAACTGTTGCAAATGTGAACACGATTAAGCAAACAGCACAAGATTTAAATCAAGCAATGACACAATTGAAACAAGGTATTGCAGATAAAGACCAAACTAAAGCAAATGGTAACTTTGTCAACGCAGATACTGATAAGCAAAATGCTTACAACAATGCGGTAGCACATGCTGAACAAATCATTAGTGGTACACCAAATGCAAACGTGGATCCACAACAAGTGGCTCAAGCGTTACAACAAGTGACTCAAGCTAAGGGTGATTTAAACGGTAACCATAACTTACAAGTTGCTAAAGACAATGCGAATACAGCCATTAATCAGTTACCAAACTTAAATCAACCACAAAAAACAGCATTAAAAGACCAAGTGTCACATGCAGAACTTGTTACAGGTGTTAATGCTATTAAGCAAAATGCTGATGCATTAAATAATGCAATGGGTACGTTGAAACAACAAATTCAAGCAAACAGTCAAGTACCACAATCAGTTGACTTTACACAAGCGGATCAAGACAAACAACAAGCATATAACAATGCAGCTAACCAAGCGCAACAAATCGCAAATGGCACACCAACACCTGTATTGACGCCTGATACAGTAACACAAGCAGTTACAACTATGAATCAAGCGAAAGATGCATTAAACGGTGATGAAAAATTAGCGCAAGCGAAACAGGATGCTTTAGCAAATCTTGATACGTTACGCGATTTAAATCAACCACAACGTGATGCGTTACGTAATCAAATCAACCAAGCACAAGCGTTAGCTACAGTTGAACAAACTAAACAAAATGCACAAAATGTGAATACAGCAATGGGTAACTTGAAACAAGGTATTGCGAATAAAGATACCGTCAAAGCAAGTGAGAACTATCATGATGCTGATGCCGATAAGCAAACAGCATATACAAATGCAGTGTCTCAAGCTGAAGGTATTATCAATCAAACGACAAATCCAACGCTTAACCCAGATGAAATAACACGTGCATTAACTCAAGTCACTGATGCTAAAAATGGCTTAAACGGTGAAGTTAAATTGGCAACTGAAAAGCAAAATGCTAAAGATGCTGTCAATGCAATGACGCATTTAAACGATGCTCAAAAACAAGCATTAAAAGCTCAGATCGATCAATCGCCTGAAATTGCGACAGTGAACCAAGTTAAACAAACAGCAACGAGCCTAGATCAAGCAATGAATCAATTATCACAAGCTATTAATGATAAGACTCAAACATTAGCGGACGGTAATTACTTAAATGCAGATCCTGACAAACAAAATGCGTATAAACAGGCAGTAGCAAAAGCTGAAGCATTATTGAATAAACAAAGTGGTACTAATGAAGTACAAGCCCAAGTTGAAAGCATCACTAATGAAGTGAACGCAGCGAAACAAGCATTAAATGGTAATGATAATTTAGCGAATGCTAAGCAACAAGCGAAACAACAACTGGCGAATCTAACACACTTAAATGATGCACAAAAACAATCATTTGAAAGTCAAATTACTCAAGCGCCACTAGTTACAGATGTCACTACGATAAATCAAAAAGCGCAAGCGTTAGATCATGCAATGGAATTATTAAGAAATAGTATTGCGGATAACCAAGCGACATTAGCGTCTGAAGATTATCATGATGCAACTGCGCAAAGACAAAACGACTATAACCAAGCTGTAACAGCTGCTAAAAACATCATTAATCAAACAACGTCACCTACGATGAATCCAGATGAAGTTAATCGTGCAACGACACAAGTGAATAACACGAAAGTTGCATTAGATGGTGATGAAAACCTTGCAGCAGCTAAACAACAAGCAAACAACAGACTTAATCAATTAGATCATTTGAATAATGCGCAAAAGCAACAGTTACAATCACAAATTACGCAATCATCTGATATTGCTGCAGTTAATGGTCACAAGCAAACTGCAGAATCTTTAAATACCGCAATGGGTAACTTAATCAATGCGATTGCAGATCATCAAGCCGTTGAACAACGTGGTAACTTCATCAATGCTGATACTGATAAACAAAATGCTTATACTACAGCGCTAAATGAAGCAGAAGCCATGATTAACAAACAAACTGGTCAAAATGCTAACCAAACAGAAGTAGAACAAGCTATTACTAAAGTTCAAACTACACTTCAAGCGTTAAATGGAGATCATAATTTACAAGTTGCTAAAACAAATGCGACGCAAGCAATTGATGCTTTAACAAGCTTAAATGATCCTCAAAAAACAGCATTAAAAGACCAAGTTACTGCTGCAACTTTAGTAACTGCAGTTCATCAAATTGAACAAAACGCGAATACGCTTAATCAAGCAATGCATGGCTTAAGAGAAAGTATTTCAGATAACGCAGCAACTAAAGCAAATAGCAAATATATCAACGAAGATCAACCAGAACAACAAAACTACGATCAAGCAGTGCAAGCTGCAAATAACATTATCAATGAGCAAACAGCGACATTAGATAATAATGCGATTAATCAAGCAGCGACAACTGTGAATACAACGAAAGCAGCATTACATGGTGATGTGAAGTTACAAAATGATAAAGATCATGCGAAACAAACGGTTAGTCAATTAGCACATCTAAACAATGCACAAAAACATATGGAAGACACGTTAATTGATAACGAAACAACTAGAACAGCAGTTAAGCAAGATTTGACTGAAGCACAAGCATTAGATCAACTTATGGATGCATTACAACAAAGTATTGCTGACAAAGATGCAACACGTGCGAGCAGTGCATATGTCAATGCAGAACCGAATAAAAAACAAGCATATGATGAAGCAGTTCAAAATGCTGAGTCTATCATTGCAGGATTAAATAATCCAACTATCAATAAAGGTAATGTATCAAGTGCGACTCAAGCAGTAACATCATCTAAAAATGCATTAGATGGTGTTGAACGATTAGCTCAAGATAAGCAAACAGCTGGAAATTCTCTAAATCATTTAGATCAATTAACACCAGCTCAACAACAAGCGCTAGAAAATCAAATTAATAATGCAACAACTCGTGATAAAGTGGCTGAAATCATTGCACAAGCGCAAGCATTAAATGAAGCGATGAAAGCATTAAAAGAAAGTATTAAAGATCAACCACAAACAGAAGCAAGTAGTAAATTTATTAATGAAGATCAAGCGCAAAAAGATGCTTATACACAAGCGGTACAACATGCGAAAGATTTGATTAACAAAACAACTAATCCTACATTAGTTAAATCAGTAATTGATCAAGCAACACAAGCAGTGAATGACGCTAAAAACAACTTACATGGTGATCAAAAATTAGCTCAAGATAAGCAACGTGCAACAGAAACGTTAAATAACTTGTCTAACTTGAATACACCACAACGTCAAGCACTTGAAAACCAAATCAATAATGCAGGAACTCGTGGCGAAGTAGCACAAAAATTAACTGAGGCACAAGCACTTAACCAAGCAATGGAAGCATTACGTAATAGCATTCAAGATCAGCAACAAACAGAATCTGGTAGCAAGTTTATCAATGAAGATAAGCCACAAAAAGATGCATACCAGGCAGCAGTACAACATGCCAAAGATTTGATTAATCAAACTAGCAATCCAACGCTTGATAAAGCACAAGTTGAACAATTGACACAAGCTGTTAACCAAGCTAAAGATAACTTACATGGTGATCAAAAACTTGCAGACGATAAACAACATGCGGTTACTGATTTAAATCAATTAAATGGTTTGAACAATCCGCAACGTCAAGCACTTGAAGGTCAAATAAACAACGCAGCAACTCGTGGTGAAGTAGCACAAAAATTAGCTGAAGCAAAAGCTCTTAATCAAGCAATGGAAGCATTACGTAATAGTATTCAAGATCAACAACAAACAGAATCTGGTAGCAAGTTTATCAATGAAGATAAGCCACAAAAGGATGCATACCAAGCAGCAGTACAACATGCCAAAGATTTAATTAACCAAACAGGTAATCCAACACTCGACAAATCACAAGTGGAACAATTAACACAAGCAGTAACAACTGCAAAAGATAACCTACATGGTGATCAAAAACTTGCTCGTGATCAACAACAAGCAGTAACGACTGTTAATGCATTACCAAACTTAAATCATGCGCAACAACAAGCTTTAACTGATGCTATAAATGCAGCGCCTACAAGAACAGAGGTTGCACAACATGTTCAAACTGCTACTGAACTTGATCACGCGATGGAAACATTGAAAAATAAAGTTGATCAAGTGAATACAGATAAGGCTCAACCAAATTACACTGAAGCGTCAACTGATAAAAAAGAAGCAGTAGATCAAGCGTTACAAGCTGCAGAAAGCATTACAGATCCAACTAATGGTTCAAATGCGAATAAAGACGCTGTAGAACAAGCATTAACTAAGCTTCAAGAAAAAGTAAATGAGTTAAATGGTAATGAGAGAGTCGCTGAAGCTAAAACACAAGCGAAACAAACTATTGACCAATTAACACATTTAAATGCTGAACAAATTGCAACTGCTAAACAAAATATTGATCAAGCGACGAAACTTCAACCAATTGCTGAATTAGTAGATCAAGCAACGCAATTGAATCAATCTATGGATCAATTACAGCAAGCAGTTAATGAACATGCTAACGTTGAGCAAACTGTAGATTACACGCAAGCAGATTCAGATAAGCAAAATGCTTATAAACAAGCTATTGCAGAAGCTGAAAATGTATTAAAACAAAATTCGAATAAGCAACAAGTGGATCAAGCACTTCAAAACATTTTAAATGTAAAACAAGCATTAAATGGTGATGAACGTGTAGCACTTGCTAAAACAAATGGTAAACATGACATCGACCAATTGAATGCATTAAACAATGCTCAACAAGATGGATTTAAAGGTCGCATCGATCAATCAAACGATTTAAATCAAATCCAACAAATTGTAGATGAGGCTAAGGCACTTAATCGTGCAATGGATCAATTGTCACAAGAAATCACTGGCAATGAAGGACGCACGAAAGGTAGCACGAACTATGTCAATTCAGATACACAAGTTAAACAAGTGTATGATGAAGCGGTTGATAAAGCGAAACAAGCACTTGATAAATCGACAGGTCAAAACTTAACTGCAGAACAAGTTATCAAATTAAATGATGCAGTCACTGCAGCTAAGCAAGCATTAAATGGTGAAGAAAGACTTAATAATCGTAAGTCTGAAGCATTACAAAGATTGGATCAATTAACACATCTAAACAATGCTCAAAGACAATTGGCAACCCAACAAATTAATAATGCTGAAACGCTAAATAAAGCATCTCGAGCAATTAATAGAGCAACTAAATTAGATAATGCAATGGGTGCAGTACAACAATATATTGACGAACAGCACCTTGGTGTTATCAGCAGCACAAATTACATCAATGCAGATGATAATTTGAAAGCAAATTATGATAATGCAATTGCGAATGCAGCACATGAGTTAGATAAAGTGCAAGGTAATGCAATTGCAAAAGCTGAAGCAGAGCAATTGAAACAAAATATTATCGATGCTCAAAATGCATTAAATGGAGACCAAAACCTTGCAAATGCCAAAGATAAAGCAAATGCGTTTGTTAATTCGTTAAATGGATTAAATAAACAGCAACAAGATCTTGCACATAATGCAATTAACAATGCCGATACTGTATCAGATGTAACAGATATTGTTAATAATCAAATTGACTTAAATAATGCAATGGAAACATTGAAACATTTAGTTGACAATGAAATTCCAAATGCAGAGCAAACTGTCAATTACCAAAACGCTGACGATAATGCTAAAACAAACTTCGATGATGCTAAACGTCTAGCAAATACATTGCTAAATAGTGATAATACAAATGTGAATGATATCAATGGCGCAATTCAATCAGTCAATGATGCAATCCAAAATCTTAATGGTGATCAACGACTACAAGATGCTAAAGACAAGGCAATTCAATCGATTAATCAAGCTTTAGCTAATAAGCTAAAAGAAATCGAAGCTTCAAATGCGACGGATCAAGACAAGCTTATTGCGAAAAATAAAGCAGAAGAATTGGCAAACAGCATCATTAATAAGATTAATAAAGCAACAAGCAATCAGGATGTATCTCAAGTTCAAACAGCTGGCAACCAAGCGATTGAACAAGTCCATGCCAATGAAATACCGAAAGCTAAAATTGATGCAAATAAAGATGCTGATAAGCAAGTTCAAGCATTAATTGACGAAATTGATCGAAATCCAAATCTAACAGTTAAGGAAAAACAAGCACTCAAAGATCGAATCAATCAAATACTTCAACAAGGTCATAACGACATTAACAATGCGATGACTAAAGAAGAGATTGAGCAAGCAAAAGAGCGTTTAGCACAAGCATTACAAGACATCAAAGATTTAGTGAAAGCTAAAGAAGATGCGAAGCAAGATGTTGATAAACGTGTACAAGCTTTAATTGACGAAATCGATCAAAATCCAAATCTAACAGATAAGGAAAAACAAGCACTTAAAGACCGTATTAATCAAATACTTCAACAAGGTCATAACGACATTAACAATGCGATGACTAAAGAAGGAATTGAACAGGCAAAAGAACGTTTAGCACAAGCATTACAAGGCATCAAAGATTTAGTGAAAGCTAAAGAAGATGCGAAGCAAGATGTTGATAAACGTGTACAAGCTTTAATTGATGAAATCGATCGAAATCCAAATCTAACAGATAAGGAAAAACAAGCACTCAAAGATCGAATAAATCAAATCTTGCAACAAGGTCATAACGACATTAACAATGCGATGACTAAAGAAGAGATTGAGCAAGTAAAAGAACGTTTAGCACAAGCATTACAAGACATCAAAGATTTAGTGAAAGCTAAAGAAGATGCGAAAAATAAAATAAAAGCCTTAGCTAATGCGAAGCGTGATCAAATCAATTCAAATCCAGATTTAACACCTGAGCAAAAAGCAAAAGCGCTCAAAGAAATTGACGAAGCTGAAAAACGAGCACTACAAAACGTTGAGAATGCTCAAACTATAGATCAATTAAATCGAGGATTAAACTTAGGTTTAGATGACATTAGAAATACGCATGTATGGGAGGTTGACGATCAACCTGCTGTAAATGAAATTTCTGAAGCAACACCTGAACAATTGCTTGTTAATGGTGAACTAATCGTACATCGTGATGACATCATTACAGAGCAAGATGTTTTAGCACACATTAACTTAATAGATCAGCTTACAGCAGAAGTTATCGATACACCATCAACTGCAACGATTTCTGATAGCTTAACAGCAAAAGTTGAAGTTACATTGCTTGATGGATCAAAAGTGATTGTTAATGTTCCTGTAAAAGTTGTAGAAAAAGAATTGTCAGTAGTCAAACAACAGGCAATTGAATCAATTGAAAATGCGGCACAACAAAAGATTAATGAAATCAATAATAGTGTGACATTAACACTGGAACAAAAAGAAGCAGCAATTGCCGAAGTTAATAAGCTTAAACAACAAGCAATTGATCATATTAATAATGCACCTGATGTTCATTCAATTGAAGAAATTCAACAACAAGAACAAGCGCATATTGAACAATTTAATCCAGAACAATTTACGATTGAACAAGCAAAATCAAATGCAATTAAATCGATTGAAGATGCAATTCAACATATGATTGATGAAATCAAAGCTCGTACTGATCTAACAGATAAAGAGAAGCAAGAAGCTATTGCTAAGTTAAATCAATTAAAAGAACAAGCAATTCAATTGATTCAACGTGCGCAAAGCATCGATGAAATAACTGAGCAATTGGAACAATTTAAAGCTCAAATGAAAGCAGCTAATCCAACAGCAAAAGAACTAGCTAAACGCAAGCAAGAAGCTATTAGTAAAATTAAAGACTTTTCAAATGAAAAAATGAATAGTATTCGAAATAGTGAAATTGGCTCAGCTGATGAAAAACAAGCAGCAATGAATCGAATTAACGAAATTGTGCTTGAAACAATTAGAGATATTAATAATGCGCATACATTACAGCAAGTTGAGACTGCATTGAACAATGGTATTGCTCGAATTTCAGCAGTACAAATTGTAACATCTGATCGTGCTAAACAATCATCAAGTACTGGAAATGAATCTAATAGCCATTTAACAATTGGTTATGGAACTGCAAATCATCCATTTAACAGTTCGACTATTGGACATAAAAAGAAACTTGATGAAGATGATGACATTGATCCACTTCATATGCGTCACTTTAGTAATAATTTCGGTAATGTTATTAAAAACGCTATTGGTGTGGTGGGTATCTCTGGCTTACTAGCTAGTTTCTGGTTCTTCATTGCCAAACGTCGTCGTAAAGAAGATGAAGAGGAAGAATTAGAAATAAGAGATAATAATAAAGATTCAATAAAAGAGACTTTAGACGATACAAAACATTTACCACTTTTATTTGCGAAACGTCGAAGAAAAGAAGATGAAGAAGATGTTACTGTTGAAGAAAAAGATTCGCTAAATAATGGCGAGTCACTCGATAAAGTTAAACATACGCCGTTCTTCTTACCAAAACGCCGTCGTAAAGAAGATGAAGAAGATGTGGAAGTTACAAATGAAAACACAGATGAAAAAGTGTTGAAAGATAACGAACATTCACCACTCTTAATCGCAAAACGACGCAAAGATAAAGAGGAAAATGTTGAAACAACAACTAGTATTGAATCTAAAGATGAGGACGTTCCTTTATTATTGGCTAAAAAGAAAAATCAAAAAGATAACCAATCCAAAGGGGAAAAGTCGGCATCAAAAAAACCTTCTAAAAAGGTAGCAGCTAAAAAGAAGAAAAAGAAATCTAAAAAAAATAAAAAATAATTTGTTTCTTTGATAAATAGAGGAGCACCGATTGACATCACATCAGTCGGTGCTCCTTTTATTTGTTCTTTTTAATTAATTTGTACAATGCTTGCTGTGCGTGTTGATTCGCTTCTTTGTTTTGTTCTCTCGGAATCCATTTAACAAATAATAAATCAAAATCTTGTTCAAATATTTCCAATTGATCAAAATAAGGTTTGAATTTGGCATTTTTTACATAACCAGCGTTAACACTATCCGCAATTAACTTAGAGTCAGTGTACAACAACGCATTACTAACATTTAATTCACGTGCATGTTCTAGTGCATAAATACATGCTGCCCATTCTGCTGTGTGATTATCCATTTCACCTAACTCATGTGTATATGTATAATGCTGCTCATCTTCTTTGATTACAATGGCACAAGTACTTATGCCTGGATTTCCTTTCGTCGCGGCATCAAAATTTATTTTCGCCATAATAAACCTACTTTCTATTCAATACTTAGTTAAAGTTACTATTACTGTAATACAAAATACGTTGGGTAATCCATAAAAAAACACGCATCACTTAAATAAGTAACACGTGTTTAAAATACTCGCTGAGTCAAAAATGATTTTCTAATACGTAGTACGGTAATATACTTCCTAAAAAAATCATCTTGATAAAATTTTCTCAAATATCAGCCTTAATACTTATTCTATTATGTAGCAAGTGCTTTAATAGCCTTGATCTAACTTATCAATCTTACCTTTACGATAAAATGATTTAGCAATATATCCAAATGGTACATTGAAAACTGTTGAAGCTAATTTTAGTACGTACGTTGTAATAAATATTTCAAATACAACTGTACCAGGTAAACTTCCGATGAATGCGATAGCTACAAATAAAGCTGTATCAATTATTGAGCTTAAAAATGTACTACCATATGCACGGATGAAAAATGTTTTATCAGAACTAAATACTTTTTTAATTAGTGAAAAGATGAATACATCAATATGTTGACCAATAATATATGCGACGATTGAGCCTAAAGCAATGCGTGGCACAACATCAAAGATTGCGTGTAATGCTTTTTGTGCCATATCTTCTGGTGCAGGAATAAAATGTAATGACAATTGCATAACAATAATCATAATTAATGTTGATGAGAAGCCTAACCAAACTGCTCTTTTTGCAACTCTACGCCCATAAATATCGTTTAATATATCTGTTGCTAAATAAATAGAAGCAAACATGACATTACCTAAAGTTGCTGAAATACCAAAGATTTCTACAGTTTTAATCACTTGTATGTTGGCAATGATTGTGCCAATTGCAACCCATGCAATTAAACCTTGTTTACCAAAAAAGCGATACATAAGTACCATAAGCACGAACGTTGCAATAAACGTAACTAGTCCTAAAATTTCATTATACATATTAAAATGTCCTCCTAAATTTTGATCATGCGGGTGTTTAGAAACCGCTCAATAAATAACTTACTCATTTTACTGAAAAATCGTTTGCGATGCAATAGTATTTGAATATAAATACATTTTACGTATAGAATTGTAAAAGGTTTCATTCAAATCTTAGGGTCAAAAATGTTATAATATTTTTATGTCAAATTTAAAACAGTAACACTTATTTACAAGGTTGCAATATTTTGAAGTAATAAAGGAAGTGTCGCGTATTTTAACTTTTTCAGAGCAAAATGCACTCGCGAAAATAGATAATTTAATGAATACTTATTGCAATCAATGTCCAATCAAAACTCGTCTGCGTAAATTAGAGGGGAAAACGAAGGCGCATCATTTTTGTATCAATGAGTGTTCAATAGGGAAAGAAATAAAACAATTAGGAAATGAACTTCAATAGGAGGAAGTCAAATGCAAATTATATCAATATCAGAAACACCGAACCACAACACAATGAAGATTACACTTAGTGAAAGCAGAGAAGGTATGACATCAGATACGTATACTAAAGTTGATGATTCACAGCCAGCATTTATTAATGACATCTTAAAGGTTGAAGGTGTTAAATCAATTTTCCATGTTATGGACTTTATTTCAGTTGATAAAGAAAATGACGCAAATTGGGAAACAGTATTGCCAAAAGTAGAGGCTGTATTCGAATAAATTTTTCATCAACTAGTATTCGGGGGGAATAAAGTATATGGAAATTTTACGTATAGAGCCAACGCCAAGTCCAAATACAATGAAAGTTGTTTTGTCATTTACAAGAGAAGACAAGTTATCTAATACTTATAAAAAAGTAGAAGAAACACAACCAAGATTTATAAATCAGTTGTTATCTATAGACGGTATCACTTCTATTTTTCATGTCATGAACTTCTTAGCTGTTGATAAGGCACCAAAAGCTGATTGGGAAGTCATATTACCTGATATTAAAGCTGTTTTTTCTGATGGGAATAAGGTTTTAGAAATTGTAAATGAACCTCAAATTGACAATCATTTTGGTGAAATTAAAGCTGAACTATTAACTTTTAAGGGTATACCGTATCAAATTAAGCTAACTTCTACTGACCAAGAATTAAGAGAACAATTACCACAAACATATGTTGATTATATGACTCAAGCGCAAACAGAACATGACAATATTGTTTTTATGCGTAAATGGCTAGATTTAGGAAATCGCTATGGAAATATTGAAGAAGTAATGGATGGTGTCCTAGAAGAAGTGCTAGCTACCTATCCAGAATCACAGTTACCCGTATTGGTAAAACATGCTTTAGAAGAAAATCACGCAACTAATAATTATCATTTCTATCGACATGTCTCTTTGGATGAATATCATGCGACTGATAATTGGAAGACTCGATTACGAATGTTAAACCATTTTCCAAAGCCGACTTTTGAAGATATACCGCTGCTTGATTTAGCTTTATCTGATGAAAAAGTACCGGTTAGACGTCAAGCGATTGTATTATTAGGTATGATTGAAAGTAAAGAAATTTTACCGTATTTATATAAGGGGCTTCGTGATAAAAGTCCTGCTGTAAGAAGAACAGCAGGGGATTGCATAAGCGATTTAGGGTATCCAGAGGCACTACCAGAAATGGTGCTACTATTAGATGATCCACAGAAAATCGTTAGGTGGCGTGCTGCTATGTTTATCTTTGATGAAGGTAATGCAGAGCAGCTTCCTGCACTTAAAGCGCATATTAATGACAGTGCGTTTGAAGTTAAATTACAAATTGAAATGGCCATATCTCGTATTGAAAACGGAGATGAAGCACTTGGTTCAGTATGGAAACAAATGGCAAACAGAACAATTTAATTGGAGGAATTAAATATGAATGCATATGATGCTTATATGAAAGAAATTGCGCAACAAATGCGTGGCGAATTAACTCAAAATGGTTTTACAAGTTTAGAAACGAGCGAAGCAGTATTAGAGTATATGAACCAAGTAAATGCTGATGACACAACTTTTGTAGTTATTAACTCTACATGCGGCTGTGCAGCTGGATTAGCAAGACCAGCTGCAGTAGCAGTTGCAACACAAAATGAACATAGACCAACAAATACAGTTACAGTTTTTGCTGGGCAAGATAAAGAAGCAACTGCTACAATGCGAGAATTCATTCAGCAGGTACCATCTAGTCCTTCGTATGCTTTATTCAAAGGTCAAGATTTAGTTTATTTTATGCCTAGAGAATTTATCGAAGGTAGAGATATTAATGACATTGCAATGGACTTAAAGGATGCCTTTGACGAAAATTGTAAATAGTACACATAAATAAATATAAAGGTTAACACATTTTATAATATTAAAAATGGTGTCTGTCATTGAAAATAGAGAATATAGTTGTATTCCATTTGTTAAATAAAGTCCGTTCTTACCAACTATATTTTTTAGAAATTTAACTGTTTTAATAGGACATCAAACATAATATTCAAATCATGTGTTAACCTCTTTTTTAAAATTTTTTAGCATTAAAGTTATAGATTTGGGTAAACAATTAGCAATTGGAAACATATAACACGTTACGATGTGGTAGGTACTTAATCAGTATTTTATAAATAAAGTAACGGAATCCATGTTATTAATATCACATTCCTAAAATGAGTGATCACAAAATACTACATAAAGTTAAATTATGTCGAACTAAATATACATACTATAAATAATGAAAATGAGGTGTTATCGCATATGTTGAATTCATTTGATGCAGCATATCACAGTCTTTGTGAAGAAGTTTTAGAAATAGGAAATACACGAAATGATCGCACAAATACAGGTACGATTTCGAAATTTGGTCATCAACTTCGCTTTGACTTATCTAAAGGATTTCCACTATTAACGACAAAGAAAGTTTCTTTTAAATTAGTAGCAACCGAATTATTATGGTTCATTAAAGGTGATACAAATATCCAATACTTATTAAAATATAATAATAATATTTGGAACGAATGGGCTTTTGAAAATTATATCAAATCAGACGAGTATAAAGGTCCAGATATGACAGATTTCGGGCATCGTGCATTGAGTGATCCTGAATTTAACGAACAATATAAAGAACAGATGAAACAATTTAAGCAACGTATTCTTGAGGATGATACATTTGCGAAGCAATTCGGTGATTTAGGAAATGTTTATGGTAAACAATGGCGAGATTGGGTTGATAAAGATGGTAATCATTTTGATCAACTTAAAACAGTAATTGAGCAAATTAAGCATAATCCAGATTCAAGACGACACATCGTATCTGCATGGAATCCAACAGAAATTGACACAATGGCACTTCCGCCTTGTCATACCATGTTCCAGTTTTATGTCCAAGATGGTAAGTTAAGTTGCCAGTTATACCAACGTAGCGCAGATATCTTTTTAGGTGTGCCATTTAATATCGCAAGCTACGCTTTATTGACACACCTTATTGCCAAAGAATGTGGACTTGAAGTAGGAGAATTTGTGCATACTTTTGGAGATGCACATATTTATTCAAATCATATTGATGCGATTCAAACACAATTAGCACGTGAAAGCTTCAATCCTCCAACATTAAAAATTAACAGTGACAAGTCTATTTTTGACATAAATTATGAAGATTTAGAAATTGTTGACTATGAATCACATCCAGCAATAAAAGCTCCAATAGCAGTGTAGTCATTGCATAGTTAGCTAACTATATAGACATCAAAATGACATCATAGTATTTTCAAGTGCAAAAAAGTACTTTTTTGTGTTAAACGTTTTCATAAATTATGCAAAATCATTATTTCTATCACACTTTATGATAAAAATTGTGTTAAATTAAAGATAACTTAGTAATAAAAAATGAAATGATAGAAGAAGGAGGATAATCATGACTTTATCCATTCTAGTTGCACATGACTTGCAACGAGTAATTGGTTTTGAAAATCAATTACCTTGGCACCTACCAAATGATTTGAAGCATGTTAAAAAATTATCAACAGGTCATACTTTAGTAATGGGTCGTAAGACATTTGAATCGATTGGTAAACCACTACCGAATCGTCGAAATGTTGTACTTACTTCAGATACAAGTTTCAACGTAGAGGGCGTTGATGTAATTCATTCTATTGAAGATGTTTATCAACTACCGGGCCATGTTTTCATATTTGGAGGGCAAACATTATTTGAAGAAATGATTGATAAAGTGGACGACATGTATATTACTGTTATTGAAGGTAAATTCCGTGGTGATACGTTCTTTCCACCTTATACATTTGAAGACTGGGAAGTTGCCTCTTCAGTTGAAGGTAAACTAGATGAAAAAAATACAATTCCACATACCTTTCTACATTTAATTCGTAAAAAATAAGGGGGAAAATGACCATGACAAAACAGATTATAGTGACAGACTCAACATCCGATTTATCTAAAGAATATTTAGAAGCAAACAACATACATGTAATTCCTTTAAGTTTAACAATTGAAGGAGCTTCATACGTTGACCAAGTAGATATTACATCAGAAGAATTTATTAATCATATTGAAAATGATGAAGATGTAAAGACAAGTCAACCAGCCATAGGCGAATTTATATCTGCTTATGAAGAACTAGGAAAAGATGGCGCTGAAATCATAAGTATTCATCTTTCTTCAGGATTAAGTGGTACATTTAACACTGCTTACCAAGCAAGTCAAATGGTAGATGCTAATGTAACTGTTATTGATTCAAAATCTATTTCTTTTGGTTTAGGATATCAAATACAACACCTAGTAGAGCTTGTAAAAGAAGGTGTCTCAACTTCTGAAATAGTTAAAAAGTTAAATCATTTAAGAGAAAACATTAAATTATTTGTAGTTATAGGGCAATTGAATCAATTAATTAAAGGTGGCAGAATTAGTAAAACAAAAGGTTTGATTGGTAATCTTATGAAAATCAAACCAATTGGTACACTAGATGATGGTCGCTTAGAGCTTGTGCACAATGCGAGAACTCAAAATTCTAGTATCCAATACTTGAAAAAGGAAATTGCTGAATTTATAGGAGATCATGAAATCAAATCCGTTGGTGTCGCACATGCTAACGTTATTGAATATGTTGATAAATTGAAGAAAGTTTTTAATGAAGCTTTTCATGTGAATAATTACGATATAAATGTAACTACACCAGTTATTTCTGCACATACTGGTCAAGGTGCGATTGGCCTCGTAGTCCTTAAGAAGTAAATTTAATCTTTTCAGTGTTAATTACTTCCATTTCAATCCTTTATAGACTAAATTTATAATTAGATAGATAGAGGAGGTAATTCATATGACAAAAGAATATGCAACATTAGCAGGAGGATGTTTCTGGTGCATGGTTAAACCATTTACATCATATCCAGGCATCAAGTCAGTCGTATCTGGTTATAGTGGCGGTCATGTTGACAACCCAACTTATGAACAGGTATGTACGAATCAAACCGGCCATGTCGAAGCAGTACAAATTACGTTTGATCCAGAGGTTACTTCCTTTGAAAATATATTAGACATATATTTCAAAACATTTGACCCAACTGATGATCAAGGGCAATTTTTCGATAGAGGCGAAAGCTATCAACCAGTCATTTTCTATCATGATGAGCATCAGAAAAAGGCTGCTGAGTTTAAAAAGCAACAATTAAATGAACAAGGTATTTTCAAGAAACCAGTGATTACACCTATTAAACCATATAAAAATTTCTATCCAGCTGAAGACTACCATCAAGATTATTATAAAAAGAACCCGGTACATTATTACCAATATCAACGTGGTTCAGGTAGAAAAGCGTTTATAGAATCACATTGGGGGAATCAAAATGCTTAAAAAAGATAAAAGTGAACTAACAGACATAGAATATATTGTTACACAAGGAAATGGCACTGAACCACCATTTATGAATGAATATTGGAATCATTTTGCTAAAGGAATTTATGTAGATAAGATTTCTGGTAAACCTTTATTTACATCTGAAGAAAAGTTTCATTCTGAATGTGGATGGCCTAGCTTTTCCAAAGCGCTTGATGACGATGAAATTATAGAATTAGTCGACAAATCATTTGGTATGTTGAGAACTGAAGTGCGTTCAGAAGAATCAAATAGTCATTTAGGACATGTCTTTAATGATGGACCTAAAGAAAGTGGCGGCTTAAGATACTGTATCAATTCCGCTGCAATTCAATTTATTCCATATGAAAAATTAGAAGAATTGGGTTATGGCGATTTAATATCACATTTTGATAAGTAGGAGTGGAAAGTATGTTTAAAAAATTATTCGGAAAAGGCAAAGAAGTTCAGAAAGATATCGCAATTTATGCACCATTAACTGGAGAATACGTGAAAATTGAAGATATTCCAGATCCTGTATTCGCACAAAAAATGATGGGCGAAGGTTTTGGTATTAATCCAACTGAAGGAGAGGTTGTGTCTCCAATTGCAGGACGTGTTGACAATGTCTTTCCAACTAAGCATGCGATTGGTTTAAAAGCAGATAACGGATTAGAATTATTAGTTCATATCGGTTTAGACACAGTTCAATTAGACGGTGAAGGATTTGAAGTGTTAGTGTCTAGTGGTGACGAAGTTAACGTCGGAGATCCATTAGTAAGATTCAACCTTGAATATATTAATAATAATGCTAAATCTGTTATTTCACCAATTATTATTACTAACACAGATCAAGCGGCTTCAATTAATATTTATGATGAAAATGCTGTGATTAAAGGTGAAACAAAAGTGATTGATGTGACAATGAACTAATGAAAAACTATTCGTTTTATCAATTTGTCATGACAGTTCGTGGGCGACACGACGATAAAGGTCGTCTAGCAGAAGAGATATTTGACGATCTTGCTTTCCCAAAACACGATGATGATTTTAATATACTGTCTGATTATATTGAGACACATGGTGATTTCACATTGCCAATGTCTGTATTTGATGATTTATATGAAGAATATACGGAATGGCTAAAATTTTAATATAATTTTTATAATAATAGTTAGAACCAGGGTGATGCAAGTTGTTATCCTGGTTTTAATTTAAAATAAACTAAGTTGTGACTAAAAATTAATCAATTATAGTGAAATATGGTGCGCTATCTTGCATAAATTGATATGATTAACTACACAGAATTTAAAAGTACATAATACATAATAAGGAAGTGATACAATGGATGATAAGCAACAAACATCTTCATCCGATGATGAACGCGCTGAAATTGCAACAAGCAATCAAGACCAACAATCTAATTCATCGAAACGCGTTCACTTAAAACGTTGGCAATTCATATCAATTTTAATTGGTACAATCCTAATAACAGCTGTCATCACAGTTGTTGCATATATTTTTATAAATCAAAAAATAAGTGGTTTAAACAAAACTGATCAAGCAAACTTAAATAAAATTGAAAATGTGTATAAAATCTTAAATAGTGATTATTATAAAAAACAGAACTCTGACAAGTTGAGTAAAGCTGCAATTGATGGCATGGTCAAAGAATTAAAAGATCCTTATTCTGAATATTTAACAAAAGAACAAACTAAATCCTTTAATGAAGGTGTTTCAGGTGATTTTGTAGGTATTGGTGCAGAAATGCAAAAGAAAAATGATCAAATTATGGTTACTAGCCCTATGAAGGGTTCTCCAGCAGAACGTGCTGGCATCCGTCCTAAAGATGTCATTACTAAAGTAAATGGAAAATCAATTAAAGGTAAAGCATTAGATGAAGTTGTCAAAGATGTTCGTGGTAAAGAAAACACTGAAGTAACTTTAACTGTTCAACGAGGCAGTGAAGAAAAAGACGTTAAGATTAAACGTGAAAAAATTCATGTTAAAAGTGTTGAGTATAAGAAAAAAGGTAATGTTGGAGTTATTACTATTAATAAATTCCAGAATGATACATCAGGTGAATTGAAAGATGCAGTTCTTAAAGCTCACAAAGATGGTTTGAAAAAGATTGTTTTAGATTTAAGAAATAATCCAGGTGGACTACTAGATGAAGCTGTTAAAATGGCAAATATTTTTATCGATAAAGGAAAAACTGTTGTTAAACTAGAAAAAGGTAAAGATACTGAAGCAATTCAAACTTCTAATGATGCGTTAAAAGAAGCGAAAGACATGGATATATCCATCTTAGTGAATGAAGGTTCAGCTAGCGCTTCTGAAGTATTTACTGGTGCGCTAAAGGACTATAATAAAGCTAAAGTTTATGGGTCAAAAACATTCGGCAAAGGTGTCGTACAAACTACAAGAGAGTTTAAGGATGGTTCATTGTTAAAATATACTGAAATGAAATGGTTAACGCCAGATGGTCATTATATTCACGGTAAAGGCATTAAACCAGACGTTACTATTGACACACCTAAATATCAATCTTTAAATGTCATTCCTAATTCGAAAACATTTAAAGTTGGAGACGATGATAAAAATATTAAAACTATTAAAATTGGTTTATCAGCTTTAGGTTATAAAGTTGATAATGAATCAACGCAATTTGATCAAGCTTTAGGAAATCAAGTTAAAGCTTTCCAACAAGCGAATAAACTCGAGGTAACTGGTGAATTTAATAAAGAAACGAATAATAAATTTACTGAGTTATTAGTTGAAAAAGCTAATAAACATGATGATGTTCTCGATAAATTGATTAATATTTTAAAATAAGCGATACACACTACTAAAATTTTATTATTATTATGTTAATGACACGCTTCTTAAATTTGCAAAGGTAGCAATTTAAGAGGCGTGTTTATTTTTATTGACGTCTAACTCTAAAAGATATAAATTAGACATTTATAAATGATGTAAATAACGCAATTTCTATCATCGCTGTTAACAATTTATGCTTTAATATACTATGAGCATATACTTTTTAAATAGTATTATTCACTAGTTTTAACAATCAATTAATTGGTATATGATACTTTTATTGGTTATTTTTATCCCATAGTGTGATAATTACTATTTTTCATTCATAATAAAGGTTTAAAGCATGTTAATAGTGTGTAAGATTAACATGTACTGAAAAACATGTTTAACATAACGATATAAGGAGTGACGTACATGATCCGTCTAGGTAAAATGTCAGATTTAGATCAAATCTTAAATCTAGTAGAAGAAGCAAAAGAATTAATGAAAGAACACGACAACGAGCAATGGGACGATCAGTACCCTCTTTTAGAACATTTTGAAGAAGATATTGCTAAAGATTATTTGTACGTATTAGAGGAAAATGACAAAATTTATGGCTTTATTGTTGTCGACCAAGACCAAGCAGAATGGTATGATGACATTGACTGGCCAGTAAATAGAGAAGGTGCCTTTGTTATTCATCGATTAACTGGTTCGAAAGAATATAAAGGAGCTGCTACAGAATTATTCAATTATGTTATTGATGTAGTTAAAGCACGTGGTGCAGAAGTTATTTTAACGGACACCTTTGCGTTAAACAAACCTGCACAAGGTTTATTTGCCAAATTTGGATTTCATAAGGTCGGTGAACAATTAATGGAATATCCGCCATATGATAAAGGTGAACCATTTTATGCATATTATAAAAATTTAAAAGAATAGAGGTAATATTAATGACGAAAATCGCATTTACCGGAGGGGGAACAGTTGGACACGTATCAGTAAATTTAAGTTTAATTCCAACTGCATTATCACAAGGTTATGAAGCGCTTTATATTGGTTCTAAAAATGGTATTGAAAGAGAAATGATTGAATCACAACTACCAGAAATTAAGTATTATCCTATTTCGAGTGGTAAATTAAGAAGATATATTTCTTTAGAAAATGCCAAAGATGTATTTAAAGTATTGAAAGGTATTCTTGATGCTCGTAAAGTTTTGAAAAAAGAAAAACCTGATCTATTATTTTCAAAAGGTGGTTTTGTATCTGTGCCTGTTGTTATTGCAGCCAAATCATTAAATATACCAACTATTATTCATGAATCTGACTTAACACCAGGATTAGCGAATAAGATAGCACTTAAATTTGCCAAGAAAATATATACAACATTTGAAGAAACGCTAAACTACCTACCTAAAGAGAAAGTTGATTTTATTGGAGCAACAATTCGAGAAGATTTAAAAAATGGTAATGCACATAATGGTTATCAATTAACAGGCTTTAATGAAAATAAAAAAGTTTTACTCGTTATGGGTGGAAGTTTAGGAAGTAAAAAATTAAATAGCATTATTCGCGAAAACTTAGATGCATTATTACAACAATATCAAGTGATACATTTAACTGGTAAAGGATTAAAAGATGCTCAAGTTAAAAAATCAGGATATATACAATATGAATTTGTTAAAGAGGATTTAACAGATTTATTAGCAATTACGGACACAGTAATAAGTAGAGCAGGATCAAATGCGATTTATGAGTTCTTAACATTACGTATACCAATGTTATTAGTACCATTAGGTTTAGATCAATCCCGAGGCGATCAAATTGACAATGCAAATCATTTTGCTGATAAAGGTTATGCTAAAGCGATTGATGAAGAACAATTAACAGCACAAATTTTATTACAAGAACTAAATGAAATGGAACAAGAAAGAACTCGAATTATCAATAATATGAAATCGTATGAACAAAGTTATACGAAAGAAGCTTTATTTGATAAGATGATTAAAGACGCATTGAATTAATGGGGGGTAATGCTTTATGAGTCAATGGAAACGTATCTCTTTGCTCATCGTTTTTACATTGGTTTTTGGAATTATCGCGTTTTTCCACGAATCAAGACTAGGGAAATGGATTGATAATGAAGTTTATGAATTTATATATTCATCAGAGAGCTTTATTACGACATCTATCATGCTTGGGGCTACTAAAGTAGGTGAAGTCTGGGCAATGTTATGTATTTCATTACTTCTTGTGGCATATCTCATGTTAAAGCGCCACAAAATTGAAGCATTATTTTTTGCATTAACAATGGCATTATCTGGAATTTTGAATCCAGCATTAAAAAATATATTCGATAGAGAAAGACCTACATTGCTGCGTTTAATTGATATAACAGGATTTAGTTTTCCTAGCGGTCATGCTATGGGATCAACTGCATATTTTGGAAGTGGTATCTATCTGTTAAATCGATTAAATCAAGGTAATTCAAAAGGTATTCTTATAGGGTTATGTGCAGCTATGATTTTATTGATTTCTATATCACGTGTATATCTAGGTGTACATTATCCAACAGATATTATTGCCGGCATCATTGGTGGCGTATTTTGCATTATTTTATCAACGTTATTACTTAGAAATAAATTAATCAATTAAATAGTAAAAAAACAAAAGCAGTAAACCTAAAGTGTCGTAAGGGTTTACTGCTTTTATAAAACGTTGTTATAACGTATATTGTCTTTTACGGGCATATAAAAGGGGAATATTTGAAAATGACCAATCCAACAAGAACGAAACGTTGTGGGGGGGATGTTCTATGTGGTATTGATAATCATTTTCAACTACTATTATACATTAGTGAGAATCATTGTCAATTAGAAACTAAAACTTTTTTTGAATATTTTTTAAGAATAGTAAATAAAACGCATGATTACGCTATTTTAGAAAATAAAAAAATTTGTATTTCTCAGTAGAATTAGAATATTTAAAACTGATGAAGCTTAAAAATTATATTGTTTACATACTCCTTTTGAATTCATACATTAAGAAATGTTACTTGCAAGTTCAAAATCGCACATTGAAATGATGTGTGAAAATGTTTAAACTACGGTCATTTTGTGAAAATAAAGATAATAACTATTCATTTTACATTAGTGAAAAGTCAGTATACGACAACAATTGATATTGCGGTAAGACCTTGTGTTACAGTATTCTATATTTAAGTACTGCAATCAGAAATAACAGAATTCCATTAACTGATTATTAAATATTTGAGTTAATAAATAATTAATGATTGTAGCTTGAAAATTTTAAAACATGGTTATTGATTTGTGATAAAATTTAAACGTAAACAAACTAATTTAAAAAGCAACTATTGTATAGAAAAATACAAAATTTAAAATATATTACCTTATTAGAAAAAGTCGTAATATGAGGTGTACAAATGACGCAAATTTTAATAGTAGAAGATGAACAAAACTTAGCAAGATTTCTTGAATTGGAACTCACACATGAAAATTACAATGTGGACACAGAGTATGATGGACAAGACGGTTTAGATAAAGCGCTTAGCCATTACTATGATTTAATCATATTAGATTTAATGTTGCCGTCAATTAATGGCTTAGAAATTTGTCGCAAAATTAGACAACAACAATCTACACCTATCATTATAATTACAGCGAAAAGTGATACGTATGACAAAGTTGCTGGGCTTGATTACGGTGCAGACGATTATATAGTGAAACCATTTGATATTGAAGAACTTTTAGCAAGAATACGTGCGATATTACGTCGTCAGCCACAAAAAGATATTATCGATGTCAACGGTATTACAATTGATAAGAATGCTTTTAAAGTGACGGTAAATGGTGCAGAAATTGAATTAACAAAAACAGAGTATGATTTACTATATCTTCTAGCTGAAAATAAAAACCATGTTATGCAACGGGAACAAATTTTAAATCATGTATGGGGTTATAATAGTGAAGTAGAAACAAATGTCGTAGATGTTTATATAAGATATTTACGAAACAAGTTAAAACCATACGATCGTGACAAAATGATTGAAACAGTTCGTGGCGTTGGGTATGTGATACGATGACAAAACGTAAATTGCGCAATAACTGGATTATTGTTACCACGATGATTACGTTTGTCACGATATTTTTATTTTGTTTAATTATTATCTTTTTCTTAAAAGATACACTGCATAATAGTGAGCTTGATGATGCAGAACGAAGCTCAAGCGATATTAATAATTTATTTCATTCTAAGCCTGTTAAAGATATATCTGCATTAGACTTGAATGCATCTTTAGGTAATTTTCAAGAGATTATTATTTATGATGAGCATAATAATAAATTATTTGAGACATCGAATGATAACACAGTGAGAGTTGAACCAGGTTATGAACACCGGTATTTTGACCGCGTAATAAAAAAGCGTTATAAAGGCATTGATTATTTAATTATTAAAGAACCAATCACAACGCAAGATTTCAAAGGGTATAGCTTGTTAATTCATTCACTAGAAAATTATGATAACATTGTAAAATCATTGTATATCATTGCGCTCGCATTTGGAGTGATTGCAACAATTATAACTGCCACAATCAGTTATGTATTTTCAACTCAAATTACTAAACCGCTTGTCAGTTTATCAAATAAAATGATTGAGATTCGACGAGATGGTTTTCAAAATAAATTGCAATTAAATACAAATTATGAAGAAATAGATAATTTAGCAAATACGTTTAATGAGATGATGAGCCAAATTGAAGAATCATTTAATCAACAAAGACAATTTGTTGAAGATGCGTCACATGAATTACGAACACCATTACAAATTATTCAAGGTCATTTAAATTTGATTCAGCGATGGGGAAAAAAAGACCCAGCAGTATTAGAAGAATCGTTAAATATTTCTATTGAAGAAATGAATCGTATCATAAAGTTAGTCGAAGAATTACTTGAATTGACTAAAGGAGATGTAAATGACATTTCTTCTGAAGCGCAGACCGTGCATATTAATGATGAAATTCGCTCGCGAATACACTCATTAAAACAATTGCATCCTGATTATCAATTTGATACGGATCTGACATCTAAAAATCTAGAAATTAAAATGAAACCTCATCAATTCGAACAATTATTTTTAATCTTTATTGATAATGCAATTAAATATGATGTGAAGAATAAGAAAATTAAAGTTAAGACAAGGTTAAAAAATAAGCAAAAAATAATTGAAATTACAGATCATGGAATTGGTATTCCAGAGGAAGATCAAGATTTCATTTTTGATCGCTTTTATCGAGTGGATAAATCTCGTTCAAGAAGTCAAGGCGGTAATGGACTCGGATTATCTATTGCGCAAAAAATCATTCAATTAAACGGTGGATCGATTAAAATTAAAAGTGAAATTAACAAAGGAACAACGTTTAAAATCATATTTTAATCATGTCTGAGACGTCAATTAAAGTCATAGGATTAATTTTTAAGTACACATTAGCTGTGACTAATGTATAAGAACGACTATAAAACAAATAAACAATGGTTCTTTATCATTTCTGTTGTACTCCCAAAATTTACAATAAAATACATCTATAAACCTAGAAGAATCAACGCTTTTGTTGATTCTTCTTTTTAGCAGATAAATAGGTAAATCTACTTTAACAAATAACTAAATAGTGATATTATTACATTGTAAGCGTTTCAACATTTTTGTGGAGGGTGTAAAATGACTAACGAAAGAAAAGAAGTTTCAGAGGCTCCTGTAAACTTCGGTGCGAATTTAGGTCTAATGTTAGATCTATATGATGACTTTTTACAAGATCCATCATCTGTACCAGAAGATTTACAAGTCTTATTCAGCACAATTAAGAATGATGACTCAATTGTACCAGCTTTAAAAAGTACAAGTAGTCAAAATAGCGACGGCACAATTAAGCGTGTCATGCGTTTAATTGATAATATTCGCCAATACGGGCATCTTAAAGCCGATATTTATCCTGTAAATCCTCCGAAAAGGAAACATGTACCTAAATTAGAGATTGAAGACTTTGATTTAGATCAACAGACTTTGGAAGGTATATCAGCAGGAATTGTTTCAGATCACTTTGCCGACATTTATGATAATGCTTATGAAGCAATTTTAAGAATGGAAAAACGTTACAAAGGACCGATTGCATTTGAGTATACGCATATTAATAACAATACTGAACGTGGTTGGTTAAAAAGAAGAATTGAAACGCCATATAAAGTAACGTTAAATAATAACGAAAAAAGGGAACTATTCAAACAATTAGCGTATGTTGAAGGGTTTGAAAAATATCTTCATAAAAACTTCGTTGGTGCAAAGCGTTTTTCAATTGAAGGGGTAGACGCACTTGTACCGATGTTACAACGTACTATTACGATTGCTGCGAAAGAAGGTATTAAAAATATACAAATAGGCATGGCTCACCGTGGACGTTTAAACGTTTTAACGCATGTCTTAGAAAAACCGTACGAAATGATGATTTCAGAATTTATGCATACAGATCCAATGAAATTCTTACCTGAAGATGGTAGCTTGCAGTTAACTGCTGGATGGACTGGTGATGTGAAATATCACCTTGGTGGCATTAAAACTACTGATTCATACGGTACAATGCAGCGTATTGCACTGGCTAACAATCCAAGTCACTTGGAAATTGTTGCACCTGTAGTTGAAGGTCGTACAAGAGCAGCACAAGATGATACACATCGTGCTGGGGCTCCGACGACTGATCATCATAAAGCAATGCCAATTATTATACACGGCGATGCTGCTTATCCTGGTCAAGGAATTAACTTCGAAACAATGAACTTAGGAAACTTGAAAGGCTATTCTACGGGTGGCTCATTGCATATTATTACTAACAATAGAATTGGATTTACTACAGAACCAATTGATGCACGTTCAACAACTTATTCTACAGATGTGGCCAAAGGTTATGATGTGCCAATATTCCATGTCAATGCTGATGACGTTGAAGCTACTATTGAAGCAATTGATATTGCAATGGAATTTAGAAAAGAGTTTCATAAAGACGTCGTTATTGATTTAGTAGGTTATCGTCGTTTCGGACATAACGAAATGGATGAACCATCAATTACTAATCCAGTTCCTTATCAGAATATTCGCAAACATGATTCTGTTGAATATGTGTTTGGTAAAAAGCTTGTTAATGAAGGTGTCATTTCAGAAGATGAAATGCATTCATTTATAGAACAAGTCCAAAAGGAACTAAGACAAGCTCATGATAAAATTAATAAAGCTGATAAAATGGATAATCCAGATATGGAAAAACCTGCAGAACTTGCATTACCGTTACAAGCAGACGAACAATCATTTACGTTTGATCACTTGAAAGAAATAAATGATGCATTGTTAACATATCCGGATGGCTTTAACATTTTGAAAAAGTTAAACAAAGTTCTTGAGAAGCGTCATGAGCCGTTTAATAAAGAAGATGGTTTAGTTGATTGGGCACAAGCAGAACAACTTGCATTTGCGACAATTTTACAAGATGGTACACCGATTCGCTTAACTGGTCAAGATAGTGAACGTGGTACATTCAGTCATAGGCATGCCGTGTTACATGATGAGCAAACAGGTGAGACATATACACCTTTACATCATGTTCCTGATCAAAAAGCGACATTTGATATACACAATTCTCCGCTTTCAGAAGCAGCAGTAGTTGGTTTTGAATACGGTTATAATGTGGAAAACAAAAAAAGCTTCAATATTTGGGAAGCACAATATGGTGATTTTGCAAATATGTCACAAATGATTTTTGACAACTTCTTATTCAGTTCTCGCTCAAAATGGGGAGAACGTTCAGGATTAACATTATTCTTACCTCATGCATATGAGGGTCAAGGGCCTGAACATTCATCAGCAAGATTAGAGAGATTTTTACAATTAGCTGCTGAAAATAATTGCACAGTTGTCAACTTATCTAGTTCAAGTAATTATTTCCACTTATTGCGTGCACAAGCGGCTAGTTTAGATTCTGAACAAATGCGACCATTGGTTGTTATGTCGCCAAAAAGCTTGCTGAGAAATAAAACAGTTGCAAAACCAATTGATGAATTTACTTCTGGTGGATTTGAGCCAATTTTGACAGAATCATATCAAGCGGATAAGGTTACAAAAGTTATTTTAGCAACTGGTAAAATGTTCATTGATTTAAAAGAAGCATTAGCTAAAAATCCAGACGAATCAGTTTTACTCGTTGCGATTGAAAGATTGTATCCATTCCCAGAGGAAGAGATTGAAGCATTACTAGCACAATTGCCAAACCTTGAAGAAGTGTCATGGGTACAAGAAGAACCTAAAAATCAAGGTGCCTGGTTATATGTTTATCCATATGTTAAAGTGCTAGTTGCAGATAAATATGATTTAAGTTATCATGGCAGAGTTCAAAGGGCTGCTCCAGCTGAAGGCGATGGAGAAATTCATAAACTTGTTCAAAATAAAATTATAGAAAATGCATTAAAAAATAACTAGGGGGAAATAAGTCATGCCAGAGGTTAAAGTTCCAGAATTAGCAGAATCTATTACAGAAGGTACCATTGCAGAATGGTTGAAAAACGTAGGGGATAGCGTAGAAAAAGGTGAAGCTATTCTTGAATTAGAAACTGATAAAGTTAATGTCGAAGTTGTATCTGAAGAAGCAGGTGAATTATCTGAACAACTTGCCAGTGAAGGCGACACTGTAGAAGTTGGACAAGCAATTGCTGTCATCGGCGAAGGTAGTGGCAATGCTTCTAAAGAAAATAGTAACGACAATACTCCACAACAAAATGAAGAAACAAATAATAAAAAAGAAGAAACAACAAATAAATCGGCAGATAATGCTGAAGTCAATCAAACAAATGATGACAATCAGCAGCGTGTTAATGCTACACCTTCTGCGCGTCGATATGCTCGTGAAAATGGTGTGAATCTTGCTGAAGTAAGTCCGAAAACAAATGATGTTGTTCGTAAAGAAGATATTGATAAGAAACAACAGGCACCGGCATCAACACAAACAACACAACAAGCACCTGCAAAAGAAGAGAAAAAATACAATCAATATCCTACAAAACCAGTGATTCGTGAAAAAATGTCACGCAGAAAGAAAACAGCTGCTAAAAAATTATTAGAGGTATCTAATAATACAGCTATGTTAACAACTTTTAACGAAGTTGACATGACAAATGTTATGGAATTGCGTAAACGTAAGAAAGAACAATTTATGAAAGATCATGATGGTACTAAATTAGGATTTATGTCATTCTTTACTAAAGCTTCTGTAGCAGCTTTGAAAAAGTATCCAGAAGTTAATGCAGAAATCGACGGCGACGACATGATTACGAAACAATATTATGATATTGGTGTAGCTGTTTCTACAGATGATGGATTATTAGTACCATTCGTAAGAGATTGTGATAAAAAGAATTTTGCAGAAATCGAAGCAGAAATTGCTAATTTAGCAGTTAAAGCACGAGAGAAAAAACTTGGCTTAGATGATATGGTTAATGGTTCATTTACGATTACAAATGGCGGTATTTTTGGATCAATGATGAGTACGCCAATTATCAATGGTAATCAAGCTGCAATCTTAGGCATGCATTCAATTATTACAAGACCAATTGCGATTGATCAAGAAACAATCGAAAATCGTCCAATGATGTATATTGCATTAAGCTATGATCATAGAATTATTGACGGTAAAGAAGCAGTTGGATTCTTAAAAACAATTAAAGAATTAATTGAAAACCCAGAAGACTTATTATTAGAATCTTAATCCACAACACAAAATAGTTTACTATTCCTAAAAACGGGATTAAATCAATAACAAACAGCAGTAAGATTATTTTCTAGTCGAAATATCTTACTGCTGTACTTTATTTTTATAATGCTTCGTATTAAAATGTCAGTTTAATTTTGACTACTTAAAAAATATATCATTTCTATTGAAATAGACTCACAATAGAAATATAGGTAGAATAGCGTGTTTCAATATGCTAATGAAATCATTTTAGATAATAACAAGCGATGAAATTTATGAATTCTATAAGCGCCTTTAGTTAATTTAAAATCATCTGAACAAGATGTACATTCACTTTATGGACACGACATATATATGTTTTTCATGTACTACAAAAAACGAAATATTCAATTGCTATATACAGATACTGATTAATGACACACTCAATAGCAACCATAACAATATTATGTTACCTATTTAAATGAAATAGTTCTTTTAAAGAAATACATTTTTCACATATTAATCTATAATCAAAATCAACTGACTGATATTCTATAATTTATGATTAAAATAAGTTATAATATAAAAGTAAAGATAAAGATAGAGGTGGCTATAATGTGTGGACTTAGAAGTATAACATTAGGTACAACAAATATAGAACAGACAAAACATTTCATGGTTGACATATTAGGATTAAATTGTGAAGAACTTCTTGAAAACTCAATTCGTTTCGGCGATGCAGATATAAGCCCAGGAACAAGACTTCAATTTATACAAGTTCCAAGTGAGCAATTAGAAGAATCTCACTTTGTGGGTATTGGATTACGTACACCAACTGACTCAGGTTTAGAGGAGTATGCGGAAATATTATCGAGTAAGGATATTCCATTTACAACAGTTAAAGAATTAAATGGCAATAAATATTTCAGTCTCGAAGATAACAATGGTCATATTTTCTCAATATATTCAAACGAGAATAATTATGGCGTTGGTTTAGGCATGCCTTCTTTCGAAAGTGCGGTCAATCCGTTACATCAAGTGCAAGGTTTAGGACCAGTGATTCTTAAAGTGAATCATGTAGATATTACAGGTCAAATTTTAACAAATATATTCGGACTTGAAGTATTTGCAGAATACCAACCCTTCGACAATGCTGACTATCATGTCCAAGTATTCAAAATTGGAACGGGTGGTCTAGGTGGCGAAATACATTTAATGCCTGTAGAAACCGAAATGACAATGCCGGAATATGGCGCAGTCGATCAAGTTGAGTTTGAAACGAAAGATGCAGATTTCTTTAATCAAGCGAAATCGCGCTTAGATGAAGTGGAAATACCATATCAAACGCTTGAGCAAGATGATATTGAATCAATTAGAATTACTGAAAACAGTGGATTATCGTTTATATTCACTTTACAAAAATAATTTTTTTACGATAGTGAGGACAAAATTTATGTTACATGAAACTTGGAAAGAACGTACACCAATCAAGAAAGTAGAAGTCATTAATACAGATGCAAAGAAATTTACAGTTTCTGACATGTTAACTGTAGGCAAACAATATGATGTTATCAACGAAACTGAAGAATATTATCAAATAATAGATAATTCAGGATTAGTTGGCGGTTACTATAAAACATATTTCAAAGAAGTTTAAACACATAATTATTGAAATGAAGCCTAATATGAGATTTTCAATTAGTAAATTTGGTAAAATATAAACAATTCGCATACTAAGCATTGCGTTTTATATCAGAATAGAATAGTAAACTAAGGCATTTGGAGAACTTATTCCATGTCTTAGTTTTTTAATTTATTTAAAGGAGAACGTTTTAAAATGGCACTAAAACATTATAAGAATTCAGATTCAACAGTTTTCAATGATGCGAAGGCATTATTCGATTTAAATAAAAATATTTTACTTAAAGGTCCAACAGGTTCAGGGAAAACGAAGTTGGCAGAAACATTAAGTGAAGTTGTTGATACACCCATGCATCAAGTCAACTGTTCTGTTGATTTAGATACAGAAAGCTTATTAGGCTTTAAAACAATTAAAACAAATGCGGAAGGACAACAAGAAATTGTCTTTGTAGATGGTCCAGTTATTAAAGCTATGAAAGAGGGGCATATTTTATATATTGATGAAATAAATATGGCTAAACCTGAAACATTGCCTGTATTAAATGGGGTCTTAGATTATCGTCGTCAAATTACGAATCCATACACTGGTGAAGTAATCAAAGCTGTACCAGGTTTTAACGTTATAGCAGCGATAAATGAAGGTTATGTTGGTACATTGCCAATGAATGAAGCACTAAAAAATCGCTTTGTTGTTATTCACGTTGACTATATTGATGGGGACATTTTAAAAAATGTGATTAAAGAGCAAAGTTTATTACAAGATGATAAACAAATCGAACAAATTATTAAGTTTAACGAAGATTTACGTACTATGTCTAAGCAGGGACAAATTTCTGAAGAAGCCGCTAGTATCCGTGCATTATTAGACTTGTGTGATTTAATCACTGTAATGCCAGTTGAACGTGCAATTAAACGTACAATTATTGATAAATTGGAAGATGAACGTGAACAACAAGCAATATATAATGCTGTAGAACTAAACTTTTAAAGAGGGATAAAACATGAGTGATCGTTTCATAAAATTTAACGACGAACAGTTGGATGCCAAGCAAGTAATGATGTTGCAAGACTTAGCTCGACTCTTATTAAAAAATGAACAAACACAAGTTAAAATCCAAAAATTCCCTTACTATAATCCTGTTCAAAATATTTTGATTACGAGTTGGTTTTGGTCACATCGACCAAGCCATATCGAAATGGCTGGTTTAAAAACAGATGTTATGTTAGCTGCTTACGGTTATCATATGATGGATGTACAAATTGTAAATGAAGTAGTACAAGATAAAACTTTTAAACACCCTAAATTTTATCAACAACTTTTTAAATTGTTAGAAGATATGCGTGTATTAAATTCTATTAAAGTTGAGCGCCCAAGTACTGCTAAATTAATTGATCTTCGCTTAGATACACGGATATCATATACGGAATCTCAAATTAAAGTGTATCGTACTAAAACACAATATACAGATTTATTATTTTTGTATTTAGAACATGCATTTTTAAGTCAAGATTTCTTTGATATACCATCTATACATTCAGATTTAGATGATATTTTAGTTAATATGTTCTTATATTTACCTAATTTTTTCCAAAATCAAAATTCTGAAGATAATATGTATCTGGCTCAAAGAATTATGTATCAAGTAGATGATATTTTAAAAGAAGATATGCTAAACGAATATTATTACTTACCTAAAACACTATATAATACATTAGCTAGTTCAGAGTTTGAAGATTTAAAGAGAACTGATGCAAGTCAAGTTGATGGGGAAGATGATACTTCAGAAGATGATGATAACGAAAGTGAAAAAGCTGACTCTAAATCTGCAGATAGTGAGTCAAAAGGTGGCGCTTATTTAGAAATGGAGCTTCACGAAGGACAAAATAGTGAAACATTGGGTAATGATGAAGCACGTGAAGGCGATTCTACAGACGATATGACTGATATGATGACCAAAAAGGGCAAAGGATCAAACGATACGCTAAATCGTGAAGAAGGCGATGCTGTTGGTCAAAGCCAGGCATTTCAACTTGATGGTGTGAACAAAAATGTAGAAATAAAATGGCAAATTCCTGAAATTGAGCCACAATATGTTTTAGAATATCAAGAATCGAAACAAGACGTACAATATGAAATCAAAGACTTAATTCAAATTATAAAGAAAACGATTGAACGAGAACAACGAGATGCACGTTTTAATTTAACAAAAGGGCGATTACAAAAGGATTTAATTAATTGGTTTATCGACGATCAATATAAATTGTTTTACAAAAAACAAGATTTAAGTAAATCATTTGATGCGACGTTTACATTGTTAATTGATGCGTCAGCAAGTATGCATGATAAAATGGCTGAAACGAAGAAAGGTGTAGTGTTATTCCACGAGACGTTAAAAGCATTGAACATTAAACATGAAATTTTATCATTCAGTGAGGATGCCTTTGATTCAGACGATCATGCGCAACCAAATATCATTAATGAAATTATTAACTATGATTACTCAACCTTTGAAAAAGATGGCCCACGTATTATGGCACTTGAACCTCAAGATGATAATCGTGATGGTGTTGCTATTAGAGTTGCAAGTGAACGATTAATGCGTCGAAATCAACATCAACGATTTTTAATCGTATTTTCTGACGGCGAACCGTCTGCATTTAATTATAGTCAAGATGGTATTATTGATACGTATGAAGCTGTAGAAATGTCACGTAAATTTGGCATTGAAGTATTTAATGTATTTTTGAGTCAAGATCCAATAACTGAAGATGTTGAACAAACAATTCATAATATTTATGGTCAATATGCCATTTTCGTTGAAGGTGTTGCGCATTTACCTGGACATCTCTCTCCATTATTAAAAAAATTACTACTTAAATCTTTATAAATAAGTTTAAAATATGAGTTTATATGAAATTGTGAATAAAAGTCATCAGTTACTATTTAAAAAGTAAATTTGAAGAATTTTATTTTCAGGCATAATTTGATTTAAACAACACATGTGTTTTGTTTCTGCTATGTACAACATATTTCATATAGACTCTTTATTATTTTTTGTGCTAAAATATTTACTTGTAAATTATTTTGTGTTTTAAAAAAAGGAGTAACTCTATGAATAAAAATACATGGGTCATTGGGTTTACGCTCTTCGCTATGTTTTTTGGCGCAGGCAATCTAATTTTCCCTCCTAATCTCGGATTGGATAGTGGTCAATTTTTCTGGCCAGCCATTTTAGCGTTTGTTCTAACTGGGATTGGTTTACCATTATTAGGTGTGATTGTAGGTGCACTTGATAAAGAAGGATATATTGGCGCATTAAATAAAATTTCACCTAAATTTTCAATATTGTTCTTAATCATCATTTATTTGACTATAGGGCCACTTTTCGCAATACCTAGAACTGCATCTACATCTTTTGAAATGACAATTACACCAATTATACATAGCAATAGTAGTATCGCTTTATTTATATTTACGATTATCTACTTCATAGTCGTTTTGTATATTTGTTTAAATCCATCTAAGTTAATCGATCGTATTGGTTCATTATTAACACCATTATTATTGATTACTATTTTAGCGATGATTATTAAGGGATACTTAGATTTTAGCGGTAATAGTGCTGGAAAGGGCAATGAAGCACTATATCATTCTAATTTTTCAAGTTTTGCTGAAGGCTTTACTCAAGGCTATTTAACAATGGATGCCATTGCAGCAATTGCTTTTTCAATGATTGTTGTTAATGCAGTAAAACTTACAGGTATTACTAAAACAAATCAAATATTCAAACAAACTTTGACTGCTGGTTTAATTGCAGCCGTTGCTTTAATTTTCATATATATTTCATTAGGTTATATTGGTAATCATATGCCAGTAAGTGACATGACGTTAGATCAATTGAAATCCAAAGATCGAAACATTGGGACATATTTATTAACGACAATGGCTTCAACAGGATTTGGTTCATTCGGAAAATATTTATTGGGCATCATTGTGGCGTTGGCATGTCTAACTACAGCATGCGGACTTATTGTTGCAGTTTCTGAATATTTCCATAGAATCGTACCTAAAGTATCATACAAAGCATTTGTATTAGTTTTCATTTTAATGAGTTTTATTATTGCTAACCAAGGTTTAAATGCTGTTATCTCAATGTCAATTCCGGTATTAAGCATTGTATACCCAGTAGCAATAACTGTTGTGTTATTAATTTTAATTGCCAAATTCATACCGACAAAACGCATTTCACAACAAATTCCAGTTATTATCGTATTTATATTGTCGATTTTCAGTGTTATGAGTAAGTTAGGTTGGCTGAAAATTAACTTTATAGAATCATTGCCTCTAAGAGCGTATTCTTTAGAGTGGTTCCCAGTAGCAATTATTGCAACGATATTAGGCTATCTAGTCGGCATATTTGTAAAACAAGATCCAATTAAATATCAACAGGAATAACGAATAATATAAAAGGAAGCATCTCCAATTTAATCTTAGGATGCTTCCTTTTTTGTTATATCTAATTCGTAATTTATGATTGTTTATTCGGTCCTTTGATGTTCACTAAATGTGACTTTAAATCTTGTTCTAATTGTTGTAATTCTTTTTCAGCTAATTGTCGTTCTTCGCGACCGTGTTGTTGAATAATTAATGTTTCTTCAATTGTTTCAATAATGTTACGCTGTGTACGTTTCAATGTATCAAGGTCAACAATGCCACGCTCATTTTCTGTTGCAGTTTCAATCGCATTTTGTTTCAACATTTCAGCATTTGCTGTTAATAAATCATTAGTTGTATCAGTGACAGCTCGCTGTGCAGCAACTGCATTACGCTGTCTCATTAATGTAAGCGCAATGGCCATTTGATTTTTCCATAGTGGAATACTTGTCAAAATTGAACTTTGTATCTTCTCGGCAAGGGCTTGATTAACATTTTGAATCATACGAATTTGTGGCGCAGTTTGCAACGCTATTTGTCTTGAAAGCTGTAAGTCATATATGCGTTTATCTAGTCTATCTATAAATTGCTGCATATCTGCAACTTGTTGAATATCCATTTGATTAGTGGATTGCTGCGCCTGCTGTTGCAATTGTGGTAGCTTTTCATTTTCTAATTGCAACTTTTTTTGCTGTGCAGCAATGATATGCAATGATAAGTCATCAAAGTATTGTTTGTTTTTATCATATAGCGTATCTAATAATTCAATATCTCTTGTTAAATGTGTTTGATGTTTCTGCAGTTGAATCGTTATGCGATCGACTTGAGCACTAACTGATTGCATTCTTGAAAAGATTTCATTAATAGACGACTTTGCTCTGCTAAAAATTCTTTTTAACATAGATGGTTTATCAGTATTTAACTCATTTGGATTAACTGACTTTAGTTTTGACATTAGATCTGACAAAGTATCTCCAATAGGACCAACATCTTTACTTTGTACTTCATCCAACATTTGATGTGAAAATTGAGACATTTGTTTCTGTAAATCAGAACCAAACGCTAATAAACCTTCATTGTCTAAAGGGTTAATTTGTTTACTGATTATGTCTACCTGTTTTTGTTGTTCAATTGTTAACTTTTCTTTTTGAATAGTAGTATTCGATAATTCTTTATCGCTTATAAAATCATCTAGTGGATGGCTTTCTTTGAAACTTTTATTTTCAGTCATCAATCATCTCTCCAATAGTTGCTATTTTACATCAATCTTGATGATGCTTTTGATGTAACTTATTTAATTCCATTTCAATATCTAAACGTTCATAATCATCTTCGTTGAGACGTTTTAAATCAGCGATTAATGTTCGTTTGACCTCATCCAAAGTAATTCTTGTTTGTTCTAATTTTTGCTGTTCATTAATTGATTTTTTGGGCATTTTTGCTAGACGTGTATATGCATCAACAAAATTTAATGCATTATCAATATGAGAATAAAAAAAGCCTTCAACTTTATAAAATGATGCAGGTCTCTGTCTAACTGTCGTATAAATAGAACGTGAAATTTGGTATATATCATTAATCTGCCTAAAATCTTTAATTGATCTTATATTGACATACGTTTTTAAAATACCTCTAAGTTTTTGGTGTGTATGATTTAACTGATTTCGAATATAGCGATAGTCTTTTCTAGTCAAACCAATTTCGTTTAAATATTTGCGTGAAGTGAGTTTTTGTATCGGTAGGTATGTCATTAAAAAGCCAACAATACCAATAGACATATCAATTAAAAAAGATACATCAAGTGCAATCATCCCAAATATGCTTGTTAAAAACGCTACAGGAATTCCCACTAACACCCCAAATATATGAGAAATATTATATCTCACTGTCATCTTCCTTTATTTAGCATTTTATATTGATCGAAAATCCGATAATTTTTGATTTAGTTCTAACTCTTCAAGTTGATGGCTTGTTACATTTGATGCTGGTGAGGCACCTTCAATTACACCTTGAATAAATCTCTCTATATCTGCGTCATCCCCTTGTGCATATATCTCTACATAGTCATCTACATTTTGAACAGTACCGACAATGTTATAGTTCATTGCAATGCGTTGTGTAAAATATCTAAATCCGACGCCTTGAACGCGTCCGAATACTTGTAAATGTATATGTCTCATTTTTACCACCTCATAATATTATTATACGTAGTTTTACTTAAAAAAACTAATAATTACTATAGTTAATACTTTGTTTGTTTCAAGTCGTCAAACTTGATTTTCAGAGGATAAAGGTATAAAAATAAGTATAGAGTTTTTGAAGTATGGAAGGGGTCTTTAATAATGTGGACAGTTACCAAAATTAGAGCCGATTATGAGGGATGGTGGTTATTCAGTGACTGGCCAGAAAACATTGTTGAAAAATATCAATATCAAGATTTTGATGACATGTTTAAGCACTATCAACAATTGATTAATCAATGTAAAGTTCAGTTCGATAATTATGTCACAGGCAAATATAATATTTATGCATTTTATAATAATTGTGACATGAACTATTGCGAAGATTGTGAAGAGGATTTACAAATATTTTATAGTTTCATTGTTTTACAAAATAATGAAGTATATTATAAACTACCAATAATTGATTAAATGAATATTTTTTATTATTGTATTGCAATTTGGTAATAACTGCACTATAATACAAGTTAAGCAGATGATTATTCCATATTGCAAAGAATATTTGAGTGAAATTTGCATGTATTTTTTGTAATATGCGAATAAGCATATTGAATGAATTTTAGTCTTGGAGGTTTCAGATTATGAAACAAGGTACAGTTAAATGGTTTAACGCTGAAAAAGGATTCGGCTTTATCGAAGTTGAAGGAGAAAATGACGTATTCGTACATTTTTCAGCAATTAACCAAGATGGTTACAAATCATTAGAAGAAGGTCAAGCTGTTGAGTTTGAAGTAGTTGAAGGCGACCGCGGTCCACAAGCTGCAAACGTTGTTAAACTATAATTCTTAGATTTGAATCATTGATTTTAACTAACACCTTACCAAGAAGTAAGGTGTTTTTATATGCTTATTACAAATACTTAACGCGATGAGTTTCTCAACCAAATTGAGAACTCTTTTTTTATATCACCAACATTGTTTGCAATAGAAAATTATATTTATATAATATAATTATGGTGTACAACGACGAGGTGATTTTATGAAATATCTTATCCTTAGTTTAGTTGCTAATTTATTAGTTTTCGGTGTATTATCTGCAATTGGTTTAAATATTAATATTTTAGCAGCAATGATGATGATTCTAATTATTCCAATTACGATATCAGGAATATTATTCTTTAAAACTAATTTAGATAAGACATACATATTTTTTAACATACTTTTTATAGACTTTTATTACTATATTTACAATGTACATTTAATGGCCTTACCAAAGTTTAATAGTTATATTAAAACAGAGATGATGGAATTAGAACATATTGATGTATTAATTACAAGTAAAGATTTTGGATTTGATGAAATTTTATTTTTTACACTGTATTTGTTATTAATCCTTATCATTTTATATTATTTAAAAAAGCAAGTTAAAACTAAAAGTTAAAGCCTAATTATTTTTGTTTCATAGTTTATTTTATAAACGAGTGATACTATGGCATTACTTTAACTTATTTATCCTTAGATTTTTTAATGATAAAATACATTAAAGTGTATTGTTATTCACAAGGGGAGATCATATGCATGTGCCAAAGTATTTTCAAGTAGATGATTTTAAAGAAATCGAAATGTTTATTCAAAGTAATTCTTTTGGAATGATTATAACTGTGGATCAAGGAAAGCCTATAGCTACCCATGTACCATTAGTTTTAGATAAAAAAGGGGACGACTATTATATTAGTGGGCATCTAGCTAAAACTAATCCTCAATGTAATACATTAAAAGATAATCAAAATGTATTAATCATATATCAAGGTGCACATTCTTACGTTTCTTCAGCGTGGTATGAAAAAGAAAATGTACCTACATGGAATTATCAAGCAGTTCATTTATATGGTGAATCAAGTATATTAAGTGAGGAAGAAACAATAGATGACTTGAAAAGCCTATTGGCAAAGTATGAAAGGCATCGTGAAGACCCAGTATTATGGGACAATATTTCTGAAAATACCAAAATGCAGGCCAAAGGTATTGTAGGCTTTAAAGTCAAGATACACAAGATAGAGGCTGCATACAAAATGAGTCAGAATCGTAATGAAAAGGATTATAATAATATAATTGAAAAGCTTGAAGATGAATCTAATGCAAGCAGTGTTGCTGTAGCTGAAGTAATGAAAAATATTCATCCATATTCATAAACCAAAAAGCAATAAACTCTTAATTAAATAATCTTAAAAATTCCCCGAGTCACAGTATAATTTTCTGTTCTTCGGGGATTACTTTATTTATTTTTATTTTGTATCATTAATAATGAGTTGTCTTAACGATTGTCGCTTTATAACTTCACGTGCTTTGCCATCTTTTAAGAAAAACACAGAAGGCTTTTGCATTTGATTGTAATTGGATGCCATAGAGTAATGATATGCACCAGTTGATAATATAGCAAGATAGTCTCCACGTTTGACTGATGAAGGTAATTTAGCGTCTTTAATAATGATATCACCAGACTCACATAATTTTCCAGCTATAGTTACACTGTCATCTGCTTTTTCATTTCTATTAACAAGCAATGCTTGATACTTTGCGTCATAAAGTGCAGTTCTGATATGATCACTCATACCGCCATCGATTGAAACATATTTATTAATCTCTGGAATTTCTTTAATGGTTCCAACTTCATATAAAGTAACGCCAGCTTCACCTACAATAGATCGTCCCGGTTCAATACCTATTTCTGGTGCATCTATACCTAGAACTTTAATTTCAGATTTTATTGCGTCTGTAATATCTTTAATACCACTTTCGATAGGGAAACTTTCGTCACCTTCAACATATTTAATACCAAAGCCACCACCAAGGTTTAATAATTCAACTTGAATGCCTTGCTCTTTAAGCCAACGTAAAACAATTTTAGCAGTTTCAATAAATGCTTCTGTACCTTCAATCTGAGAACCAATATGACAATGTACACCTTTTAATTTTAAGTGTTTAGATTGTTGGACTTTGTCAATTGCCTTTTTAGCTAAGCCATATTGAATTGATAATCCAAACTTACTATCTTCTTGACCAGTTTGAATAAATTCGTGTGTATGTGCTTCAACACCTGGATTAACTCGTAATACAACTTGAACCGTATCTTTAGCATAGCGGTCTATTAATTCAATTTCTTCTAATGAATCTATAACAAAATAACCGATATTATTTTCTAAAGCATATCTAATTTCATGTTTCGTTTTATTGTTACCATGGAAATGGATGCGACTCGGTTCAAAACCTGCTTCTAAAGCTGTATATAATTCACCTTCAGAAACAACATCTAACTGTAAATCTTCCTCAGCTACAAGTTTGACCATTTGAATGCAAGTAAATGCCTTTGAGGCGTATGAAATATTGTATTTTAATCCACTATCTTTAAATGCGCGATGGTAACGGCGCATCTGTTCTCTAATTTGTAGTTCATCATAAACAATGGTAGGCGTACCAAAGCTTTGCGCAATCGTTTTTAAACTAATACCATCCATTGTTAATTCGCCATTTTGATTATATTTAACAGTCATTTGAAATGTACTCCTTTTTTAAAGAATCATGATTCATAGCACTTAATTGTTCAGAATTTGCACCAACACCTTTAAAGGTATATTCATCGATGCGGATATCATTATTATAAAGAATAACTTCATCTTGTGCATGTACATTGCCATCTACTTCAACAAACATATGGCTCATCATTAATGCACGTATCGGGTAGCGTTTACCATTGATAAGTGCTTCATGTTTAGCACGAGTTCTTAAAATTCCATCGCCATAACCGATATCAACTACAGCTAATTTTGTATTGGTTTTAGTCACTTCAAAGGCAAAGCTATAACCGCAATAATCACCAGCTTGTACTTCGCGCACTTGAATAACATGTGCTTTTACAGTCAATGACTGAACAATATCATGTTGATTCAGTGAACTATATGGTCTTGAACCGTATAACGCAATACCTACACGCGCATGTGTATGGTGGGGTAGTAATATTTGTCCTTCCCGATAAAAACTCGCACTATTTTGAGCATGGATTAGGTCGAACTGATAACCTTCAGATAAGAGTGCTTCAACAATTTCCATCCATTGTGAACGTTCAACATTATAATCTGACACATCGAATTCATCAGCATATCCAAAATGGGTCCATAAACCACTAATAATCATTTTTGCATTTTGATTTTGATGGTGATCTTTCAATACTTCTTTAATTTCGTTTAAATCTTTAAATCCAGACCGATGTAATAAATTTTCAAATTCTAAGTGAACATGAATACCAGCTAAATCATTTTTATGGTTATAGTAATATGTCAACGACGGCAAAGTCATGTGTATTTGATGTTCACGGACTAAATCAAACTCGTAAACTGCATTCATTAAAAAGATTGTTGCATCTGGAGCAAGTTGTCTAATTTGAATTGCTTCTCGTAGTGATGTTGTGCTAAATGTATCTATACCTGCATGGATAAACTGAGTTACAGCAAATTCTAGGTCATAGTGATATGCATTATTTTTAACAACTGCCATTAATGGCTGATTGTTTTTGACTGTGATTGCATTTTGTAAAAATATTTTCTTATTTACAGACCATGTTGCTGTCAATGTATTACACCTCTTTGTAATTATTTAATAAATTTTCGTAAAAATTAGCCACGTTTATTAACACTTTTTCATCAAAATTTAAATGTGATGTGTGCAAACCAGTTACAAAACCTTTATCTTCATTTCGTGTTCCTATAAAAACAAAGTAAGCTGGAGCTAGTTGTTGACCATAAAAACTAAAATCTTCCCCAAATAAGAATGGCGTTGGTTTGTCATAGACATTTAAATCAGCTTTTATTAAGGCGTCCTCTATTTGAGTACGTAATTTCGGACTATTGATTGTAGGGGGATAACCTTCTGCAAATTTAACTTCACAGTCTACATTAAACAGAAGCTTGACACTTTCTGCTATCTTTTGCATTTGATTTTTAACGATTGTTAAATCATCAATATCATATGTACGAATTGTACCTTCTAAATAACCATTACTTGGTACAGTATTAATCGCTTCACCAGCTTTAAAATGACCAATATGAACAATATTTCGTTTCAAACCGTTAAGGTGAAATTGTTGAATTTGTGATATTTGAGTTAATACATGTTGTAATGCTTCACCACAAGAATGACCTTGTTCTTTATCAGCAACATGACTTGACAGGCCTGTTAAGAAAAAGCGATACTCTGTTGCACTGGCCGTAATTTCTTCATCTCTTATCACTGCAATGCCTTCATCAGCAAATGGGTTAACATGAATACCAAATACCGCTTCAATTGGATACTTATCAAAGGCACCGGCTTTTATTAATCGATTTGCACCGCCACCAGTTTCTTCTGCAGGTTGGAAAATGAAAACGACATTTTGCGGTAATTGACCCGCATCTTGCATGTCTTTGCAACGTTGTACAAAAAGCATTAATGCAGTTGTATGACCATCATGTCCACAAGCATGCATCACATGATCAGATTGACTGCGATAAGGTACATCATTTTCCTCTAAAATAGGTAACGCATCAATATCAGCTCTATACGCTATCGTATGTGAGCCATTACCTTCTAAGTATGCAATGACGCCAGTTTCCAATGGGCAATCGTATTTAATGTTTAAACTATCTAAAAACGCTTTAATATAAGCAGTTGTTTGAAATTCATGTAAGCTTAATTCAGGATGTTGATGTAAATGACGGCGATGTTTCGTAACAAATTCTAATTCATTCATAATTATCAATCCTTTGTGTTAAATTACTATATAAATAGTGTAACGTATTTCGAAATTTGTGATCATAAGTTTATTCAATGATAAACAATAAGGTTGAGACATAATCGTATCTCAACCTTGAAATTATTATACGTTGACGTCACTAGTCATTCAGTTTTCTTAATGCTGCTACAATCTCTTTTTTAGTATCTTGTACTTCAGAAGCTTGCTTAATCACTTTCGCAGGTGTACCAGCAACAACTGCACCAGCTGGTACATCTTGTGTCACAATCGCGCCAGCTGCAACAATAGCACCTTTACCAACACGTACACCTTCTAAAATAACCGCATTTGCACCGATTAATACATCATCCTCGATTATAACTGGTGAAGCACTAGGGGGTTCAATCACGCCTGCTAATACTGCGCCAGCCCCTACATGTACATTTTTACCAGTTGTAGCACGACCACCGAGAGTAGCATTCATATCAATCATCGTACCTTCGCCAACGACTGCGCCAATATTAATTGTTGCGCCCATCATAACGACAGCACCATCTTCAATAATAGCTTGTTCTCTAATAAATGCACCTGGTTCAATACGTGCATTAGTATTTGTTAAGTCTTTTAATGGAATGGCAGAATTGCGACGATCCATTTCAATTTCTATATCTTCGAATTGACTACCATATGTTTCGTAAAAAGGTTTCCAATCATCTGCTTCACAAAAGATTACTTTAGATTGTTCTGAACCAAATACTTTAAAACTTTCTGGATATGTGATGCCTTCAAAATTACCATTTAAATATACTTTTATTGGTGTAGACTTTTTAGCATCACTTATATATTGAATAATTTCTTCAGCTGTTAAATGTTGTACCATAAAATAATCGATCTCCTTTAATATGTTTATAGGTTGTCAAACGTATAAAAGCCGTTTGGTTTATTAACTAAGCGTTCTGCTGCTTGTATTGCACCATTCGCAAAAATATCTTTTGATTGTGCACGATGCGTGATTTGAATCGTTTCATCAGTGCCGGCAAATAGAACTTCATGTTCACCGACAATCGTACCTCCACGAATAGAATGAATACCAATATCTTGTGTCTGGCGTTTTTCATTTAATTCATGTCTATCATAAACAGGAGTTACATTTTCTTTCAAAGATACAATCACGTCATATAATTTTTCTAACGTACCACTTGGTGCATCTACTTTTTTATTATGATGTGCCTCAGTCAATTCGATGTCGAAATCATCAAGTAGGGGAACAGCAGCTGCTAAAATTTTAGTCAGTGCATGAACGCCATAACTCATGTTCGCGCTGAAAAATACAGGCATATTTTGACTCAATTCATCTAACTTATTAAGTAGTTTTTCTTTCTCGCCAGTTGTTGCCACAACTAATGGCAAATGAAACTCTTCATCTAATAAAGGGAAAAGCAGATTTGGATTTGAAAAATCTATTGCAACATCGGCATCTTTAACATCAGCAATATGTTGGTATTGTTGATATGGCGTTGTTGCTTTCGGTGTAGGTTCGATTACCCCCACAATTTCATGGCCTTTTTCTTCTGCTAATCTAGCAACGCGTTGATTCATTGCGCCATAGCCAATTAGTAATATTTTCACTCATTTTCACCCGCTTTAAATATGTTATATGCTTCACGAAGCACTTTAGTATCTGTATCTTCTAGTGTAATTAATGGCAGACGTAATTCATAGTTTCCAAATCCTAAATAACTTGTTAAAGCTTTAATAGGAATTGGGTTAATATCAACTGATAGGGCTGATAACAGTATGCCGATTGGTTTAAATTGATCTTGAATATCTAATCCGCTTTGTTGAGCATCGTATAACGCTTGAAATTCTTTAGGAATGACATTGGCAATAACAGAGATAACCCCTTGACCACCACGTTCATAGTATTCTACAACATTGTCATCATTGCCACTATATAATGCAAATGAATTTGTATCAATGCGCTTTTTCACTTCTTCTAAATACTCAAAATCATTCGTAGCATCTTTTAAAGCTACAATAGAAGGATGTTGACTTAATATTTCTACAGTTTCTGGTTCAATTGTCATGTTCGTTCTTGAAGGAACATTGTACAGCACGACTGGTAATTTCACAGCATTTGCAATCGCTTCAAAATGTTTTACTAAACCACGTTGATTCGTTTTGTTGTAGTAGGGTGTAATTAACATAATTGCATCAGCCCCTAAGGCTTTAGCTTGGATTGAAGCTTGGATTGACTTTTCAGTATCATTAGTTCCAGTTCCAGCTATGACAGGAACACGTTTATCTACAAGATCAATAACTGTTTTTAGAATGAGTTCTTTTTCATCTGTTGTTAAAGTAGGGCTCTCAGCAGTAGTTCCATTAACGATGATTGCTTGGGCATTATTTTCTAGTAAAAAATTAACGTGTGCTTTCAAAGCTTCAAGATTAACTTTGTTATTTGTAAAAGGGGTTGTAAGTGCAACGCCAACACCCTCAAATAAATGTGTCATTTTAATTCGCTCCTTTTAAACGCATAACTTGTTCCAATACTTGTACAGCATTTAATGCAGCACCTTTTAATAAATTGTCTGATGTACACCATACATGGAAAGTATTTTCTAATGAATCATCTCTACGTATACGGCCAACAAATACTTCATCTTTATTAGTAGAATTGATTGCCATTGGATATTCATTGTTCTCTGGATTGTCTACTAAAACAACGCGGTCATCTTGATCAAATAATGCTTTAATATCTTCTGCAGTCGCTTCTTTTTCAAGCGTTACATCAATTTCAACACTATGACTATCTTGAACAGGAACACGTGCACATGTTGCTGTTACTTTTAAGTCTGGTACATTTAAAATCTTTCTAGTTTCATCAATCATCTTTTGCTCTTCTTTTGTATATCCATTTTCTAAAAACACATCAATATGCGGTAATACATTATTATAAATTGGATGTGGATATGCTTCAGGTGCCTTACCGTTAATGCCCTCAGCTAAATCTTTTTTACCTTTCATCCCTGAACCTGATACCGCCTGATATGTTGTATATGCCACTCGTTTTAATCCATAGGCATCTTGTAATACTTTTAGAGGTACAACAGATTGAATCGTAGAGCAGTTTGGATTGGCAATGATACCTCTTGTAAATGTAGGTTCATTGACTTCCGGAACGATTAAATCAATATCTTCTGCCATACGCCATTGACTTGAATTGTCTATAACGATTGCACCAGCTTTTTCAAAGAGTGGGGCAAAGTGTTCGCTTGTACCGCCACCAGCACTCATTAATACATAATCGAAATGTTCACTTGCACGAGCCTCAGTTAATTCTTGAACTGTATATGTTTTTCCTTGAAATTCAACTTCTTGCCCTGCAGAACGTGCTGATGAAAATAATACTAATTCATCGAAAGGAATATTTTTACGATTTAATGTCTCTAACATTTTTGTACCTACTAATCCTGTTGCACCCACAACTGCTAATTTTGTCATAACTTGTCACTCCATTTTATAATAATTTCCAATTTTTAGAATATTTTAACAATCATTTTACCATTAAATGTTAAATGCGTCATATAGTTTTTCTACCGCTTGTTGCCCATTAAAATCATCAATGACGTATGAAATACTTATTTCAGATGTTGTTGTTTGGTAGAAAGGTATATTATTTTCAATTAATGTCAAAAATGCTTTTGATGCCACACCTGACATATCACGCATACCTGAGCCAATTAATGAAATTTTGACATAATGCTCATTGATTTTATAAGCTAATGCTTCATATTGATTCTTTAATGTTTCAAGAATCATAGAAATTTGATGAAAATCACTATCTTTAATTGTGAAGGATAGTTGTAGCCCATCCAAGTTGACGATTTGTGAAATCATATCAACATTTACAGCGCCTTCTTCAAGTTCCGTAAATAGTTGTGTAAGTAGCTGATTGTCAGGTAGGGGATAACTAATTGTTACATGCATCATATGTTTATCCAAAGCCACACCAGTAACTGCTTTTTTCTCTAATATTTCTTCATTTGACATAATCCATGTTCCTTTCACGTTCGATAAAGTTTTCCCTAAATATAAAGGGATATTATAGTTTTTAGCTAATTCAACACTTCTTGTTTCAAGTACACCAGCACCTAAAGCGCTCATTTCCATCATTTCTTCATATGAGACGATGTCTAGTCGTTTAGCTTTTGGTAAAAGTCTTGGGACAGTGGCATACACACCATCAACGTCGGTATAAATTTCACAAGGTATTTGATTACTAACAGCAAGTGCCACAGCGGTCGTATCAGAACCACCTCTGCCTAAAGTTGTTAATTCCTGATGTTCATTGATGCCTTGAAATCCAGCAACTACTAAAATATCGTTTTCTTGAAAGGCTTGTTCAAATGTTTGAGGATTAATTTGAGCAATTTTACTTTTTAAATGATGGCCAATGGTTTTAATACCCGCTTGATAGCCAGTCATTGCTTTGGCATTCACACCGATATCATTTAATACCATTGATAAATAAGATACAGTTTGTTGCTCTCCGGTTGTCAATAATAATGCCAGTTCTTGTTGTTTTGGTGTTTTAGTCAATGTCGATACATTCGTCATTAATTGATCTGTTGTGTTACCCATAGCACTTACAACGACAATTAATTGTTCATCTTGATTGACCCGCTCCTTTAACATTTCAGCGATCCTTTTTATTTTTGTAAAATCACTGACGGATGATCCGCCAAATTTCAACACACTTCTTGTTACCATATAATCCTCCTAATTGTTAGGAAGGGCACACAATAATAAAAAAAGAACAAGTTCGGAATGCGAACTTGCTCTTAATCTATTTACAAGTGATGCACTCCATTATTTTTAAATAATGACAAACTCTCAGCTCTTAACCAAAAAGTCCAACAAATTATAACTGCTATTATAATCGCTTCGGCATCGCACCCTTTCAAATTTAGCTGTTAGCAGACAGTAATCTAAACTTTACTCATGATTGATGCGCCTCATCAAAATATTATTAAATTGGTATGTGTTCATTATACATATGACAAATATGAATGTAAACCGATAATTTAGATTTTTTGGAATAACCTGAAAATTCAAGTTATAGCGTTGCTTATATTATAAAAGGTGGTGATAATAAGACTTTTTGAAAAATAAAATCCAAAATACTTATAGCATACTCAATATGCACATCAAATAAATGTACTCTTTTAATGCGTTGATAACTGTATTTGTAATTTAGAGAAGGGGTGTTCACTGTGCTGATGTGTTAAAAAATAAAATAAAAAGGACACCTCGATGCTATAAATATTAGCATCGAGATGCCCAGTTAATGTCTATTAAATTGAATATAGTCTCGGACATGAATCAATGCCCTAGGCCCTGCAATGTTATATTGACAGTAGTTGACTGAATGAAAATGACTTTGTAGCTAGCTTTTTTCAACCCTTGTCGGTGCCAGGCAAAGAGAAATTGGATTCATAATTTCTACAAACAATACGAGTTGGGGAATAAGTCCCAATATAGAAGGTGACAGTAAGTCAACTTACAAAAATGTGCAAGTTGGCCGGGCCTCAACACAGAGATTTTCGAAAAGAAATTCTACATATTATATTTATTTTAAAACGCCGATTTCTTGCAAGTATTCTTCATATGGAATTTCTTTTGAAACGCCGCCTTGTTTATTTAAATCGATAACACGGTTTGCAATCGTGTTGATAAATTCGAAGTCATAAGAAGTAAAGATGATAGAACCTTTAAATGATTTAAGACCATCATTGACAGCAGTAATACTTTCTAAGTCTAAGTGGTTAGTAGGTTCGTCAAGTAAAAGTACATTCGCACTTGATAACATCATTTTACTTAGCATACAACGTACTTTTTCTCCACCTGAAAGCACACTAGCTTTTTTCTTAACTTCTTCACCACTAAATAACATACGACCTAAGAAACCACGTAAAAATGTTTCTGTTTGTTCATCTTCAGGAGCATATTGTCTTAACCAATCAACGAGATTCATATTTACACCCTCAAAGAACTCTGAGTTATCTTTAGGGAAGTAACTTAATGATGTAGTAACACCCCATTTAAATGAACCTTCGTCTGGTTCCATTTCGCCAGCTAATATTTTAAGTAATGTTGTTTTTGCAATTTCACTATCTCCAATTAAAATCGCTTTATCATTTGGATTCATTGTGAATGATACATTATCTAATACTTTTTCGCCGTCAATTGTTTTAGAGATATTTTGAACGATTAATAAGTCGTTACCAATCTCACGCTCAGGCGTGAATTTAACGAAAGGATATCTTCTTGATGATGGTTGAATATCATCTAATTCAATTTTCTCAAGTTGTTTTTTACGACTTGTTGCTTGTTTAGATTTAGAAGCGTTAGCTGAGAAACGAGCAATAAAGTCCTGTAACTCTTTCATTTTTTCTTCTTTTTTCTTGTTTTGTTCTTGAGCCATCTTTTGTGCTAACTGACTAGATTGATACCAAAAATCATAGTTACCAACATAAACTTTAATTTTACCAAAGTCTAAATCAGCGATATGAGTACATACATTATTTAAGAAATGACGGTCATGTGATACTACGATAACAGTATTATCAAAGTTAATTAAGAAATCTTCTAACCAACTAATTGCTGGAATATCCAGACCGTTAGTAGGCTCATCCAGTAATAGTACGTCTGGTTCACCGAATAAACTTTGCGCTAATAATACTTTAATTTTTTGGTTGTTTTCTAATTCAGCCATTTTTTTATCGTGTAAAGTTGGATCGATACCTAAACCGGATAAAAGGTTAGCTGCATCAGCTTCAGCATTCCAACCATTCATTTCTGCAAATTCACCTTCAAGTTCAGCAGCACGGATACCATCTTCATCACTGAAATCTGGCTTCATATAGATTTCATCTTTTTCTTTCATAACCTCATAAAGACGTTCGTGACCTTTAATTACAACATCAAGCACGCGTTCATCTTCATAAGCATAGTGGTCCTGTTTTAAAACAGCTAGACGTTCATTTTTACCTAATGAAACATGTCCTGTTTGAGAATCTAATTCACCAGATAATATTTTTAAGAATGTTGATTTACCTGCACCATTCGCACCAATTAATCCATAACAATTACCTTCTGTAAATTTAATATTTACATCTTCAAATAGTTTACGATCTCCAAAACGTAAACTCACATCAGTTACTTGTAACATGCATTTTCTCCTTTTTTTCATTCGATATTCTAACGGAAGAATTATATCATATTATCGTCACAGTTTCGACCTCATATAAGTTGTAATGATAGAATGACTCACACATGTTATAATAATAAAGAATACAAGAATCGAAGGAGAATAACATGGCATTAGACAAAGATATAGTAGGTTCTATAGAATTCCTTGAAGTAGTAGGGTTACAAGGCTCAACTTACCTTTTAAAAGGACCAAACGGTGAAAACGTAAAGTTAAACCAATCAGAAATGAACGATGATGATGAATTAGAAGTAGGTGAAGAATATAGTTTCTTCATTTATCCAAACCGTTCAGGTGAATTATTTGCAACTCAAAATATGCCTGATATTACGAAAGATAAATATGATTTTGCTAAAGTACTTAAAACGGATCGCGATGGGGCACGTATAGATGTTGGATTACCCCGTGAAGTGTTAGTACCATGGGAAGATTTACCAAAAGTGAAATCACTATGGCCACAACCAGGTGATCATTTGCTAGTTACATTGCGAATTGACCGTGAGAATCATATGTATGGACGTTTAGCGAGTGAATCTGTTGTAGAAAATATGTTTACACCTGTACACGACGATAATTTAAAAAACGAAGTCATTGAAGCCAAACCTTACCGCGTATTACGAATTGGTAGCTTCTTATTAAGCGAATCAGGTTACAAAATATTCGTACATGAATCAGAACGTAAAGCTGAACCGAGACTAGGTGAATCTGTTCAAGTTAGAATTATCGGGCATAATGATAAAGGTGAGTTAAATGGTTCATTTTTACCACTTGCACATGAACGTTTAGACGATGACGGTCAAGTCATCTTTGATTTACTAGTTGAATATGATGGTGAATTACCATTCTGGGACAAATCAAGCCCTGAAGCGATTAAAGAAGTATTCAATATGAGTAAAGGTTCATTCAAACGTGCAATCGGTCACTTATATAAACAGAAGATTATTAATATAGAAACTGGTAAAATCACTTTAACTAAAAAAGGTTGGAGTCGAATTGACTCAAAAGAATAATCATTTTTACACGTATCGTAGGATGCGTGTTTTTTATATTCAATATTAAATCGGACAGATGAAGTAGTTTTTTAATTTCATCTGTCCATTTTTTTGTGTTCATATTTAAATTTCGATAATTTTTCAGGAAGCATTTTAATTTTACTAATGAAGCAATATTTTTCAGATTAACAAAAAATAATATTTACATTTTCTTAACAAACATTTATGTAACATTTACAGTTTCTAAAAATGAGGTTAATAATTCAAGGTTAAGATAAAGATGTAATCAATACAAATACTATTTGTTGTTCATACAGGGAGGATATTTCAATGAAAAAATGGCAATTTGTTGGTACTACAGCTTTAGGTGCAACACTATTATTAGGTGCTTGTGGTGGCGGTAATGGTGGCAGTGGTAATAGTGATTTAAAAGGGGAAGCTAAAGGTGATGGCTCATCAACAGTAGCACCAATTGTGGAGAAATTAAATGAAAAATGGGCTCAAGATCACTCGGATGCTAAAATCTCAGCAGGACAAGCTGGTACAGGTGCTGGTTTCCAAAAATTCATTGCAGGAGATATCGACTTCGCTGATGCTTCTAGACCAATTAAAGATGAAGAGAAGCAAAAATTACAGGATAAGAATATCAAATACAAAGAATTCAAAATTGCGCAAGATGGTGTAACGGTTGCTGTAAATAAAGAAAATGATTTTGTAGATGAATTAGACAAACAGCAATTAAAAGCAATTTATTCTGGAAAAGCTAAAACATGGAAAGATGTTAATAGTAAATGGCCAGATAAAAAAATAAATGCTGTATCACCAAACTCAAGTCATGGTACTTATGACTTCTTTGAAAATGAAGTAATGAATAAAGAAGATATTAAAGCAGAAAAAAATGCTGATACAAATGCTATCGTTTCTTCTGTAACGAAAAACAAAGAGGGAATCGGATACTTTGGATATAACTTCTACGTACAAAATAAAGATAAATTAAAAGAAGTTAAAATCAAAGATGAAAATGGTAAAGCAACAGAGCCTACGAAAAAAACAATTCAAGATAACTCTTATGCATTAAGTAGACCATTATTCATTTATGTAAATGAAAAAGCATTGAAAGATAATAAAGTAATGTCAGAATTTATCAAATTCGTCTTAGAAGATAAAGGTAAAGCAGCTGAAGAAGCTGGATATGTAGCAGCACCAGAGAAAACATACAAATCACAATTAGATGATTTAAAAGCATTTATTGATAAAAATCAAAAATCAGACGACAAGAAATCTGATGATAAAAAGTCTGAAGACAAAAAATAATAAGACGCAATTTCAAATGTGTCTTGAAACATGATTTTGATGGTGAATCATTATTTAGAGTACAAAGCTTGATTTATCGAGACGCTGATTTTGACATTCAGTTAGTCTACAAGCTTATCAACTTAAAATAGTGGTTCATCATTATTTTACAAATCTAATTATTTTGGGAGTAATAGAAAGAGGTTTGATTATGACTTCATCTACTAATGTTAAAGCTTTAATTGAAAAAAATAATAATAAAAAAGGGAAGCATAATGACAAAATTATACCAGTTATTTTAGCCGCAATTTCAGCGATTTCCATTTTAACAACACTAGGTATATTAATCACATTGCTTTTAGAAACCATCACTTTTTTCACCAGAATTCCAATAACTGAATTTCTATTTTCTACTACTTGGAATCCTACCGGTTCAGACCCTAAGTTTGGTATCTGGGCATTGATAATAGGGACTTTAAAAATCACAGTTATTGCGACTATATTTGCAGTTCCAGTCGGGCTTGGTGCAGCAATTTATTTAAGTGAATATGCAAGTGACCGTGCACGACGCATAATTAAACCGATATTAGAAATTTTAGCAGGAATACCAACAATTGTGTTTGGTTTCTTTGCATTAACCTTTGTTACACCAGTATTAAGATCTTTCATACCAGGTCTTGGAGAGTTTAATGCTATAAGTCCCGGCTTAGTTGTCGGTATTATGATTGTCCCTCTCATCACAAGTTTGAGTGAGGATGCAATGGCATCTGTACCAAATAAAATTCGTGAAGGTGCCTATGGACTTGGAGCAACTAAATTAGAAGTAGCAACTAAAGTCGTACTTCCTGCAGCAACATCAGGTATTGTAGCTTCAATCGTTCTCGCGATTTCAAGAGCAATTGGAGAAACTATGATTGTATCATTAGCGGCAGGTAGTTCACCAACAGCTTCATTAAGTTTAACAAGTTCGATTCAAACAATGACTGGATATATTGTTGAGATAGCGACAGGTGATGCAACATTTGGATCAAATATTTATTACAGTATTTATGCTGTAGGATTCACATTATTTATCTTTACCTTAATCATGAATTTACTTTCTCAATGGATTTCTAAGCGTTTTAGGGAGGAGTATTAATATGGAAACGACAGATAATAATAGACAATCACTCGTCGATCAACAACTTGTCCAAAAACATTTATCATCCAGAACGGTTAAAAATAAAGTGTTCAAACTCATATTTTTAGCATGTACATTATTAGGGCTTGTCGTACTTATTGCGTTGTTAACTCAAACATTGATTAAAGGGATAAGTCATTTAAATTTACAGTTTTTCACTAACTTTTCTTCTTCAACACCATCCATGGCTGGCGTTAAAGGCGCGTTAATCGGTTCACTTTGGTTAATGTTAAGTATCATTCCATTATCAATCATCCTAGGAATAGGTACAGCTATATACTTAGAAGAATATGCGAAAAACAACAAATTTACTCAGTTTGTTAAAATCAGTATTTCTAATTTAGCTGGTGTACCATCAGTTGTATTTGGGTTATTAGGTTACACTTTGTTCGTTGGTGGTGCAGGGATTGAAGCCTTGAAAATGGGTAACAGTATATTGGCAGCAGCGCTAACAATGACCTTACTGATATTACCAATTATTATTGTTTCAAGTCAGGAAGCAATTAGAGCTGTACCTAACTCAGTACGCGAAGCTTCTTACGGCTTAGGTGCTAATAAATGGCAAACGATAAGACGTGTTGTCTTACCAGCAGCGTTACCTGGTATTTTAACTGGATTCATTTTGTCTCTTTCAAGAGCACTCGGAGAAACAGCACCACTTGTGCTTATCGGTATACCGACTATATTATTGGCAACACCTAGAAGTATATTGGATCAATTTTCAGCATTACCTATCCAAATATTTACTTGGGCAAAAATGCCTCAAGAAGAATTCCAGAATGTTGCATCGGCAGGCATTATCGTTTTACTAGTTATCTTAATCTTAATGAATGGCGTTGCGATTATTTTACGTAACAAATTTAGTAAAAAATTCTAATTTAAACAATCAATCTCATTTATCTATTAAAAAGGGAGTTTTAAATATGGCGCAAACACTTGCACAAACTAAACAAATATCTCAAAGTCATACGTTTGATGTCTCACAAAGTCATCATAAAACACCAAATGATACAAACTCACATTCTGTTATATATTCAACACAAAATTTAGACTTATGGTATGGCGAAAATCATGCATTGCAAAATATTAATTTAGATATTTATGAAAACCAAATTACTGCCATTATAGGTCCATCTGGTTGTGGCAAATCAACATATATTAAAACTTTGAATCGAATGGTTGAGTTAGTACCCACAGTCAAAACAGCTGGTAAAATACTATATCGCGATCAAGACATATTTGATCAAAAATATTCTAAAGAACAATTACGTACAAATGTGGGCATGGTCTTTCAACAACCTAATCCATTTCCAAAATCAATATACGATAATATTACTTACGGTCCAAAGATTCACGGTATTAAAAATAAAAAAGTTCTTGATGAAATCGTTGAGAAATCATTACGTGGCGCTGCAATTTGGGATGAATTAAAGGATAGGTTGCACACAAATGCATATAGTTTATCCGGTGGGCAACAACAGCGTGTTTGTATCGCGCGTTGTTTAGCAATTGAACCTGAAGTCATTTTAATGGATGAACCGACATCAGCATTAGACCCAATCTCAACATTAAGAGTAGAAGAGTTGGTTCAAGAACTAAAAGAAAAGTATACAATTATTATGGTTACACATAATATGCAACAAGCAGCTCGTGTATCAGATAAAACTGCATTTTTCTTAAATGGTTATGTCAATGAATATGATGATACTGATAAAATTTTCTCTAACCCATCAAACAAGAAAACAGAAGATTATATTTCAGGAAGGTTTGGTTGATATATAATGGCAATAATTAGACAACGATATCAGGAGCAACTTGATGATTTAATAAAAGAATTACGTCGGTTAGGTGCAAATGTCTATGTGAGTATTGAAAATGGTATAAAATCATTAAGTATTGACGATAGAGGCTTTGCACGACAAACAGTTAAAAACGATAAACATATCAATCAATTAAATTATAATATTAATGAGCGAGTTATCATGTTAATTACAAAGCAACAGCCCATTGCGAGTGATTTGCGTATGATGATTTCTTCATTAAAAATCGCCTCCGATTTAGAAAGAATAGGAGATAATGCATCGAGTATTGCCAATATTCGATTGCGTACGAAGATTACAGATGATTATGTGTTAACCCGTTTAAAGACAATGGGTAAATTAGCTATGTTAATGTTAAAGGACTTAGATCAAGCATTTAAAAAGAAAGATACCGTATTAATAAGAGAAATAATTGAGCGTGATGAAGATATCGATGACTTATATAGTCATATTATTAACGCAACGTATCTTATTGATAACGATCCATTTGTCGCTGCACAAGCACATTTAGCAGCAAGACATTTAGAACGTATTGGTGATCATATTATTAACATCGCTGAAAGTGTTTATTTTTATTTAACAGGTACACATTACGAACAATAACTTAAAGTTATTACTATAAAATCCCTTACGATAAATATATATTTCTATTATTCATAAACCCTCAAAAAAACCAAGATTTTCACAATTAGTAATGTGAAAATCTTGGTTTATATTGTTCTACTATAAATTGTCTCGCATCTTAGTTATTTGCTTGCTCAATTTCATCTGTTAATTTTTCAACTTCATCCACTAAATCAGAAATATACTGAATTGTAGATTTAAGTGGCTGTTCTGTAGTAATGTCTACACCCGCAATGTTTGCAAGTTCGACAGGTGATACACTACCACCTTTTTTCAATGTTTCTAACCAAGCATCAACAGCTGGTTGGCCTTCATTTTTAATCTTTTGAGAAACGACAGTTCCGATTGTTAAGCCAGCAGAATACGTATACGAATATAATCCCATATAGTAATGAGGTTGACGCATCCATGTTAATTCAGCACCCTCAGTCATGTCTACTGCATCTCCGAAAAATTGTTTATAAACATTTAGCATTATTTCATTTAATGTCGGCGCATTTAAAGATTCACCTTGATCTACTTTGTGATACACTTCACGTTGATAAGCAGCTTCTAATAAATGGGTAACCATATTATGATAATATGTTCTAGATAAAATTGAGCCAATAACCCAACGCTTAAATCTTGGATTATCACTTGTGTTAAATAAATAATTGGCCATCAACATTTCATTCATTGTAGAAGGGGCTTCAACAAAGTACATTGATGCTTCTGATTCAAGATATGGTTGATGTTTTTGAGCTAATGTAAAATGACCTGCATGACCTAATTCATGTGCTAAGACAAATGCTTCAGCCATTTTACCAGTCCAAGAAATGAACACATATGAATGTGTAAAGTATGGACTTGCACAAAATGCGCCTGTATCTTTACCTTTATTTTGTGCAAAATCAATCCATCGCTGATCGTATGCTTCACGTAACATGTTTGTATAGTCATCACCTAAAACACTTAACGCACCGAAAATATAATTTTTTGAGTCTTCAATTGAAATCTCTGGTTCATAATCAGGGTCTACAGAAATCTTCAAGTCTTCAAAACGCATGTTATCTAATCCGTGAATACGTTGTAAAAGTTTAGCATATTTCTGCATAACTGGTGCCAAGTCACGCATAATCATATCGATTTGACGGTCAAACATATCACGCGTTACTTCTTGACTATGTAATAAATAATCGATGACCGATTCAAATCCACGTAAATCAGCTTCAATTTTTTCTTGTTGTACTTGCATATTATATGTTGCCGCGGTAGTATGCTGATATTTTCGAATCCCATCGCTAAACGATTTGAAACTTTTACGTCTAAACTCAGGATTTTTATTATCTTCATAATCATTTTCAAACGTAGCATAGTCGACAGGGTACGTTGTACCATCATGTTCAAATGAATCGAATGTAATATCTAGCATTTTTGTCGTGCCGTATAAATCGTAAGGACTGTTTAGCGTAGGTGATAAAGTTGCTAATACTTGTTCTACCGACGCAGATAATTGGAATGGCTTTTGTTTAATTAACTGTTTAATATAGTGTTGATATGGACATGCTTCTTCTAATTGTTGAAGTATTTCTTCTGGTAATTCAAGTATTTCTGACTCTACAAATGATAATTGGCTAACAATTTTGCCGTATGTAGTAGATAATTTAGCGCTCAATACTTGTGCCTCAATATTACTAGTATCTACACTTAAACGTAGTTCTGCATAATTACTTAAGCGATCTAAGGCAATTAAAATATTTTCTAATTCAGCTAAAGCAGTATTAATTTGTTCGATTGAATTTAATGTTGTTGCATATGTATGATGAAATTGATTTGCTTGTTGTACTAGAGCGTCAATACTTTCATAATATTGTTGATCATCTTTAAATAAGTCTACTAAATCCCATGTTTCTGAAACAGGAACATCTTCTCTTAAAGGTAAACCTTGAGACATATAATCACTCCTTTGGTATAATACATTCATTATACATAATTTTATCTCGCAAACGATAATGTTACGATTTCCATGTCGCAAGGAACAATGTTTTTTCTAATAGTAGATAGAATATTGCTTGAAACTGACTGCTATTGTTTAAGTTTTTAAAAATTTATAATAAAATGTATACAAGGAAAGTAATGAAATAAAAGGAGAATGAATATGACATTATTCGATATGCCTAATTATTTATGGATCACAACATTAATAATGATTTTATTAACAATATTCTGTTGCTTAGTTTTAAATAAATGGTTTGTATCTGCAGTAATTACATTTGTTATATTAGGTGTGCTTGCATTTTTTATTCCAAATTTTCAAGATATAAAATATCAACCATTATTAGGATACGCTGCATTTTTAGCGATCATGAGTTTATTAATTAGTTTTCTATTATGGTATTTTACTAGAAATTGGCGTAAAGAAAGAAAAGCGCGTAAATTAGAAAAGCAAATTGAAAAATACGGCTATGAAGGCGCTGAACTTCGCCGTAAAGATAAAAAATAATATTCGACAACTATATGCACAAAATCATCGACTTTTAAGTTACACTGCAGTAACAATTATTTCGAAAGAGATGGAATACAGTGCTATAGTTGTTTTTGTTTTGACTTTTTTATATTTTACATGGTTGACTTGATTCAAAATATTATATTTTATAATGATTTTGTTAAAAAAATTAAATATACTTCAATTTCTTTTTGGATAATACTATAATGAACGTTGGTTCTTAATATGTAAGTTGCATATACATGCGCCATTCTCATGTAAAAAGAAAGTGTTAGTAACTTACACAAGGAGGGGGACTATTATGTTCATAATAAAGTCTATGTTGTATAGACTGATGCATATGATAGTTGTTTTATTTGTTATTTCTACACTTACATTCATTTTAATGAAATTATCACCAGGCAATCCTGTTGATAAAATATTACATCTTGATGTAGCACAAGTGTCGACGGAACAAATAAATGCAACCAAAGATAAATTGGGATTAAATGATTCTTTATTGGTACAGTGGTGGCATTGGATGAATCATTTATTACATTTTAATTTAGGAAAAAGTTTTGAATCAAAAGAACCGGTAACACAGATATTATTCAACTATGCACCCATAACATTACTCATATCTTTTTCAACATTAGTAGTGTCGTTATGCATATCTATACCGCTCGGCATTATATCAGCCAAACGATTTCATAAGTTATCTGACAAAGTGATTAGAGTGATCTCAACTCTATCAATTAGTTTACCAGCGTTCTTTATCGGTATTATTTTATTATTTATTGTCACAAATTTAATGAATATAGATAGCGTTATACTAAGTCAGTTTGTATTGCCTGTATTCACGCTATCTTTAGGTATGTGTGCATACATCATTCGTTTAGTGCGCTCTAATTTATTGACGTTATTGCAAAGTAATATCGTACAAGCATCAAGATTACGAGGTATGAATGAACGTTATATTTTAATTCATGATTTACTAAAACCAACAATTTTACCGATTATCCCATTATTAGGGATTTCACTTGGTAGTCTAATAGGTGGTACTGTAGTGATTGAAAATTTATTTGATATACCTGGTATTGGTTATCTATTAATGGATAGTATTAAATCTCGAGATTATCTTGTTATTCAAGGATGCGTGTTATTTATTGGCTTCTTCGTTGTTATTATTAATACGATTGCTGATTTATTGACGTTATTACTTGATCCGAAGCAGCGTTTACAATTAGGAAATCCAAAAAACAAAACCAATACACCATTGATATCAGAAAGTAGTGACCGTCATGCATAAAATATTTTCAAAGAATAACCTTATCTTTTTTGTATTCGGCGCATTTATATTTATGATGATTGTACTACAATTCTTTGTCAGTAGTGAAAATGCAACCAAAGTCAATTTATCACAAACTTTTGAACCTATTAGTTGGTTGCATTTATTAGGAACTGATGATTATGGGAGAGATTTATTTACCCGAATTATTATCGGTGCACGTTCAACATTGTTTGTTACTGTTTTAACATTAATAGCTATCGTTGTCATAGGTGTTACACTAGGTCTATTTGCAGGATATAAAAAGGGGTGGATTGAACGATTAGTGTTAAGGTTTATTGATGTTGGTCTAAGTATTCCAGAATTTATCATCATGATTGCTTTAGCAAGCTTTTTCCAACCATCTTTATGGAATTTAGTTATTTCAATTACAGTAATAAAATGGATGAATTACACAAGGTTGACTAGAAGTATAGTTAATAGCGAAATGAATAAGCCTTATATAAAAATGGCACAATTATTTCATGTACCTACAAGAACAATATTAATACGTCATTTAACACCTAAAATTATACCGGCTATTATCGTTGTGATGGTCGTTGATTTCGGTAAAATCATTCTATATATAAGTTCACTATCATTTATTGGGTTAGGTGCACAACCGCCAACACCAGAGTGGGGCGCTATGTTGCAACAAGGTCGTGATTTTATTTCGTCTCATCCAATTATGTTGATTGCACCTGCTTCAGTCATTGCTATAACTATTTTAATTTTTAATTTAACCGGTGATGCACTAAGAGATAGATTGCTGAAACAACGAGGTGAATATTATGAGTCTCATTGATATACAAAATTTAACAATAAAGAATACTAGTGAGAAATCACTTATTAAAGGGATTGATTTGAAAATTTTTAGTCAACAGATTAATGCCTTGATTGGAGAGAGCGGCGCTGGAAAAAGTTTGATTGCTAAAGCCTTACTTGAATATTTACCATTTGATTTAACCTGCACGTATGATTCGTACCAATTTGATGGGGAAAATGTTAGTAGATTGAGTCAATATTATGGTCATACAATTGGCTATATTTCTCAAAATTATGCAGAAAGTTTTAACGACCATACTAAATTAGGTAAACAGTTAACTGCGATTTATCGTAAGCATTATAAAAGCAGTAAAGAAGAGGCTTTGTCCAAAATTGACAAGGCTTTGTCGTGGGTTAATTTACAAAGCAAAGATATATTAAATAAATATAGTTTCCAACTTTCTGGGGGCCAACTTGAACGCGTATACATAGCAAGCGTTCTCATGTTGGAGCCTAAATTAATTATTGTAGACGAACCAGTTGCATCATTGGATGCTTTGAACGGTAATCAAGTGATGGATTTATTACAGCATATTGTATTAGAACATGGTCAAACATTATTTATTATCACACATAACTTAAGTCATGTATTGAAATATTGTCAGTACATTAATGTTTTAAAAGAAGGTCAAATCATTGAACAAGGCAATATTGATCATTTCAAGTATGAGCATTTGCATCCGTATACTAAACACCTAATTAAATATAGAACACAATTAAAGAGGGATTACTATGATTGAGTTAAAACATGTGACTTTTGGTTATAATAAAAAGCAGATGGTGCTACAAGATATCAATATTACTATACCCGATGGAGAAAATGTTGGTATTTTAGGCGAAAGTGGCTGTGGTAAAAGTACGCTCGCTTCATTGGTTCTTGGCTTATTTAAACTTGTTAAAGGAGAAATTTACTTAAGTGACAATGCTGTGTTACCAATTTTCCAACACCCTTTAACTAGCTTTAACCCTGATTGGACGATTGAGAACTCATTAAAAGAAGCGTTATATTATTACAGAGGCCTAACTGATAATACTGCTCAGGATCAATTATTAATACAACATTTATCTACTTTTGAGTTGAACGCGCAATTATTGACTAAATTACCAAGCGAAGTGAGTGGTGGACAATTACAAAGATTTAATGTCATGCGTTCGTTATTAGCACAGCCTCGCGTTTTAATATGTGATGAGATAACTTCTAATTTAGATGTTATAGCTGAACAAAATGTAATAAATATATTAAAAGCGCAAACGATTACGAACTTAAATCATTTTATCGTTATTTCTCATGATTTATCCGTGTTACAACGCTTAGTTAATAGAATTATCGTTCTTAAGGATGGCATGATAGTCGATGATTTTACAATAGAGGAATTATTTAATGTTGATAGACACCCTTATACAAAAGAATTAGTGCAAGCATTTTCATATTAGTTATTTAAGAATGCGATAATTCTAGACTTGTTATAAAATATATATAAATAAAGTATATTAATCTAGACACTTATCGATTTTATTTTCTATATTTAAAAATAATAATAAAAAGGAGTATCATTAATGGGATTACTTGATATTGCAAGTATTCGTTCTATAGAAAGAGGCTTTAATTATTATCAAAGTGAATGCGTCATTAACTTAAAATCATTTTCAGAAATGCAGCATGAGGCTGAAGTAAAGGGCAGTGGTAACAAAGTATATCGTTGTTATATTGATATGGAACATCCTAGAAAATCCAAATGTAATTGTCCTCATGCTGATGGAAGACGAGTGATATGTAAACATATGATTGCATTACTCTTTACAGCTAGTCCAGAAGCAGCAAATAAACATATAACCATGTTAAACGAAGTTGAAGAAGACTATCACTTACGCAGAAATATGTGGATTGATTCTCTTAAAGAAATGATTAATGATATGAGTGAAGAAGAACTCCGTGATGCATATTTAAACATGTTAATTGAACATGGAGAAATGGCAGAATTATTTGGATTAGATGAAGAGGACGAAATGTTCGAGGACGAATTTTATTAAAATAGCCCCTATCGATTGATAATGATTATCATTTGATAGGGGTGTTTTTATTTAAATGATTTTAAGACTTTGCAAATAGCTTGTGCATTATTATCGATGTGTTTGATTTTATCAAGTTTCAATATTGCGTGTGTGTATGCTTCTGATGGTCCTATAATATAGCCACTACTAGCATGTTGTAACATGACAATATCATTGTGGTCATTACCAAATGCTATATATTTTACATCTGCATCAAATATATATTGTAATGCAGTATATTTATTAATATTTTGCGCTGTTATATCAATGTTATACTCATTTGAATGGTGAATCATTTCTAATTCTTGATGGTATTTATTTAGCTCGTCTAATATAGTTGTAATTTGTGCCGCGTCTATATTTAATAAAATAATCTTGATTGGCGTGACGATATTTGCAACATCAATACAACTGGCCAGCTTATGTGGATCTAAACGCTCAAAAATAGCGTTCTCAGCGTCAAGTTGTGCAGCATAATTCCAATCATCATCAATAATATAATCTAACTCATACTTTTGAATTATTTTTAAGATATGATGATATGTATCTGTATGAATTGGTTTGATTACAGAAATCTTTGATTGATGTGAAATCATAGCACCATTTGCGCCAATTAATGTGAGCTGATGAAATACTGATGGTAAAACTGGCAACAAATCACGAATCGGACGTGCAGATGCAAATATAAGTTCATGACCAGCATGTTGTAATTGTAACAATGTATCAATAATAGTCTGGTCAATTAATCGGCCGTCAAAACAAAGCGTACCGTCAATATCAAAGACAAATCTCATCAAATCACTCCAAACAATATAATACCATGATTATAGCATAAGTAAGTTATGTGACGATATTAGATAATGATTATGATGTAGGGTACCTTTTGCGTTACAGACATATAACTTCCTATAATATATATTATGTAAACTAGAATATGAAATTCCATAAGGGGACTTATATAACTGTATGTTTGTATAGTGTTTATGTCAGTAAGCTAAATTTACATTCATGTTATGTTTCATTAAACCAATACTCATCACGTTTTGGTGCATATTAAATCTTTGTATCGATCATATATCTATCATCATTTTTATTTCTAATATAAAAACTGATTACTTTGATAGAATTTGTTACAGCAATCATTGCTCATGCATTTGATAAATTACAATGAGACAAATATGACATTTGATATCACGCACTTGCACACACACACATATATAATCAGACATAAATTGTTATGCTAAGATTTATTCACCAAAAATATAATACATATTGACTTGTTTTGAGTCATATTGAATGAATTAAAACGTATACTCAACTCAATCATTTATAAATAGGTTGTGCAATGCATATTTATATTTATTGCAATCACTTGTTAAACTTGTCATTTAATATATCATTAGAGGCTTTATTAAAAAGCATAAAAAAGAGCCTATAGTATCAATAACTATAAGCCCTAACATCATTTACATCTATTTCTTTAATTTTTTACGTAATTTATCCAATGTTGTGAACAACCAATATTTCACTTTATGAATTGGTTTATAGAAATCCCCTATTAATTCTTCGATTTGTACATTAAATCCACGTTTAAAGCGGTATACGCCATAATCTTCACTGTTTTCCGTAAAATCACCTGATAAACCATAGAAATTATAACGATCATAACCATTATCGAAGCAATAGTTAATCATAAACCAATGCATCATGTATGGTCCCATAAATTGATTATATTTTTCTGATGAACCCCCAGAGAAATAATTCACTTCATATGCATTTGCAAAATAAACGCCAGAAGCAAGGTTTAGAATTGGGCCGTCCGTTTTGCTCAATTCACTTGCATTTAATAATTCATGCTGATCATGATCAATTTGCTTATCTAATTCTGCAATTTTCTTCATTTGTTTATCTGATTTGTTTTCTTTCGCCATCATTTGATCACGACGATTTTCTTTGTCATTCAATTCCTGTTGCAACTTTAACACATATTCATCAAGGTCAATATATGCTAATGGTACTAATACTTTATCTCCATATGTGTCAATAAAGTTATAAAAATAATCATCTGTTTTTGAAACAAATCCAGCACGCTCTTCAGTTTCGCGATATAAATCTAGGAAAAGATTGAACTCATCACGTTCAAGGAATCTTACTTTAACACCATAGTTTATCGCTTTATTAATATTACGTTTACGTTGACTATCAAATGTCTTTTTCAATGTTTCAGGTGTTTTACCTTCAAGGTTTAATACGCCCATCCATCGTACTTGGCTCGATGTATCATACTCAGTTGTAAAGCCATGATGTTCGTAACCATGCGATTTAAACAAGTTTACTAAGGCATCATTTTTCTCGCGACCTTCAAATGGCACGATATCTTTATCATATAGATGATATAACCAATACGGATCTAATTTAACATATAAACATTGATGTTGCTGTAAATATTTATCTAACTCTTTTAAATAATAATCAACTAAACCTAAATCTGAAAAATCCATTACTGGACCACGATTCGAATAGTAAACATAACTTCCCATAGTAGGAATTTTAGAGAAAAGGCTTGCTGCAATTACTTTGTTATTGTCGTCTTTAATACCTAATAAAACTACTTCAAAGCCATCATTCTCACGGGTAACTATATTTTCTTTTACTTGGAAGTAATGACTTTCCAATGATGGATTTTGTACAAAGTTGTCAAATTCGGTAACAGTTAACTCTGTAAATTTCATGTTTTGATAATTCCCTTCCTAAAAAATTCTGTCTTTAACTTTTTTAAGTGCGGTATATGCTGCGTAAACAGGTTTATTAATTGGTTTAATAAAGTCACCAACATATTCAATAATTTCAGCATTGTAACCTTTTTTGAATTTAACTACACCAGCATCTTCAGCATCTTCTGTAAATTTACCACTAACACCATAGAAATTATAACGGTCAATGCCATGATTTAATGCATAATTAATCATTTCCCATTGCACTGCATAACTTCCGGCAAAATGACGGAATGCATTTGATGTACCACCAGCATAATAAACAACTTCAAACGGATTGATAAAGAAGAAACCAGCAGAGATAGGTAATTCATTACCATGTTCTTCTTGTAGACGTTTACCTTCTTCAATCTTTTGCTCATTTGCATCAAGTTGTTGTTGTAAGTTATCTCGCTTGTTATGCGCTTTTTTGTTTTCAGGACGTTTTTCAATATCCTTTAATGCTTTATTTAAATCTTTATTTAAAATATCACGCTCTTCATTTAGTTCTTTAATATATTCATCAAAATTGATATACGCTAAAGGCACTAACACACGGTCTTTGTAATATTTTAAGCGATTGTAATAAAACTTGTCATCACGATCAGCAAAAGCTTTTGATTCTGACGTATCTTCCATAAATGATCTAAAAATTGGTAGTTCTTCTTCAGATAAATATCTTACTTTAACACCATTCTTTTTAACTTTTTTCGTGTTTCTTTTTCTAAGTCCATCCATATTTTTAATGATGTCATCTGCTGTTTTATCTTTTAAATCTAACACTGAGTGATAACGAATTTGTAGCACAGGATCAAATCCTTTATGGAATCCAGTATGTTCAAATCCTAAGTTACTCATTTTATCAAAGAACCAATCATTACCAGCATTACCTGTAATCTCGCCATCATGATTCAAGTATTGATATGGTAAATATGGATCGATATGTAGGTATAGACAACGATGTTTTTTAACATATTTTGATAATTCATTAAAGAAAAAGTGTACGAGTTCTTGATTTTCATAATCAATTACTGGACCGCGATTTGAATAAAAATACTTGAACACTTTCATAACAGGTACAGCAGTAAGTAAGCAAGCTGCAATGACCTCGTTATTATTGTTTTTTATTCCCACTAAATGTGTTTCAAAACCTTCAGCAAGCTTTAACTCATAGTGGCCAACAGTTTGCGTGAAATGACTGTATGGCATGCTATCTGTAAAGGCACCAAACTCTTTAGCTGTTAAATTTGTAAACTTCATTATCATTACTCCTATTTGTCTCTCGTTAATTAATTTCATTTCCGTATTTGCAGTTTTTCTATTTCCCCTCTGCAAATGTCAAAAATAATAAATCTAATCTAAATAAGTATACAATAGTTAATGTTAAAACTAAAACATAAACGCTTTAATTGCGTATACTTTTATAGTAATATTTAGATTTTTGCATACAATTTCAAAAAAAGTAATATGAACGTTTGGGTTTGCTCATATTACTTTTGAATCATTTCTATTCAATTTTATAATTCACCGTTTTTCACTTTTTCAAACAGTATTCGACTAATTTTTTTAAATCAAGTAAACTTAATTATTCAATGTTTGCTGGATAGATTGTAAATATTTAATGATTTCTTCACGCGTGTTAGATTTAAATCGTTTTACTATTTCACTACCAATAACGATACCATCTGCAACCTCTTTTATATCTGCAACATGTTGGGGTGTTCTTATACCAAATCCTGCGACAACTGGCACATTGGCTATCGCTTTAATTGACTCAATTTTTCGTTTTAATTCTGGGTGAAACGCACCGTTTTGTCCTGTTGTCGCATTCATCGTCACAGTATAAATAAACCCTTCCGCATGGGATACGATATCTTTTATACGTTTGTCATCAGTAGTCATCGCAACTAACGATATAATTTTGACGCCATAGTGACTAAATTGTTGTTTTAAACGCTGCGATAATTCAAATGGTAAATCAGGAATAATTAAGCCGTAGACACCGGTATCTCGACATTTTTCAAAAAACGCTTGTTCTCCATAATGACAAATAATATTATAATACGTCATTAATACATAATGACACTTAATTTGATTACCGTGTTTTTCTAATTGCTCGAAAATATAATCTATCGTTATGCCTTGTTTAATCGCTTGTTGACCTGCTTCCATGATAACTGGACCATCAGCAACCGGATCAGAGAAAGGTATACCAATTTCAATTATATCTGCACCATTTTCACTCAATAATGTTGCATTTTCAATCAAATCTTTATTGCCCATAATATAAGGTATAAATAATTTAGTCATTTGCAAGACCTCGCTCTGCCATATATTGTCTAATTGTTTCCATATCTTTATCGCCACGTCCAGAAATAGTTACTACAATAATATCTTCTTTCGACATCGTAGGCGCTAGTCTTTCAACATAACTCAGTGCATGTGCACTTTCAATTGCAGGTATAATACCTTCATGTTTTGTAAAGTTGATTAAAGCATTCATTGCTTGTGTATCACTTGCATTTTCAAAAGTTACTCTACCAATGTCGTGGTAATAAGAATGTTCTGGTCCAATACCAGGATAATCAAGTCCTGCTGAAATAGAATGTGCTAGTTGCACTTGCCCACCATCATCTTGAATTAAATACATTTTAGTACCATGTAATACGCCAGGTGATCCTTTGCCAATTGCAAGTGCATGTTTATCAGTATCCTCGCCTTGACCTGCGGCTTCAACACCGTATAACGCAACATCATCTTTAATAAATGGATAAAATGTACCGATTGCATTTGAGCCACCACCGATACATGCTACAATTGCATCCGGAAGTCGACCTTCTTTCTTCAATATCTGTGATTTTATTTCTTTACCAATCACACTCTGAAAATCTCTAACAATCGTTGGGAATGGGTCTGGACCTAATGCAGAACCTAATAAATAATGTGTGTCATCTACATGACTTACCCAATATTGCAATGCTTTATTAACTGCATCCGATAAAGTCCCTTGACCATCTTCAACTGCCACAACCTTTGCACCAAGTAATTCCATTCTAAATACATTAAGTTGTTGTCTTTTAATATCTTCACTTCCCATAAAGACAACAAGTTCCATATCAAATAATGCAGCAACCGTAGCACTAGCTACACCATGTTGACCCGCACCTGTTTCAGCAACAAGCTTCTTCTTGCCCATTCTTTTAGCAAGCAACGCTTGACCTAACGCATTATTAATTTTATGGGCGCCTGTATGATTTAGATCCTCTCGTTTCAAATATATTTTAGCGCCACCTAGGCTTTCAGTATATGATGCAGCATATGTAAGTGGCGTCGCGCGTCCTACATACTCTGATAAATAGTATTCCAGTTCTCTTTGAAACTCTGGGTCTGCTTTTGCCTCTTTATAAGCTTTTTTCAACTCAATAATTGCTGGCATTAATGTTTCTGGAACATATTGCCCTCCATATTCACCAAAGAAACCTAATTCATCTGCTTCTGTTTGTATTTGTTTATTCATTTTCTCTATCTCCTTTCACAATATTTACAATTGCAGTCATTTTTTCTATATCTTTTCGCCCATTTACTTCTATACCTGATGCAAGATCATAACCTTGATGTGATAATTTAAGTTGATTAACTGTTTGAATATTTTCAGAGTTAATGCCTCCTGCTATCAAGTAAGGTATATCTTTTATGTGCTTCAAAATAGTCCAGTCATATGTTTGACCGGTACCACCATACGACACTGAGGGTGTGTCGATAATAAATAAATCTACGAACCCTTTATATTTATTTATGTTTTGGATTATGTTTTCATCTGCAGCTAATGCTTTAGTAATTTTAATGCTTGAATACTTCTTTTTTATTTCCTGTATAAAATCAATAGATTCTCTGCCGTGTAACTGTATTGTGTTAATTGGCGTATTGCTTAATACGTGTTCAATAGTTGTTAAATCAGGATTTACCACGACACATACTTTGTCAATATGATTTGGAACAGCAGACGCTAACTTTTTTATTTGGGTAATTGTTTGATGCCTTTTGCTTTTTTCATAATGAATGAAACCTATCGCATCAACAGGTAATTGACTGGCCGCTGTAACATCCTTAATTGATGTAAAGCCACAAAATTTCAATTTCATCATGACTTCACCTTTTGCATTTTTAGTTGTGGTAAAAATTCAGATAGATTGTCACAACGCATAAGCGCCTCACCTATTAGTAAGCCATCGATACCACTATGCAAGATTTTTCTTACATCAGATGCATCGTGAATACCACTTTCAGAAATATAATAATGATTTGGTTTTTTATTTTCTAAAATAGTATTTGTATGTTCCACATTTGTGACAAATCGTTTTAAGTCCCTGTTATTTACACCAATCAATTTAGCATTAACCTTATAGGCACGTTCTAATTCATGGCGATCATGTACTTCAACTAACACTTCTAAATTTTGCGATATAGCGTAGTTATATAAATCTTTCAATTGTTTATCCGATAAGATGTTAACGATCAATAAAATCATAGATGCACCAGCTTGTTTAGCAACATCAATTTGAAGCGGATCTATAATAAAATCTTTGCATAATACGGGTAATGTTGTTTTTGTTGTCAATGCTTGTAATCTTTCAAAGCTCCCTCCAAAGTACTTTTCATCAGTTAAAATGGACACGGCATTTGCACCGTACTTTTCATAATCTGAGATTTGTTGCGATAAATCTCGTTCAGGTAAGTCATTAACTGTAGGACTCTTCGATTTAATTTCTGCAATAATTGCTAGCTTTGGTTCTTTCTCAATTGCGTTTATAAAAGATTTTTTATTCTGAATCTTCACACTTTTTAAGGTATTAAGTTTGTCTTGATAATAGCCATTTTGTAAAAGTGACTGTTTATATTCAACAATTTCTGCTAAAATCGTCATATTATTCACCTCTCATTTGATGGTATTTTTTCAAAGCTTCACCATTATCTATCAAAGTACTTGCGAGTTCTATGCCTTCTGCGATGGTATCCACTTTCTCTGCAACATAAAGGCTTAAACCTGCATTTAAGACAACCACATCACGTCGACTTGACTGATCTTTACCATTCAAGATATTAAGGGAGATTGTTAAATTTTCTTCAGGTGAACCACCTTTAAAATCGCTATTCGGCGCATGTTTCAAACCATAATCAGTCGCATTTAATGTGTAATTTTTGATTTCTCCATCTTCAGTCAATTCATATATCAAATTATCACCAGATAGTGTTGCTTCATCCATACCATTTGCACCATGTAAAACGATTGCACGTTTTCTGCCTAAATCTTTAATCGTTTTAGCAACTAACTTTAACTTTGTAGGATCAAAGACGCCTACCATTTGATACGTTAAGTGATATGGATTAATTAATGGACCCACAAGGTTTAATATTGTAGGCTTTCCAATCATTTTTCTAACTGGTTGCATATACTTCATGATTGGATATGATTCAGTTGCACCAATGAATACAAGGTCTTTTTCATTTAATTGGTTAGGTGTATCATCAACAGTTGTTGTTTGTATGTTCATTTGATTTAACAAATCCGTACTACCTGAATTTGAGGTAATACTTTTATTACCATGTTTAATGACTTTAACACCAGCACTTGCTACAACAAAAGCTACAGTTGTTGAAATGTTGAAACTATTTGACTTGTCACCACCTGTGCCGCACACACACATAGCCCCTTCATAACATGGTTGATGTGGATACATTGTATTAATTAAGCTACGTACAATATATGTTAATTCTTGTTGTTGGATTTCTCGCTCCGAATAGGAACTAAGTAATTCATATTTAATATCAGTTCCAATACTAGGAGAAATAAGTATATCGATTAGCTCTTTAATGTCGCTTTCAAGTAATATAGTTTCAGTTTTTATTCTTGTTAGTAATGTCATGGTTTTCATCCTTTCTTCACGTAATTAATAAAATTAGTAATTATTTTGACACCATAGTCTGTAGCAAATGATTCAGGATGGTACTGAATACCATAATGCGGTCTTTCTTTATGCTCGAATGATTGTATACAGTCTTCGGTACGTCCAGTAATTTTCAACGCTTCTGGAAAATTGTCAGGGTTACTTATTAATGAATGATATCTCATAATTGAAAACTGTTCTGGTACATCTTGATATAACACTTTGTGAGTATTTGAAGTGATACTTATAGTATCAACTTTGCCGTGCATAACCTTGTCGCCTTTAATGACTTCTCCACCGTAATAACAAGTCAGTGCTTGAGCACCTAGGCAAATACCTAAAATGGGTTTATCTTGATAGGATGAGATAATTTTCATTAACTGTTGGTCGTCTAATGGATGCCCAGGACCAGGAGATATAATAACAGCGTCCACCGATTGATTCAGCACATTATCATCATCAGGGTATTGAACAATGACGTCAGTATGTTGAGCAACAATATCCACTAGGTTATACGTAAAGGAATCATAATTATCTACAACTAAAATCATGGGCTCACCTCCAATAAGCTTTTAGCTTTCAATTTCGTTTCATTCAGTTCTTTTTCAGGAATAGAATCATATACAACGCCACAACCAGCTTCTACGTTGATATACTGCTCATCTATCATCATCGTTCGAATTGCTAATGCAAAATCTAAGTTATGATTACAATTTATGTATCCAACACCACCACTATAAACGCCACGTTTATGTGGATATTGTTCGTAAATTCTTTCGATTGCACGTAATTTTGGTGCACCTGAAACGGTACCTGTTGGTAATAAATTCGCAATAACTGTCATTGGCGATAAATTTTGATTTATTTCACCTGTGACTTCACTTACGATATGCATAACATGTTCATATTTTTCAATAACCATTAATTTAGTAATTTTTGAGGTGCCGATTTTACTTACTCTATGAATATCATTACGCCCTAAATCAACAAGCATACGATGTTCACTACATTCTTTAGGATCGTTAAGTAGTTGTTTCATATTCTCATTATCTATTTGTGTCGTCTCACCACGTTGAATCGTACCTGCAATAGGATTAGTTGTTACAATTTGATCTTTGACACTTACGAAACTTTCGGGAGAACTACCGACAATATAGGGTTTATCGATATTAAGATAATACATATATGGACTTGGGTTTTGTCGTTTTAAATTTTGATACAGTTGAAACGAAAGTTGATTTAAATGCTGATTAGCATGATGCGCATATTTGTAAATTCTTGATGGCACAACTTGGAACATATCCCCTTCTGCTATTTTCTCTTTGAAATACTGTATCATTTCGATAAATCTTTCTTCAGAAATGTTTGATTGAATTTCTTTAGTTTTAAAATCAAAATCTTGTGTAGGCATGAATGGTTGGATTTTAGTTAAGTCTTCGATTGACTTATTAACTCGATTCTCAAGATCTGATTTTGTTGAATTTGAAAATTGATTTGTCGCGATGATATATAACTCATCTTTGTAATGGTCAAATACATAAACTTGTTCAACCATATATAACCGTACATCGTGCTGCTTGTGATCTTCTAATTGTATTGATTGCAATTTAGGAAATTCATGTCTTACTAAATCAAAGCTACACGTCCCAACATATCCAGATATAAACGGTAATGACTTAAGTTGCTCATCTTGAATATTATGATAGTCTTCATTTATTTTAGTCGTTAAATAATGATACGGTCTTTCAGTGATTTGATACGACTCTTTTAAAGTGCTTACTGATAATACATTATTATCTAAAGTTAAAGTACCGTAGATATCAAATATCACTATAGAATAGCGACCCTTAGTTTGTTGTTGATTTGTACTTTCCAAAATGATCTTCTTGGAATGAAGTTGTGCTAAAACTTCAGGTGTTACATTTGCTTTTATTTTTTTATAGAATACATCCATTCTTTACGCTCCTTTCTAAAAAAACGTCAGCATCCTTATCAATATAAAGGACGCTGACGCGTGGTACCACCTAAATTAACCGAATATTCGAAATATTCATAGTTCACTCTTTACTATATATAATTTTTCTGTTGCAGACAAAACCCAATTTCATTAATCTCGGTGTTAGTTCACATCACCCACTAACTTTCTGTTGCTACCTTTAACTAACTACTACATTTTGTCTAAATAAAAAGACACCACATAACGCATATACCTGTAAGGACGCGTTACCGTGGTGCCACCTTAGTTAACATAATTCATGTTCACTTTCAAAACTCATTCAATTGTTTTCCAAAGTCCAATTCACAAGATATGGCGTGCTAATTCCCATCACCCATTAGCTTTCTATTTGCTACGTTTCATATCTGCTACTATTTCTTTAGAAAATTCTAATTATTTTTATAGTTCATTATATTACATAGGTCGTTCACATTTGTCAACACTAATTGTTTACTCAATTGGTGATAAGCAATATGCATATAGTAATTTCTCTGTCGCTTTAATAGAATCAATATGTGTTCGTTCCATTGCATGAGATGATTCAATGCCAGCGCCAAATAAACCATGTCTGATATCCGCACCAGCATGTAAAGCTGCTGAAGCATCTGAACCATAATATGGATATATGTCTACTTTATATGGAATATTATTTATTTTGCAAAGATTAACTAGGTGTGATTTCAATTGCTTATGATATGGACCTGAAGCATCTTTGGCACAAATAGAAACTGTATATTCATCGGATGCTTGACCGTCTCCCAACGCGCCCATATCTAATGCAATATATTCTTTGATTTTCGAATCAATTGATGCATTTGCACCGTAACCTATTTCTTCGTTATTAGAAATATAAAATTGTGTTGTATGTGGTAATATTATTTGCTCTTCTTTTAATTTCTTTAGTAATTGTAGTATCATCGCTACGCTAGCTTTATCATCTAAATGACGAGATTTAATAAAACCTGATGACGTGATAACTGTACGTGGATCAAAGCTAACAAAATCACCTACTGAAATACCTAAACTCTTTGTATCTTCTTCTGATGTAGTTACTTCATCAATTCTTATTTCCATATGCTTTTGGTCTCTAGGTATTTCATGATTATTTCTATATACATGAACACTTGTTTCATGCAGACAAATGGTTCCTGTATATATTTGACCAGCATCAGTTTTAATTTGGCAATATTCACCCTCAATCGCGTTATACGTGAATCCTCCAATTAATTCTATTGCTAAGCGACCATCTTCTTTAATTTCTTTAACCATTGCACCTAAAGTATCAACATGAGCAGTAATACAGCGTTGTACTTCATCATTTTTGCCTGGCACTGTTATTAATAACGCACCTTTATTTGTTAGTGTTGTTTGATAACCTAAGTCTTTTGCATATTTTTCGACAAATTGAATTGCTTCTTCTGTGTCTCCTGAAGGACTATTAATACCTGTTAATGTGTTAATCATTTCTAATATTGGTTCCATTGATTTACCCCTCCGTTGCCATTGTGTTACTATACTCTTTATTGTAGATGATTTATATCCGTTTATCTATTAATGCTATTATCGATTTTTATTTACTATTGCACTGTGTCAACAGCTCATTTACAATATTATTATTCTGAAAATTTCGAAATAAGGTGATTTATATGACAACAGTTTTATTTGTTGGGCTTGGATTAATTGGTGGAAGTCTTGCTAGCAATATAAAATACCATAACCCTAATACTAATATTATTGCATACGATGCAGATACTTCTCAGTTAGATAAAGCTAAATCAATCGGTATTATTAATGAAAAATATTTAAATTATAGTGAAGCTATTAAAAAAGCCGATGTAATTATTTATGCAACACCTGTTGCTATCACAAATAAATATCTTAGCGAGCTTATAGATATGCCAACTAAACCTGGTGTTATTGTTTCTGATACTGGTAGTACTAAAGCAATGATACAGCAACACGAATGCAATTTATTAAAACATAATATTCATTTAGTTAGTGGTCATCCAATGGCTGGTAGTCATAAATCTGGTGTACTAAATGCTAAAAAGCACTTATTCGAAAACGCTTATTATATTTTAGTCTACAATGAGCCAAGAAATGAGCAAGCAGCAAACACGTTAAAAGAACTGTTATCACCTACTCTTGCTAAATTTATTGTAACTACTGCTGAAGAACACGACTACGTAACAAGCGTCGTAAGTCATTTACCTCATATCGTTGCATCTAGTTTAGTTCATGTTAGTCAAAAGAACGGTCAAGAACATCATTTAGTCAATAAACTTGCAGCTGGTGGTTTTCGTGATATCACTCGTATAGCTAGTAGTAATGCACAAATGTGGAAAGATATCACCTTGAGTAATAAAACGTATATTTTAGAAATGATTCGACAGCTAAAAAGTCAGTTTCAAGATTTAGAAAGACTAATTGAAAGCAATGATTCTGAAAAATTGTTATCATTTTTTGCCGAAGCTAAATCATATCGTGACGCACTGCCCGCTAAACAACTAGGCGGACTAAATACTGCGTATGATCTATATGTAGATATTCCGGATGAATCAGGTATGATAAGCAAAGTGACTTATATCCTGAGTTTACATAATATATCTATAAGCAACTTAAGAATCTTAGAAGTACGCGAAGATATATACGGTGCTTTAAAAATTAGTTTCAAAAATCCTACTGACCGAGAACGCGGTATGCAAGCATTGAGTGATTTTGATTGTTATATCCAATAATTATTAAGTCTCTTTTGATAAATTCCATGTATTCTTAGATATTATTGTGAAAATCTATTGTGATATATGAAATATTTATCTTTAGAGACTTATTTTATACGAATCACAGTTATATATTACTTAAACCGTATAGTCATTACATTTTATGTCCAGCCATTAAACCTAATCTGCCGTGTTTTGTACCTGCTTCTGTAAACGATACTGCTTTGGACACAATACCTTTGCCGTATTTCAAATGTAATTGGTCTATCGTTTTAGCTAGACATTCGTCACGTTTGCGTTGGTATTCATCTTCAAACAGACTTAACTGTCGCTCATCCTCATTAATAAATTGACTCAAAGATATACTTAGCGTACGATATAGTGCTTGTTTATTACATAATTTATCTGCGAAATGCATTACTACTTTATAAATATCTTTTTCTAAGTTTGTTGGATCTTTCAAAGTATATTGCTTATGTACACCGCCTTCATCACTATAGCCAAAGGCAAAATGTATCGTTCTTGCCACTTTTTTTCTTGCTCGAACTCTGCTAGCAACATCTTCAATTAACTCTTGCATTACTACTTTTGCTTCATCAAAATGATAATCTCTCATTAATATTTGACTTTTGCATATCGATGGATTGCTAATCTTATGCTTTTCACGTACTTTACTCTGATCTATCCCATTCGCATGTAGATGCATATCAACACCTAAAATACCGAACTCTTTTTTTAAAAATTTATATGGATATTTTGCTAAATCTCCTATAGTAAAAATCCCTTTTTTATTCAATTTGGCTTCTGTTCGACGATTAATACCCCAAAAATCTCTCAAGGGCTGAATTGGCCATAATTTCGTTGGTACATCTTGATATCGCCATTCAGCTATACCATTTTGACTATGCTTCGCTTCAACATCCATAGCAATTTTACTTAATAACATATTAGAACCAATGCCCACAGTACAATAAATGCCTGTTTCTTCATAAATTTCACGTTTAAGTCTTTCGCAAAATGCATGTACTGTAGAACTAAATCTATGATAGCTATCAGTAACATCCATAAAAAATTCGTCAATACTATATTGGTGTAAATCTTCAGGTGGAATATAACGCAATGCAATCTTAGAAATAGCAACTGAAACATTAAGATATTTACGCATACTTGGATTGATAATGTAAATATCATTTCTATGTGGTATTTCAAACAATCGCGACCCTGTCTTGATGCCTAATTCTTTTAATTTAGGTGTCGCAGCCAATATTACAGAACCCTGACGCTTAGTATCTGCAACAACAGCTAACTTTGTTTCTAATGGATCTAGCCCCTTTTCAATACAAGAAACACTCGCAAAAAAACTTTTTTGGTCAATACATAGAACATCCCTATCTTCTAATAAATGATAATTATACACTGTTATTCCTCCCTTACTTGAATCTTATTATATACGAACACATGTTCTATTTCAACTATTTTAGAACAAATGTTCTGTTATTTTGCAAATGAATTTTTAAGTATTACATGATATACTCAAATTAATAATGATTAGGAGGTTTGGATGATGCCAATCGTCAATGTAAAATTATTAGAAGGTCGTTCGGATGAACAATTAAAAAATTTAGTTAGCGAAGTAACTGACGCCGTAGAAAAAACAACGGGGGCAAATAGACAAGCAATTCACGTTGTTATAGAAGAAATGAAACCAAACCATTATGGTGTGGCTGGCGTAAGAAAGTCAGATCAATAATTCTTCATAAGATGCATGCCAATTAATTCTTTGAAAACGAACAAGGCGACTTCTATCTGAGTATGATAGAAATCGCCTTGTTTATTTTTAATTTTCATCTAAAAAGTCTTTAATAGCTTGTTTATTTGTGTTTTTATTAATCTGTAATGCACTACCATCAGTATTTGTATTGACATCTTCGTATGAGTTCTTGATTGGCACAGTCAATGACTTAACATCTTTTTCACCTCGGATACCAAAACTCAAACCTGTTTGGAAAATCCCTGAATCAGGAATGTTTGTATTCACATAGCCTCTTAAAATACCTGCAACTTTTGGTAATTTAACAACTGTTCTAAAATTAACCATTTCTTTTTTCAATGTTTGCATCACTTGTTGCTGACGTCGCACGCGTCCGAAGTCACCTTCAGGGTCGTGACGGAATCTTGCATAACCAAGTAATTCTTTACCATTCAACCTATGGTTACCCTTTTTCAAAGATACACCAATATTTTTCGACATATCTTTTTCGACATTAATTGGTACACCTTCTGGCATTAATTCATCAATCATTTTCTCAAATCCAGTAAAATCAACTACTGCATAATATTCAGGATTAATTCCTAAATTTTTATCAAGTGTTTTTCTAAGTAGCTCTGGACCACCTAAAGCGTATGCTGAATTAATTTTGTGTTTTCCATATCCTGGAATATCTGCATAAATATCACGCATGACAGACATCATTTTCATCTTTTTATTGATAAAGTCATATTGAACAACCATGATAGAATCTGTTCTTGATTGTCCACCTTGTGCTTTATCTGCACCGAGTACAAGAATAGAAATTTTACCATCATTTTTTACTGGTCCATTAAATTGATGTACTTTAACATCTTTCGCATGTTTCTTGGCATATTCTACACCGCTATTGTAACTATGTACAATATATACAACTAATGCGATAAGTAAAATTACAACAATCAGAAGAATGATAGGTAATTTCCTAATTTTCTTCTTCTTTTTTCGCTTAGGCGCCGAAGTGCGATGTTCACTTTGACGTCTATATTCGTTGTCATTAGTTTCTTTATCCATATTTACCTACCTTATATCTTCAAAAATAGATTTTTGTGTACTATAATAATCACATATTAACGTTATATAAAAACAATTCAAAAAGCAAGTGATTTCTTAATAAATCGTACTAAGGTCTAATGAAAGGATGTCAAAAATGAATATTAATACAGCTTATTTTGCCGGAGGTTGTTTTTGGTGTATGACGAAACCATTTGACACCTTTGACGGCATAGAAAAAGTAACTTCTGGATATATGGGCGGACATATTGAAAATCCTACTTACGAACAAGTAAAATCAGGTACGAGTGGTCATTTAGAAACTGTTGAAATTCAATATGATGTTGCATTATTCTCATACAATAAGTTATTAGAAATATTTTTCTCAGTCATTGACCCATTAGATACAGGTGGTCAATATCAAGACCGTGGTCCTCAATATCAAACAGCTATTTTCTACACTAATGATCATCAAAAAGAACTCGCTGAGACTTATATCGAGCAGCTTAAAAATACGATTAATGCTGATAAGGCAATTGCAACAAAAATATTACCCGCGTCACAATTTTACAAAGCCGAAGACTATCACCAAGATTTTTATAAGAAAAATCCAGAGCGCTATGCAGAAGAACAAAAAATACGCCAAGAATACAAAAATAAGCAATAACATTTATACTTGATGAAACTAATTGGATTGATAATAAAAGTTAGGCGACTTAACTTAAGCTCATTTCAATATTAAAATACGGTACAGATAGGAAACTTAAATATTCTTATCTGTACCGTTTTTTATAAATTATTCTTTATAGAAACCAAAAAATCCAAGCGCTTCAGGCAAAACTGTATACCTCTTAGCACTTGGATTTTAATTATTTGTGACGTATTACACGCATTACTTTAGAAAGTGATTCCCAAAGCGAATTATCTTTACGATAAACTAAAAAGCGTGGTTCCCAATTCGGATTATATTTAGATTTATAACGACGTAATCCTTGGAAACGATATAGACCGTTGAAATGTTCAAAGACACGGCCTGCAAGTCGTTCTCTTAAATATGAATAATGCAATTGACCAACGTTCGATAACGTTGCCATACCCATATTAAATTTTGTATAACCTTGTTCTTTACTCCAAAGTAACATATGCAAGTATAGACCATCCATTAATGGTAAATCTAACTCTGGCAACCATCTAATTAAATCGACTGAAATGGCATCATTAAAGTATGTTGGCATTAAACTACAAAATGCAATTACTTCATTTTCTTCATTTCGCATTACACCAATTGGCGCTTTAGATAAGTATTCTTCATTAAATTGACCAACAGAGAAATGCATTTCCTGACGATTATCTAGCCATAAATCACTTACATGTTGAAGTTCATTTATAAATTCAGTTGAAAACGGTGGTTCAATAATTTCGAACGAAATATTAAGTTCATCGAATTTGTTTAAAGTCGCTCTAAATCCACGGCGTTTTTTACCTGAAGTTGAAAATTGTGTTAAATCAATAATTGCTTCTTCACCTAATTTGAAAAATTGGTTACCGAAATTATGATATAACGGCATGTGTTGATCTGTAACTTGATAGAATATAACATCATAGCCTAAATACTCAGCGTAATTATAGAATGCTTCTAACAATTCATCAAAGGCATTTTCATCACCGATTGGATCGCCAAGAACCACTAATGAACTTGCTTTATAACGATACATTAAAAATGCTGTTTTATTTTCATTAGTGAAAAACTGCTTGTCACCACTATATATCAAGTGACTCAAATAATTACCGCCATACTGATTAATAATCTCCTCGCAATCTTCAATTTTAGAAGAAATACGTACTTTGCTAAATTGATAATCAAACAACCATGCAATCATACCTATGATGATAGCGATGATTAAAATCGTAAGCCAGAAGTAATAGCGCAATACAGATGTATGCATTTCAATCGTATAAATATCTAATGCATATAACGTTCCAGCAATAAATATATGGTTAACATATAAAATAAATAAACTGAATAAAAGCATTGCAACTATATTTCTCATTCTTACTGGGCGTTTTAACCTACGTGCTCTACGGAAAGCTACAATAAGCAGAACAAAAATAATAGCTAACCATGTTATTAAAATATATGAAGCGTAAGTGAAGAATGTCGCCACTGTGATTAATAAAATTGAAATCACAGCAAAGATGATGGCACGTCTACTTTGCTTATAAATACCAACTACATTCAGTAAAAGTAATAAACAAGCACTAGTATGAATTGCCAATAAAATATAATACGTTAAGTGATTTCCATCATATAAAGCATCGTAAACAATCGTTAAGTTATTTACAAAAAAGATCATACTTGTAAAGAACACTAAAATTGCTAATGACAATGATGGAATTTTAGCAATAATATCCTTTTGATAAGACATTAAAAATGACGTAACATCTTTAGCAGGAATAAAGTATTTAGATCCCTCAATGTACTTCTTAGCTGATGTACCAAATTCAAATGATGATAAAATTAATGCAATAATTACCGGTACAAAATAGTACGCAAAACGATATAGAAGTAGCATTAATAATACTTTTTCCTCAGGGACACCTAAAGTTTTAAATCCTAGTAATACAACTAAATCGAAAGCGCCGAAACCACCAGGAATAAAGCTGACTAAACCTGATAATGCAGCAATGATAAATATTGCAATAAAGGACATGAATGATACATGAGCGTCAACAATTACACCACAGAAATATAATACAACTGCAGCTGCTAACCATTCAACACACGACACTAAAGTGCAGTACAATCCTACAAAACGATTGTTTTTATCAGGTGGTCTAACCATTGAATAAATAATGAATAATGGTAAGAAAAATGACACTACATATAATACCCATCTTACCCATGTAATCTTATCTAAAATTAAAGATGCATCGAAAACATGGAATACAATTAACAATGATAATAAGCTTAAACCTGTCAACATTGAAATAAGTATTAAGGATATAAAGTGAACTAATTTCTTTTTATCATGCGTATAGTTTTTATAAACCATTGCTCTAACGCCTGCACCAATAAAGCCACCGAAACCTACAATCGCATTCAATGCATTGATGATATAACTTACTCTTAAAACTTTGCCTAAGGATATATCCATTTTTAAAGCTCTAGATAAAATCACATCATACATTGATAGAATAACAAGCGATGCCCCACCACCAATAAATAGTAAAACTAAGGACATACGGTTAATCTTACTAAATTCAACCAACGTATCTTTAAAGTTAATACCAGATAACTCCCGATACAATGTGATTACTACAAAAATAAATAAAGCTGTAGCAAACGTAATTTTTAAGATTGAAAATATTTTGTTTTTAACTTCCTGATTCATTTTTTCACATCAATTCTAATTATTTCTGTTATAAATCAAAATATATCATATAAACCATAAAAATAGCATATCATTTACCTTTGATTTATATAACACTTTTGTCATATTGATATCTGTATTAAGAAGTAAATAGAAAATATTTCTATCTCAAACAGAACAATATGGTTATCTATACTGATTCATATTTAACATAAAGAAAATGATGAATCAATACTTATGAAAAATATTATTAATTAACAGCAGATTATGAGTGCTTCTTAATATATTAAAAATACCACTTGTTTTTATTTTCGACATAATAATGAAGTACTAATCAAGTGGCAAATACTCGTTTCATTATGCATGTGCTTTAGAAACGGCTAAACTTTCGTAAAAATTTATAAGCTAAACATGTGCTGATAATCATAAATTTGAACACCCAACATTATAAGCACCATAAAAAATACCAACAAACGTATAGTCATTGGTATTTTTAATTACTTATTCAACTATTTTATTACTTTCTTTAATATCATATTCACCTACATCATTACCATAGAAACGATTGTATCGACGTTTAAATAATTGGAATAAATGAGTAACTAATACTTTTAAAATAGCATATCCCGGAATACCTAAAATAACGCCTACAATACCAAGCAATTTGCCTGCACACAGTAAAATGAAAATGATTGTAAGTGGATGAATCTTAAGTGTTTTACCCATGATATTTGGTGAAATGAAGTGCCCTTCAACAAATTGTACTAAAGTCCATACTACTGCTAATTTTAAGAGCATCCACGGCGATGTTATAGCAGCTATTACAATAGCTGGTGAAATCGCTATAGTAGGCCCTAAATATGGCACAACACTTGTAACTGCCGCAATACTAGCTAATACTAAGCTATATTTCAACCCGATAACCGAATAACCGATAAACAACAGTATACCGATACAGAATGAAACAATAATTTGTCCTTGAATGTATGAACCCACTTGAACACTCATTTTTTCAAGTAGATCATGAAAATCTTTTCGGAATTTCGGTGGCATAATATTCGTTGAAAATTCTTTGAAGTGATGTCCATCTTTAAGCATAAAGAATAGTACAAATGGTGTTGTGACAATCACAACGCCAATATTAGCAATCGTTTCTGCAAACGTTGCAATTTTAGACCCAAAGCCATCTGTAAATTCACTTAACATAGATGGTATTTTCTTAGGTAAAGAATTTAACCAATCATTAATTTGACTATAATACGAAGAGAAAAACGTATTATTTGCTATTTTATCAATAGAATTAATTAATTTTTCTAGATATTGCGGTGAATTTTTAACTAAACTATCTACTTGCGAACCAATAATAGGTATCAATAAATTAACAATTAACGTAATAACACCTACTACAGCTAGATAAATAATAGAAATACCTGCAACTCTTGGTATTCTATAACGCTCCATCATATTTACGATTGGGTTAAATAAATAGAATAGAATTAAAGAGACGATGATAGGTGCTGCTATCGTCTTAAAAACGATGATAAAAGGATCAAAAACGTATGATACTTTTTCGAAAATAAAAATAACAATACCCAACAATACTAGTGCTATTAATGAGAAGACTAAATCATTCCCACCAACAAACTTCATATACCGTGATTCGGTAAATTTTAAAAAGTTCTTTCTTATATTCTTTTCATTTTCATTCAATTATAGATTCACCACCACTTAAAATATTCATAAGATGTTGTATAAAAACAGTCCACTTATGTAAAATTACTAACATCAATGATACCATACAAATACCCTTTACAGTAACGAAACGCCCGTGTAATACACTTAATTTAGGATTGATTAATCCTTTCTTCAAAATGATGAATGTGTAATGTTAAATATATAATTTCAGACTCACTGATATTAACATCAAATTGTTTTTGTATCATAGTTAAAATTTTATATGCTGTGTTATAGCAAATCGGATAGTGATTTTTAATCATAGACACAAAATCATCTTGTGCATGTATATATTCTTTTCTTCTTAATCGGCGAATTAAAAATTGTACATGTCTTATAAAACGTTGGTATTGTAATGATTCCTTATCAACAGTTGTCACAAGGTCTGATTCAATGATATCTATACCTTTTTTAATAACATTATTGATCAAAGTCATCTCATGCATAGATAAATCTTCTGTGTTAGATGCAATATGTAATGCAATAAATCCTATCTCATCTTCAGGAAAATGTACATCTAATGCTGCATTTAACTGATCAATCACCTGTTTAGCAATATGATATGCATCACTATATAACTGCATAATTTCCATAACAAATGGATTGCTAATAACTTGATTTTGTTTTAAGCGTTTATATGCAAATATAATATGATCCGTTAATGAAATTAAAAGTTGTTTTGAATCAACATTCATCGCAGTATTAGAAATAAAATTTAACGAATCAATAATTACTTGTAATACATTGTCATCAGCGATTTCAACTAAACTTTTATAATGTGCTTTTTGTTGCTCACTCTCTAATTTATAAATTTTCTCTATTGTAATAGTTTGGTCGTTTAACGCCATTCCCTCTTTTTTGTTAAAACCAATACCTTTACCGATTAAAATAACTTCTTGATCATTATTAGTACATACTACGACATTGTTGTTCAATGTTTTAGTAACAATATATTCTCCCATTATCATCACCTATTTTTCTATTATTAAGATTATATATCGGAAATGTCTAACTTGAAAGTATAATAATTTAAATACTTGTGTTCTATTACACGCCTATCCTATATGATATATCTTAATTTAATTTCGATGCCTCTCAAAGTGGAATAACTATAATAAAAAAATCTGACTCCCATATTTACAAATAATTCTATTTATTTATATATTATCTGAATTAATACTCAATACAAACTAAAACGTACTATTAAATTGTGCAAAGCTAAAATAAATTTATATTCATCTATCTAACAATATGTCTTATTAATGGTATAGTCTTTGCACAACAATGGAGGAAATAAATCTCAATCTTATTATGTTAATATTTAATCAAATCTTAGATTAACTAGTGTAATGATACAGATGATTATTGAGTACAAATTTAAAACCCTGAGATTTTCGCTTTAATTTGAAAACCTCAGGGTTTATTTGATTTTTATAAAATGAATCGTTACATTAAAAATATTTATTTATCAGAGTTCTTATATTTGTTAGCGCCCCAAGCACTAATTCCAAATAAGTTAATTTCTAAGTTTTCAGGTTTAAAGACAGGATTCTTGCCTTCTTTTTTCTGCTTTTGATAATCTTTCATTAATGCAAAAGCTACATTGGACAGTCCTATAATGGAAATAATGTTTACAATTGCCATTAAGCCCATAAATAAGTCTGCTGTATTCCATACTGTTTCTGTTTTAGCCACAGCTCCCATAAAGACAAGTACTACAACAAGACATCTAAAGATAAATAATATCACACGATTTGTAGATAAAAATTCAATATTAGATTGACCATAATAGTAGTTACCTACCACAGATGAAAATGCAAACAGTGTAACTGCTATTGTTAAGAAAATACCTCCAGCAGAACCTAAATGCTCATTAAGTGCTGATTGAGTAACTGCAACACCTTGTGGTGCACTTTCACCAAATTTCAATCCTGAATATAGTAAAATCATGATTGCAGTTGCTGTACAAACCAACATTGTATCAAAGAACACACCTAATGATTGGATTAAACCTTGCTTAACAGGGTGTGGTACGGCAGCAGTTGCCGCTGCATTCGGCGCAGAACCCATACCAGCTTCGTTAGAGAATAAACCACGTTTGATACCTTGAAGAACCGCAGCACCTACAGCGCCACCAGTTACTTGTTCGATACCAAATGCACTTTTAATAATCGTACCTATCATAGGAACAATTTGATCTAAATTAAATAGCAATATTACTAAAACCATACCAATGTAAATGATAGCCATAATCGGTACAATTAACGAAGATAACGTAGCAATACTACGTACACCACCAAATATAATAATAGCTGTTACGATTGCTAAAATAATACCTGTGATTACTGGACTAATATTATATTGCGTATTTAACGACTCCGCAATTGTATTAGATTGCACTGTGTTAAATACAAATGCAAATGTAATTGTAATTAAAATCGCAAATACGATACCTAGCCATTTTTGATTTAAACCTTTAGTAATATAGTAAGCTGGACCACCACGGAATCCACCATCTTTATCATGTACTTTATAAACCTGAGCCAAAGTCGCTTCTATAAATGCACTCGCTGCACCTATAAATGCAATAACCCACATCCAAAATACTGCACCTGGACCGCCTAAAACAATCGCAGTCGCAACACCAGCAATATTACCAGTACCAACTCTCGAACCAGCACTAATCGCAAATGCTTGGAATGGCGAAATACCCTTCTTACCATCTTCTAAAGTTTCTGGACGTTCTACTAAAGCTCTAAACATTTCAGGTAACATTCGTAATTGGACGAATTTAGAACTAATTGTAAAGAAGAATCCAGCTGTCAATAATAGACCAATTAAATATTGAGACCATATTAGATCGGTACCAACATGGACAAATTCTTTAAACCATCCAGGAATTAAACTATCGAAATCTTTCAAAATAAACCCCTCGCATCCTCTACATGAATCATGCATCTTCTATAAAATTAGACCGAATTTAAACTTCAGTAAATATAGAGATACGTCATCATTTCTTATACAATACAAGAGATTTATATTAGTTTGGTCAAAGTATATCGCTAATTTAACGATAAGTACTTGGTCAGCATTTAATATAAATCCCTTGAATTTAGTCAAAATTTAACATTACTGTATTTTATCATTTAATTTCGTGATTGCATATAGTTTTTAGCTAATATACATGTCTATTACTTCACCAAAATCATCTGTATCTACAATGAATGAGCCATTTGTATATTGCTCAGATTTATGAATATCATTAATTAAACCATGTTCTTCGTTTGATTTTGAATATAATGTATATTTACTATGTTCACCTGTCACTACATGTGCAGCTACTATACGATGTGGATTTTTCTTTAATTCTTTTAATAAAGTTATTCCACGTTGTGCTCTTTTAGCAACTTGTAAGATTTTAAAACTAATACGTTTTAACGAGCCGCGTTGTGTGGCCATCAATATAGTATCATTTTCAGAAACACCTTCAGTCATAACAACGAAATCTTCAGCTTTAAGATTTATTGATTTAACACCAGCTGCCCTTAATCCGGTATCTGATAGTTCACTTGTATTATACGTTAATGACATACCTTTATTAGTAATGATGGTAATTAATTGATCTTTTTCAAAGTGCATAACACTAATCAAATCATCATTTTCTTTAACTTTAGTAGCAATTAAAGGTTTATTAAAACGCGTTGTTTTAAATAGAGGCACTGTACTTTTCTTAATCATGCCATTTTGAGTCGCAAAAACATAAAATGCATCTGTATTAAAGTCCTTTTCATTAAAGACATTAATAACCACTTCATCTTCTTCGATAGGAACTATTTGTGATACATGTTGCCCCAATTCTTTCCAACGAATATCTGCTAATTTATGAACCGGTATAAATAGATAACGACCTTTATTTGTAAATACTAGTACGGTATCTTGCGTATTTACTTCTTGATGTTTAAGTAAACTGTCACCATCTTTTAAACCAATATCTTCAACACCGCTAGCATTAAAGCTACGAATAGAAGTACGTTTAATATATCCATGACGTGTCATACTTAAAATAACTTCTTCACTAGGCACCATAACTTCTTTGTCAATTTTAATTTCTTCAATTTCTGCTTCAATTAAAGACAGTCGTTCAGATTTGAATTTCTTTTTAATTTCATTCAATTCTTCTTTTATGACATTCAATAATGCATCATGGTTATCAAGAATATGACGTAATTGTTTGATTAATGCTTCAAGTTCTTTATGTTCACCTTCAAGCGCAACTATGTCAGTGTTTGTTAAACGATATAACTGTAACATTACAATTGCTTCAGCCTGTTCTTCTGTGAACTCGTATACTTCGATAAGGTTTTCTTTAGCGTCACGCTTGTTTTTAGAGCTACGAATCAATTCGATTACTTTATCTAAAATTGACAACGCTTTAATCAAACCTTCAACGATGTGCATACGTTTTTCAGCATTATCTAATTCAAACTTCGTTCTATTTGCAACAACCTCAATTTGATGATTCAAATAACTATCTATAATTTGACGAATACCCATCAATTTTGGACGACCATCACTAATAGCGACCATGTTGAAATTATATGAAATCTGTAAATCAGAGTTTTTATAAAGATAATTTTTGATTGATTCACTGTTCACATCTTTTTTCAATTCAATTGCTATTCGTAAACCAGTTCTATCAGTTTCATCACGTACTTCAACGATACCATCGACTTTTTTGTCAGCACGTAATTCATCGATACGTTTTACTAAGCTACTTTTGTTCACTTCATATGGAATTTCAGTAATAATTAACTGTTTACGTCCATTGCGTAAAGTTTCTTCTTCAACTTTAGAACGAACTATAATTCTACCTTTACCTGATTCATAAGCTTTTTTAATACCATCAATACCTTGAATAATACCACCAGTTGGAAAATCAGGACCTTTAATATATTTCATTAATTGATTGACTGTAATATCTGGATTATCAATATATTTAAGTGTTGCTTGAATCACTTCAGCTAAATTATGTGGTGGTATATCTGTCGCGTAACCTGCAGATATACCTGTAGAACCATTCACTAGTAAGTTAGGAAATCTTGATGGCAATACCATTGGTTCGAGTGTCGTATCATCATAGTTTGGAATGAAAGAAACTGTCTCTTTATTAATATCACGTAATAACTCTTCAGCTAGTAAGCTTAACTTAGCTTCAGTGTAACGCATTGCCGCTGGCGGATCATTATCGATACTACCATTATTACCATGCATTTCTATTAAGACATGTCGTAACTTCCAGTCTTGACTTAAACGGACCATTGCTTCGTACACTGAGGAGTCTCCATGTGGATGATATTGACCAATAACATCACCGACTGTTTTCGCACTTTTACGGAAATTTTTATCGTGTGTATTACCACTTGAATACATTGCATATAAAATACGACGTTGTACGGGTTTTAAACCATCACGAACATCTGGCAATGCACGCTCTTGAATAATATATTTACTATATCTTCCAAAGCGATCACCTAAAACATCTTCAAGTGATAAATCTTGAATTATTTCACTCACTAGATTTCCTCCTCATCAAATTGATCATTTTCAAGTACTTGTACTTCAGAATTATCTAAAATACTTTGGTCCTCTTGCATACCAAACTCAACGTGCTTTTCAATCCATTCACGTCTAGGTTGTACTTTGTCACCCATTAATGTTGTTACACGTTTAGATGAACGCACTTCATCTTCAACTTGTACACGAATTAAAGTTCGTGTGTCTGGGTTCATCGTCGTTTCCCATAATTGTTCAGGGTTCATTTCACCCAAACCTTTGTAACGTTGTAACGTGAAGCCCTTACCAAGTTCTTTTTGTAATTTATTAAGCTCTTCGTCTGTCCAAGCGTATTCAACTCTCTTTGTTTTGCCTTTACCTTTTTCCAATTTATAAAGTGGAGGTAAAGCAATAAATACACGACCTGCTTGAACAAGCGGTTTCATATATTTGAAGAAGAATGTTAACAATAGCACTTGAATATGCGCACCATCAGTATCAGCATCAGTCATAATAATTACACGATTATAATTACTATCTTCAATTTTAAAGTCAGTACCAACGCCTGCCCCGATTGTGTGGATAATTGTATTAATTTCTTCATTTTTAAAAATATCTTCCAGACGTGCTTTCTCTGTATTAATTACCTTACCACGTAATGGTAATATCGCTTGGAATTTGCGGTCTCGTCCAAGTTTTGCTGAACCTCCCGCAGAATCACCTTCGACTAAATACAATTCATTTTTATCAGTGTTTTTACTTTGTGCAGGTGTTAATTTACCAGATAGCAAAGTGTCTTTACGCTTGTTTTTCTTACCTGAACGAGCATCTTCACGAGCTTTACGTGCAGCTTCCCTTGCTTGTTGTGCTTTAATCGCTTTTTTCACAAGTGATTTAGACAATTGTCCTTTTTCTTCTAAATAGAATGGCAATTTGTCTGCAACAACTGAATCAACAGCACTTCTTGCTTCAGAAGTACCCAATTTAGATTTCGTTTGTCCTTCAAATTGTAGTAATTCTTCTGGAATACGTACAGACACAACAGCTGTTAAACCTTCACGAATATCATTACCGTCTAAGTTTTTATCTTTTGTTTTAAGTTCATTAATACGACGTGCATAATCATTAAATACACGTGTCATTGCTGTTTTAAAACCAACTTCATGTGTACCACCATCTTTAGTACGTACATTATTTACGAAACTTAAAATACTTTCTGAATATTGATCATTATATTGGAAAGCTACATCTACCTCTATACCATTTGCTTCACCTGAAAATGTAGCCACGTCATGCAAAACTTCTTTTCCTTCATTGACATAACTAACAAATTCTTTGATTCCTTCTTCATAATGGTAATGCTCTTGACGCTCTTTACCACTGCGTAAATCATTAAGCGTTATTTTTAAATTTTTCAATAAGAACGCAGACTCTTGTAGTCGTTCACTTAAAACATCAAAATTAAATGATGTAGATGCTTTAAAAATTGTGTCATCAGGTTTAAATGTTACTTTGGTACCTGTTTTCTTAGTTTTACCTTTTTTTACTAAACCAGAAGATGGCGAACCACCGTTTTTAAAACTTTGATGATATATATTACCATCTCGATGGATTTCAACTTCAAGCCATTCACTCAATGCATTTACAACTGAAGCACCAACGCCGTGAAGACCACCTGAAGTTTTATAGCCGCCTTGTCCAAATTTACCTCCTGCATGTAAAACAGTAAAGATAACTTCGACTGTCGGTTTACCTGATTTATGTATACCTGTTGGCATACCACGTCCATTATCTTCTATAGAAATACTACCATCTTTATTAATTGTTACATCTATTTCGTTACCGTAACCATTCAATACTTCATCGACGGAGTTATCGACAATTTCATATACTAGATGATGTAATCCCCGTTTATCAGTTGATCCAATATACATACCAGGTCTTTTACGAACTGCTTCTAACCCCTCTAAAACCTGTATTGAATCATCTGAATAATTATTTTGTTTATTCATTGCCAATGATTTCGCCTCCTGCAAACGTACGTTCGTTTTTAAAACTATACAATAGTTATTCTTATATAAATCAGCGTAAAATGCAAGTATCAATTAACTTTCATAGCTTAATTCCATATATTAATCCCCGTTTTTAAAAATTTTAGCCGTAATTTAAACGAATATGATAAAATAGTCCTAAGATATTAAAGGATGTGTAATATTTATGATGATAATCGTCATGTTACTACTAAGTTATCTTATCGGCGCTTTCCCAAGTGGATTCGTAATTGGAAAATTATTTTTCAAAAAAGATATTAGACAATTTGGTAGTGGTAATACTGGCGCTACTAATAGCTTTAGAGTATTAGGTCGTCCTGCAGGATTCTTGGTAACATTTCTAGATATTTTCAAAGGGTTCATAACTGTTTTCTTCCCTTTATGGTTACCAGTTCACGCAGATGGCCCTATTAGTACTTTTTTTACAAATGGTTTAATTGTTGGCTTATTCGCTATACTTGGACACGTTTATCCTGTTTATTTAAAATTCCAAGGTGGCAAAGCGGTTGCAACTAGTGCAGGTGTCGTCTTGGGAGTCAACCCGATACTTTTACTAATACTTGCAATTATCTTCTTTATTGTATTGAAGATTTTTAAATATGTTTCTTTAGCAAGTATCGTTGCAGCAATTTGCTGTGTGATTGGCTCGCTTATCATTCAAGACTATATTTTATTAGTCGTTAGTTTCTTAGTTTCAATCATATTGATAATTAGACATCGCTCTAATATCGCAAGAATTTTTAGAGGCGAAGAACCTAAAATAAAATGGATGTAACAATTTTTTGACATTAGTCCATCATTGCATATTTTTTTGCAGTTGATGGATTATTTTATTTTTGCAAAAACAATTTTTTTAACTTAAAATTCAACTATACTTAGTTTTTTTACAAGAACATTTGAGACCGAGACATAGATCAATGTCATAGGCTACACAATGTTATATTAGCTGTAGTTGACAGAATGAAATGCGCTTATAACTAGGTTTTTTCAATTCTGGTCGGGGGTCCCAACATAGAAGCTTATGGAAATTCAGCTTACAATAATGTGCAGGTTGGGGTGGGCTCCAACACAGAGAATTTCGAAAAGAAATCCCACAAACAATATGAATTGGGGCCCACTCCCATTCTGTAATAAATATAGGAGGTCATTGTTATGCAAATAGAACTTACTGATGCAGCAGTAACTTGGTTTAAAAATGAACTTGAGTTACCTGAAAATAATAAAGTGCTCGTGTTTTTTGTAAGATATGGTGGCGAATTCCAACTCAAGCAAGGATTTAGTCCTGCTTTTACAGTTGAACCAAAGGAAGATGTTGATATTGGCTATGAACAACAATATGACGATTTAAATGTTGTCGTAGCGGAAAAAGATTTGTGGTACTTTGAAGATGACCACATTATTGTAAATGTAGTTGATCACGAAGATGAAATTTCTTATTCCACAAAATAACTAAAATAAAACGAACTTGTTTACACATTCTGATGTGTACTGAACCTCACAAGTTGTACTTTGGTTTAACACATCTGATGTTGTATGAACAAGTTCGTTTTTGCTATATATTAACTTATCTTCACGCTAATTACATTAATGTTAACGTATTGGCTATTTTTTATAGATTAATTGTTAATATTGCCTCTCCAAACATTTATAGTAACTTATAAAGAATCAATACCATCCATTATCTCTACTGTTTTCCCTTCATTATTGAGCGTTTGCACTTTACTATAGGCTTCATGCCAATCTGGGAAATAACGATCCAACCGTATAGGCTTAAAAGTATCTTCTTTAATGCAAATCAATTCTGTGGAACCTGTAGTTGCAAGTTCACCTTTTTCATTAAAAATCTCATATTTATACACTGAACGTAATCTCGAATATTTTTCAACCCAAGTTTTAACTTTAACTTTTTCTGGATAAAAAATAGACTTTTTATAATTGACATTGAGGTCAGTCACAGGTGAAATGATTCCTTGTTTTTCCATATCAGCATAACTAAAACCTAACTTCGATATATAATCCAACCGCGCAACTTCAAACCAAGTTGCATAATTCCCGTGATAAATTACACCCATCTTATCAGTTTCAGCATAACGCGCTTCTATTTCTGTAATACTATATATCATTTTAAGCCTTCTTTCAGTTTAACTTTATATCTCATTCTAACATAAAATACAAGAAGAGGCCGGCCAAGAACACAAAGGTTTTGAACCGACCTATTAAATCATAAAGTTTATAGAGGTATTTTTGAGCACTATCAAAGTGCCTCAAATACCGATTAAAATTTTACTGTGATATCTATTTTTATTGCGCTAATTTATTTCTTAAAACCATTTGTAAAATTCCACCGTGACGATAGTAATCCATTTCAACAAGTGAGTCAAAACGAACCATAGCGTCAAATTCTACCAAATCACCATCTTGCTTCTTAGCAGTAACTTTGACGTAGTCATGTGGTTGAACATTTTCATCAATATTAACAGAAATTTCTTCTGTACCATCTAGACCAAGAGAATCAGCTGATTCACCTTTTTTAAACTCTAATGGTAATACACCCATCATAACTAAATTTGAACGATGGATACGTTCATAACTTTGTGCAATAACTGTTTTAACACCTAATAAGTTTGTACCTTTTGCTGCCCAGTCACGAGATGAACCCATACCATAATCGTTACCAGCTAATACAACTAAACCTGTACCATCTTCTTTATATTTCATTGCAGCATCAAAGATAGGCATTACTTCATTTGTTGGCCAATAAGTTGTAAAACCACCTTCAGTACCTGGCGCTAATTGGTTTTTAATACGTATATTAGCAAACGTACCTCGAACCATTACTTCGTGATTACCACGTCTTGAACCATATGAATTAAATTCACGAATAGGCACTTGATGATCTTGTAAATATTTACCAGCTGGCGTATCTTTACCAATTGCACCTGCGGGAGAGATGTGGTCAGTTGTCACAGAATCACCGAATTTACCCATAACACGTAAACCATTTAATGGAACAATCGTACCCGGTTCTTTAGATAATCCTTGGAAGAATGATGGATTTTGAATGTATGTTGAATTAGGATCAAAGTCATATAGAGGTTGATCAGTTACATCAATCTCATTCCATAATTCGTTGTTATTGTATACGTTATTATATTCTTCAATAAATAATTCAGGTGTTACAACACTATCAACGGTATCTGAAACTTCTTTAATTGATGGCCAAATATCTTTCAAATATACATCTTCACCGTCATTACCTTTACCAATAGGTTCATTTTGTAAATCAATATCAACCGTTCCAGCTAATGCATAAGCAACAACTAACTGTGGTGAAGCTAGGTAATTGGCTTTTACAAGAGGATGGATACGACCTTCAAAGTTACGGTTACCAGATAATACAGATGTCACTAATAGGTCCTCATCAGCAATCGCTTTTTCAATTTCTGGTAATAAAGGACCTGAATTACCGATACAAGTTGTACATCCATAACCAACCAAGTTAAAGCCTAAATCATCTAAATAAGGTTGTAAGCCAGCATCTCTTAAATATCCGGTAACAACTTTTGATCCTGGTGCTAGAGAAGTTTTAACGTATTCAGGAACTTTCAAGCCTTTTTCAACTGCTTTTTTAGCAACTAAACCTGCACCTAACATTACATAAGGGTTAGATGTATTTGTACATGATGTAATTGCAGCTATTGCAATATCACCTGTTTTCATTGTAGCTTTTGATCCATCTTTGAAGTTAATTTCAGCTTTCTTATCAAATTCACTTTTATCTAAACCATGTCCTTGGTTGCCCGCTGGAGCTGTTACAGAATTTTCAAATGATGATTTCATATCACTTAAGAAAATTAAATCTTGAGGACGTTTTGGTCCTGAAAGCGATGCTTCAACTGTTGATAAATCCAATTCGATAACATCTGTATAATTAGGATCTTCTTTTTCAACATCAAAGAACATATGGTTTTGTTTCAAATATTCTTTTACTAGCGCGATATGTTCGTCTGATCTACCAGTTAACTTCATATATTTAAGAGATTCATCATCAACTGGGAAGAATCCGCAAGTTGCTCCATACTCTGGCGCCATGTTTGCAATTGTAGCTCGGTCTGCTAGTGGTAAATGTTGTACACCTGGACCAAAGAACTCTACAAATTTACCAACAACACCTTTTTTACGTAGCTCTTGAGTTACTCTTAACGCTAAATCAGTTGCTGTTGCGCCTTGTGGTAATGAATTTACTAGTCGTACACCAATAACCTCTGGAATTGGGAAATAAGAAGGTTGTCCAAGCATTCCAGCTTCAGCTTCAATACCACCAACACCCCATCCTAGTACGCCAATACCATTTATCATTGTTGTATGTGAATCAGTACCAACTAATGTATCTGGAAATGCAGTTTTTTCACCATCTACATCACGAACATGTACAACACTTGCTAAATATTCTAAGTTAACTTGGTGAACTATTCCAGTTGCAGGAGGAACTGCATTGTAATTATCAAATGCTTTCGTTGCCCAATTTAAAAACTGATAACGTTCATAGTTACGTTCAAATTCTAATTTCATATTACGTTCAAGAGCTTCTGGATTTGCATAGCTATCCACTTGAACTGAGTGGTCAATAACTAAATCCACCGGTACTTCTGGATTAATTTTAGTAATATCTCCCCCAACGTCATCCATTGCTTTACGTAAAGAAGCTAAATCAACTACGGCTGGTACACCTGTGAAATCTTGTAAAATAACACGAGAAGGTTTAAATGGTACCTCGCCTTCATTTTCATCTTTTCCAAACTGACTTAAAGCTTTAATATGATCGTCTGTAATTACAAAATCATCTTCTTGACGAAGTAAAGATTCTAACAAAACACGAATTGAATAAGGTAAATTGGAAACTTTAGTAATACCTTGCTCTTCTACAGCTTTTAAATCATAGTAAGTATAACTTTGGCCATTCAAGTCAAAATGTTTTTTTGATTGCTCTTTAAAATTTGCAGCCATTTAATGATCCCCCTTGATACATTTTTATATTTATATGCCTTGATTAAATTGTATTATTATATTTATTGATAAACAACTCATCATGCTTAGAAAACGCTTAATTTAGGTTTTGACTTTTTAATCAGAGTATATAAGCAAAACTTATCATTCAGGTAAAGTGTAATAAGTATTTTTTATTAATTGAGAATAATTATCAATTTCGCGAATGATTCAATTCACTTTTTAAGCGTATTATTTCATTGATCAGAAAGAAAATTATGCCGCCAAACTTTAATATTTCTTTTTCAATGTCATTCTTTTGATATACATATACCGATATATGTATCGCTAATTTTCTATAAAAGTATAGTTAATTTTTGTTTATACCGTCGTACTTCACTTTATCTTTGTCAAAACCCTTTCTATTAAGTTGTCATAAATAAACCTATTTTAAAATAAAAAAAATCGAGAATTCGTAGTTTAATAACGAAATTCTCGTTCTTATCCTTTTGAATATACTCAATTTTCCACAAAAAATAAACAAGTAGTATATCTGTTCTAGCTACTAGAATGACATACTACTTGTTATTAAAATACTTAACTAAATTTTATTAGTTATCTTTTTTCTCTATATTTCTACGTGACTGACGCTTTTCAAGAATGTCAGATTCATAATCTTCTTGTTGACTCTTGATATATTCTTGTAAGCGGTGTTTATTCGGAGTCAATGTTAAACCTAAGAATTTACGTTCCTGGTTCGCATCCTTGTAGAAACTTACCATCATGAGTATGACGACAAAGGAGAATGGGAATGCACTTATAATTGCAGCACTTTGAATCGCATTTAAAGCTTCAGCGCCGTTACCGCCACCAGCTAATAAAAGTACAAATGCTATTAAGGCCTGTGAAATTCCCCAAACAACTTTTACCATACTAGATGGATTTAATGAGCCGAATGTTGTTTGCATTCCTAATACAAATGTTGCTGAGTCAGCAGATGTAATAAAGAATGATGCAATTAATAATAATGCAATCAACGATAAAACAATGCCAAATGGCACATGATTAAACACTCCAAATAGCTGTGTTTCAGGAGTCATATCAAAAATTTCTTTGTGTTTCTTACCTGTCTCGATGCCTAATACACCAAAGACACTAAACCATACAAAACTAACAATTGCTGGAACTAGCAAGACACCAGAAATGAACTCTCTAATTGAACGTCCTTTTGAAACTCGTGCAATAAACACTCCAACGAATGGGCTCCAACTTAACCACCAACCCCAGTAATAAAGTGTCCATGAAGACATCCATTCACGTTTTTGAGGATTTAAAGCAGCTGTATCAAAACTATTAAACAAGAATGTGTTTAGTAAACTACCAGTAGAGCTAGTTAACATATTTAAAATAAGAACAGTTGGTCCAACAATTAAAGCAGCTACCATTAAAATAGTACCTAAACCAATGTTCAAGTTACTTAAGTATTGAATACCTTTACTTAATCCAGACCATGCACTTGCTATAAATAAGATAGTAACAACAATGATGATAATCGCTTGTACAAACGTATTGTTTGGAACATTGAACAAGTAATGTAAACCACCATTAATTTGTAGAGCACCCATACCTAACGAAACGGCTACCCCAACGATTGTCGCAAATACAGATAAAACGTCAATAAAAATCCCAATAGGTCCTTCCACTTTATCACCTAAAAGAGGACGTAAAGTTCTAGATAATAAACCTGGTTCACCTTTACGGAATTGCGAATATGCCAACGCTAACGCAACAACACCATAAACAGCCCAAGCATGGAATCCCCAATGGAAAAATGTTGAACGTAGAGCTTCAGTATAAGCTTCAGTAGTTTTGGGATCTGCTGTAGGTGGCGTAGCAAAGTGCGCCATCGGTTCAGCTGCACCATAAAACACCAAACCTATCCCCATACCAGCACTAAACAACATAGCAAACCATGAAATTGTATTAAACTCAGGTTTGTCATTTGGTTTACCTAGTTTAAGTTTTCCAATAGGACTAAAAATAAGGAATATACAGAAGAACACGATAATCGTAGTAAGAATAAGATAATACCAACCTAACTTTTCTGTAATCCACATTTTAATATTATTGGTAACATAGTTGAATTGTTCAGGTAAAAATGCACCAAGTAATACGACTATAGCAACAACAATTGCACTATAGATGAAGACTGGTGAATACTTCTTTCCATTTGGATTCTCTGGTGAAGAAGAATTCATAATTAATTACTCCCTTCAATTCTATATTTAATTTTATGTAGTAGAATAAAAATATTATCTAAACATTTTATTCAATAACTCACGCACCTTTATAGGATAACAAAGGTCTTTGCGATAATCAAATTTTCTTGAATAATCTATTTTCTAATTTTTTTATTTGTTGTATAATTGAAGTTACATTTAAAAAAGAGAGGTTGAGTGTAATGTTAAAAGAATTCAAAGAGTTCGCCTTAAAAGGTAACGTCTTAGATTTAGCAATTGCTGTTGTGATGGGTGCAGCTTTCAACAAGATTATATCTTCATTAGTAGAAAATATCATCATGCCATTAATTGGTAAAATTTTCGGATCAGTTGATTTTGCTAAAGAATGGTCATTCTGGGGTATTAAATACGGTTTATTTATCCAATCTGTTATCGACTTTATTATCATCGCGTTTGCTTTATTCATCTTTGTTAAGATTGCAAATACATTAATGAAAAAAGAAGAAGCCGAAGAAGAAGCAGTTGTGGAAGAAAATGTTGTGTTATTAACTGAAATCAGAGATTTATTACGTGAGAAAAAATAATTTTTAAATAAAAAGAGATGGGCTAAGGTTGTTCTATACATTCCAAAGTACCATCTCTATTTTTTATGTTTTAATTTCTTTTGAATCTTGTTGAACTCTTATATTGATCTGATTTCACTTCTAAAACTAAAGGTATTCTATTTTTCAATTCACTCACATGTGAAATAATCCCAACCATTCTACCAGTTGATTTAAGATTTAACAAAGTGTCTAACGCTGTTTCAAGCGTTTCTTGATCTAATGTACCGAATCCTTCATCAATAAATATTGATTCTAGTGAAATACCTCCTGATTGCTGCTGTACAATTTCGCTTAACCCTAAAGCTAATGCAAGCGACGATTGGAAAGTTTCTCCACCTGATAACGAGCTAATATGTCTAGACTTATTTGAATGCAAATCAAATACATCAATTTCTAGGCCACTAAGACCATGAGAAACCGCTTCTCGCCTAATTAGTTGGTATCGATTATCTGACATTGTTGCTAATCTCAGATTTGCTTGAGCAATAATTTGATCTAAATAGTAAATTAAGACAAAGTTTTCCAATGTAAGATTTTTGTTATTCTTACCACTAAGAATCTCAGCCAATTGAAATATTTCTTGTTGATCCTTTAATTCTTGATTTAAGTAATTAATATGCGAAACTATAGATTGTGTTTTTTTAATATTATTTTGACATTGATAATGAACAGCAGAGTATTCATCTATCAGTGTATTCATCTTTCCTTTTTTTAGTTCATAGTCATCTTTTAATTTATCAGAGTCCAATAACTCTTTATCCTTGGTTAATGATTCTAACCTAGCGATTTCCATTTCAAATTCATGATAACGTTTTTTATAAGTATCCCTTTTCTGCTCTAATTCCTCTTGCTCGCCCCTCCAGGCTATTATTTCATTTATATCATTGTCGTCAGTTAAATTCAGCCTCGACATTTCCATTTCAATAGATTGTTCATTCAATTCTAAGTCATTATTGTAAGTTTCTAGTTGGTTTTCATAGTGATTTAGATTATTTTGCTCAATTAACTTTCTTTGAGATAATTGTATTAACTTATCTTCAATCTGGTTTGAGTGTTCTTGATGTTGATTCACATCTTGAATATACTTCTTATAATCCACTTCAAAATTAGTGATATTATTATATTTTGAGAGTGTTTCAAATTCAGTGATGAGATCTCGACATATTTTCAACTCAGATTCATTTTTATTTAGACGCAATTGTTTATTATGAATTTGCAACGTTAGATTATCTTTTTCTTCTTTCATTTGTTCTATAAATTTATTAAGATCTCTTTGATTATTCAATGCATTTTCATTTTCTAGCAGACGCTTATTCAATACTTCGAGTGAAAGATCACTTTGCGTTTTAATATTAATATTCGATATTTTTTCATTAACAAATTTAATTTCAGAATTATGCACAGCAATATTCGATTCCATAGTGTGGATATTTGCTTCAATTTCTTTAATTTCATTTTGACGTTTAGCAATACTGTCAAAATCAATATGATGCCCTAAATCCTGAATTTCATTACCACATATCGGACATTGATCTCCAATCTTTACAGCAGATTTAATTTCACTTATAAAGCTTTCTTTATCATTTAAGTCCAATTTTGATTTATCATAGCGATCTAATTTTATTTCGAGATTCTTCAATATAGTTTTTTCTTCATTAATTTGATTCTCTAACTCTTGCTTACTACCTAATAGTTTATCTAATTCATCTTTAGCTTTTTCATTTTCTTTAATTACATTAATTTCATTATTTATGTTAGTTATCGCATTATTTAGTTCGATAATTTTCTCGTAATCACTTTCATTATTACCTATTGAATCTTCGACCTTTTCTAAACCTTTAATTAGATTATTTAATTCATCACCTAATTGTTCATCCTCAGTTCTCAAGCGTTCAATATTGAGATAACTTTGTTGATACTTATTAATGTCGTTAAATAATACTCTAGTTTTATCAATAAAAGAGATTTTACTTTCAATTAAATCTCCATTTTCTTCTAACATTTTTTTCTCTTTGTCTATGTTTCGCTTATCACAATCAAGGTTCAATATTTTATTATTGGTTTCAGAAATATCTTTTTTGCTTTTAGCAATTTTAGTTTCAATTTTTTCTCTATTTTCAATATAATTCAATAAGTTTGTAATATCTTGTAACAACTTTAACTTAGCTTCAATTTCCTCTATTTCAGGTTGTTGCTCTTTCAATTGAACGAAATCAATTTTATTTTTGTTGAGTTGATTAATATTATCTTTTAATATATTATTTTCTAGTGTTTTCTTTTCTATTATTTCATATTCTTTAATAGCAGTTTCTTTACTTTCATTTACAAATGCTAGTATTTCTTTCGACCTAGCTTGTAAAAGTGGTATATTTTCAATCACTTTGTCTATCTGTTGAGTGGCAACCTCTAATAAGCCTTTTATTTTGTCATCATCAAATGATTCAATTTCTTGCCATAAAAGGTCAATTTGTTGATATCTATTCTCGATTTGAGCTTTTTCTTTTTTTACTTCTTCTTTTAATATTTCTCGTATAGCTTCAAATTTTTCACTGTCAAACAGTGTTCTTAATATCCCTTGCTTTTCACGACTGTTTGATATTAAAAAGCGTTTGAATTCACCTTGAGGCAAAATAAACAATTGTCGGAATTGATCTGCATTTACTCCTAATAATTCAATAATGAATTGGGTACCTGAAATTACTTTACTTTCTCTAATTTCATACTTGCCATCCACCATCTCAAATACATCAAATTTAGCGTTCGTTTTTGTTGTATTACCTTCTTTGATATAAGGGCCTTGTCTATGCACTTTATAAATTCGATGATTTAATTGAAATTCAAACGTTACTGACATCGGCTGTTTACCATCAGCGAAATGACTTCTCAAATCATTTTCTTCTCTTTGTTCAGTTGATGCTTTACCAAATAAGGCATAAGTCATTGCATCAAAAATCATTGTTTTACCAGATCCAGTCTTACCACTTATTAAAAACAATTCATTATTATCAATTTTAGAAAAATCAATTTCTTCTTTTAAAAAGGGGCCGAAATTATTCAACTTTAAATGTAATGGTTTCATTCATTAATCCTCCTTTCTCAATTCGTTTTCTAAAATATTTTTTATCTTTTTAGATTGGATATCCGATAATTTTTTATCAGTTATATGGTTATAAAACATTTCGATGATTGACATGTCATCCTTTTCACTTATTTCTATAGCATTATTTTCTTCATTGTAATTAAAAGTTTCATTCGTCAGCGCTAAAGTGTTAGGATAAATTTGTTTTAAACTCATCATTGGATCAGTAATATGAGACATATTTTTAAGTTTAAAATGTAAATAATTATCTTTATTTTTCACATGAACTTTTTCATTAATAACATCATTATATTCGCCCGAGATAATTTCCAATTGTCTAAGCGGCTTAAGAGGAATAAATACATCGTTAATAATGCCATCGTTAATTGTTACACGTCTATACCCTTTAGCTTGACCCGCTTCCGAAAATGAATACTGCAATAAGGAGCCACTATATTTAATTTTGTCGTCTTCTATACTAAATGGATGATGCAAGTGACCTAGCATGACATAATCAAATATATCAAAAACACCTTTCTGAACTGATTCAACCGTTCCAATAGTTAATGGTCTTTCAGAATCAGATGTCTTTCCACCTTGAACAGTCAGATGACTAATTAAAATATTGACGGCATCTTCATCAATTGCCGGTGCTATTGTTTCAATACAGCGCGTAATTCCCTGTTGATGCGTTTCAATGGTATCATCTTCAAAATAGTGTTTCATTTCGCTCACAGTAGCATAAGGGAGTGTATAAAAATTAACCCCATTTATCTCTATTGGCGAATTAATCGATGTAAAATCTGTTCTTATAAATAACTGATTATGTTCAAACCAACTCGCCCCATAGTTTAATCTCTCTTTACCATCGTGATTTCCGCTAATCATAATTATTGGTATACGCAGTTCTAAATTTAGCTTTCCAATCGCTTGTTCTAATAACATGATTGCATCTTTACTTGGATATGTTGTGTCATATAAATCTCCAGCTATCACAATGATATCAGGTTCTTCTTCTTTCATTTTTTCTACGAACATATCTAAAATATACGCTTGATCTTCTAAAAGCTGTTTGCCATTTAATATTTTCCCTAAGTGCCAGTCCGCTGTATGTATAATTTTCATTACTGCCTCCATATAGAACGTTTGTTCGCTTTTATTTTAATATAAACATTTCACCTTTTCAAGTAAAATTAAAACCACTCATTGACTGATTTAAAAGTCGATCACAAGTGGTTTTAAAAGTAATTAATTGATTAATGTTTTCTTTAGTTTTTTGTATTTATATAGCATTGCTGCTCTCCAAGGAACAATCATACAGAATGCTAATAAAAAGAACATGCCGCCTAATTCTCCAGGATCTATTTCATTACTAATGAATATTTTCATCACAGTACGAATGATAAGTAATGAAATCAAAATAACTGGAAATGCTTTAGATCGTTTCATATAAATTTCTGTACCTTTGACTTCAAATCGAGAAGTCCAAATTAGAACTGTAGAAAAAAGCAAACCAATTATAAAGGCTTCTAGCATTTCCGATCCTGTTAGCCTAAAATATGGAACGACGTACATCAATGCACCAGTCGCCATAAAAAACGGTGGCAAAACTATTTTTTTCTCATTTACCGGATAATTTTGAGCTTTCATACGAATAACTATAACTATAGTTCCCATAAATAAAGCTACAATGATTGAAAATATTAAATAGAGCACGCAGACACCTTCTCGTTAAATAAACTCTCTGTAAATCATACAAAATGAATTATAGCATTTCTCAGTCTATTCGTCATTTTGTTAACTTTAATTTTAATAAACATATTTATTCTTATTAATTTGATTATAAAAAGAGGCCATTTCCATATCTGGAAAATAGCCTCTATCAATTGCGAATTTACTTTTTCGCACTCTTCATATTTTGATCCATATTTTTATTCATCATCGTCATCATTTGATTAATTTTCTTCTGAGAAGGTTTTTGACCCATTTGCATCATCATCATACGAAGCATTTCTTCGTTGATTGGTGGGTTTTTCTTCAAGTAGTCCATCATATATTTTCTAGCTAAAAGGAAACCTCCAATTAAACCTAAAATTAATGCAGCTACTATAAAAATAATTGCTAACCAAGTTGCCATTGTTTCACCCGCTTTCTTTATCCTACTGAATTTTACTAAATTCATCACATTATTTCAAGAACTAGTTTATTCAAGTATTTTAATATCGATACTAAAAATAATATCAAAAATCATGCTGTTATAACAGAGGTTTTAAAGATTAATCTGAAATAGTATATTTTCAAAAGTTATCACTTATGATGTAGTTTGAGTGCTATACTCTAAATTTCACCACTTTAAAAGAAGCCTAAGATTATGCATCCTAGACTTCTAAACATACTCGCTTTATAAATTATTCTTATAAGCTCATAACTTGGTTTAAGATATTTTCTTTTGTAAAGCCATATTTTTCAACTACTAAATCGCCAGGTGCACTTGCGCCAAAGCCGTCAATAGCAATAACTTTACCTGCAGTACCTACATATTTATGCCATCCTAGCGGTGAAGCCATTTCAATCGCAACACGTTTTGTTACGCTTGATGGAATAACTGATTCTTTATATTCTTCAGATTGTTGTTCAAATGCATTCCAGTTAGGCATTGAAACAACACGCACTGATTTACCTTGCTTTTCAAGATCTTTAGCAGCTTCAACTGCAAGACTAACTTCTGAACCTGAAGCTAATAATAGGAATTCTGGTGTCTCTTCAGAGCCATAAACTGTATAGGCACCTTTTCGAACGCCTTCTTCAACTACATCTTCTGGTACATCTAAAACCGGTAAGTTTTGACGTGTCAATACTAATGAAGTAGGTGTAGATTCAGATTCTAAGGCAACTTCCCATGCTACTCTTGTTTCATTACCATCTGCAGGACGGATAACATTCATATTTGGAATGGCTCTTAGTCCAGCTAATTGTTCAATTGGTTCATGAGTAGGACCATCTTCACCTACTGCAATTGAATCATGTGTGAAGATGAACGTAGCATTTAATCCCATAATTGATGATAAACGTAACGCTGGTTTTAAATAATCACTAAATACGAAGAATGTTGCACCATATGGATGTAAACCTCCATGTGCAGCCATACCATTTACAGCAGCACCCATAGCAAATTCACGTACACCAAACCACACATTTTTACCTTCAGGTGTTTCAGAACTATAATCTGTTGCATCATTTACATTGGATTTGTTTGAACCAGCAAGGTCTGCTGATCCACCAAAGAATGAAGGGACAGTTTTACTGATTGCTTGAATAACAGTACCAGAATCAGCACGAGATGCACCATTATGACCAAGTTCAAAACGTGGTAGTTCATCCTTATAATTTTTAGGCAATTTACCACTAATCGCTAATTTAAATTCTTCTGCTAATTCAGGATATGTTTCTGCATATTTTTCTAATAATGAATTCCATTGAGATTCATCTTCATTAGCACGTTTTAACATAGTATTTTGGAAAATTTCGTATACTTCTTCTGAAACATTAAAACGTTTTTCAGGATCTAAACCGTAATTTTCGAATGTTAATTTTCTTTCATCTTCACCTAAAGGTGCCCCATGAACACCATTAGTTCCTGCTTTATTCGGTGAACCAAATCCGATTGTTGTTTTAACTTCGATAATTGTTGGTCCTTCTTGAGATTTAGCAGTAGTAATCGCATTATCAATTTCTTCTAAATCATTACCATCTTTAACTAGTAAGTAATTCCAACCATATGCTTCAAAACGAGCTTTTGTGTTTTCAGAAAAAGCTTTGTTTAATTCGCCATCTAATGAAATATCATTTGAATCGTATAAAACAACTAATTTACTTAATTTATTATGTCCAGCAAATGAAGCTGCTTCATGCGAAATACCTTCCATTAAATCACCGTCAGAAGCTAATACATATGTGTAATGATCTACAACATTATATCCTTCTTTATTAAATTTCCCTGCTAGGTGATCTTCTGCTAAAGCTAATCCTACTGACATAGCAAAACCTTGTCCAAGTGGTCCAGTAGTAACTTCTACACCATCAGTATGTCTGTATTCAGGATGGCCTGGTGTTTTAGAACCCCATTGTCTAAATTGCTTTAATTCTTCTAATTCTAAACTACCAGAAACATGTAACAAGCTATACAATAATGCTGAACCATGCCCTGCCGATAATACGAAACGGTCTCTATTGAAGTAATCTTTAGATTGTGGATTAAAATTCAGATGACGTGTCCACAAAGTGTAAGCCATTGGGGCAGCTCCCATAGGTAATCCTGGATGACCAGAATTCGCTTTTTCGATTGTGTCGATACTTAGTGCACGTAGCGTATCAACAGCTAATTGATCTTTTTCATTAAACATCTTGTGTATCTTCCCTTCTTCAATTTTATCAAATACATTATAACTTATTTTAAAATAAAAAGATAAGTAAAATACTTATTCCAAGTTATAATGTCAGAAAATTCTTTACAGATTTGTGATTTAATTTTTATTATCTCTTTTTTGTTGTATCTCTTTAATTTTTTCAGGTGTTACATCATTACCTTCTGGATCAATTACTTTAGTATTTTCAATTTGTTGTTTAAACCCTTTTCTAAAACTCTCAAGATAAGCTTTTCTTAAGGCTGTTTGCTCCTTTGCTTCTTCTTGAGTTAATCCTACTTCTTTTTTCTTTTTAGCTAACTCGTTAATTCTTTCGATATTCAAATCAGAATTACTCAATTAAAAAACCTACCTTCAATTTGTTTATTCAATCATTATAATACTTTAACAAAATATAACAAATTTAAGTTCAGCAAAAAAGTAATAAAAAACACTATTTCGCAAAAATAGGCAAAATAACGTTGTGACAATGTATCAATTTATTAAAGCGAACACTTTCCCATCTCTTTGTTCGCTATTGTTTGTAGGGTCTTTATGTTCGTATGCTTTATTTATCGTATTGTTCTTAATTTGATGGTCAGTCATTTCGTACACTTGTTCCGAGTGAGCACTAACGTTCGCACTTAACAAGAATATTGCAAAGGCTGCACTTGAAACTAAAAATATGATGATATATGTTGATACGTTTTTATATTTATTGTAAAACATCATTTTCACTCCTAGAACATTTGTTTGTATAAGTAATTTATCAGAACTTATGTTCTGTGTCAATATTTTAACGAACAAATGTTTGTTTTGGTTGTGAATTAATGATATACTGTATTTAAATTAATTTAGGGAGTGCCTATATATGAGAGAATTAACAAAACGACAAAGCGAAATATATAACTATATTAAACAAGTTGTTCAAATGAAAGGTTATCCGCCTAGTGTTCGTGAAATTGGTGAAGCAGTTGGCTTAGCATCCAGTTCAACTGTTCATGGTCACCTTTCACGTCTTGAAGAAAAAGGTTATATAAGAAGAGATCCAACGAAACCACGTGCTATAGAAATTGTAAGTGATCAAACAAATGATAATATTAATATGGAAGAAACGATTCATGTGCCAGTTATTGGTAAAGTCACAGCAGGTGTTCCTATTACCGCTGTAGAAAATATTGAAGAGTATTTTCCATTACCTGAACACTTAACATCGACACATAATAGCGACATATTCATATTAAACGTCGTAGGCGACAGTATGATTGAGGCTGGTATATTAGACGGAGACAAAGTAATTGTTCGCAGTCAAACCATAGCAGAAAATGGAGACATTATTGTTGCTATGACTGAGGAAGATGAAGCAACTGTCAAACGCTTCTATAAAGAAAAAAATCGTTATCGATTACAACCTGAAAATAGTACAATGGAGCCAATTTACCTCGACAATGTTGCTGTAATTGGGAAAGTAATTGGTTTGTACCGCGAAATGTAATATTTTAAACCGTTATATATTATCGTAATTGTTAAACCCTCATTTTTATAAATTTTGGACCTCTTGAAAAAGTTTCGTTTTCAAGAGGTTTTATTTATTCTAATCTAAATTCAGTTCAAACAGAAATTGCGAATTGTTAGATAATCTCATTCTTTAATATAAATTTTGAATTACAGATTCCTGCAAAATGTTACACAAATTAAAACTCGCCCCCGTAATAATTTACAGGAGCGAGCCATTATTATTTTTTTCTTTCTTTTTTATTAAGTATATCTTTGACGCGTTCAAGTATATCCGCATCTTTTGGTTTATCTGTTGTCATCATGTTTATCTACTTCCTTACAGATAAACATTACCCTTTAAACTCATACCAAAAACATTAACCAGTATAATTTTCTGTCCAAAAAGGTTGTTTTTCATCATTAAAATCAACACCAACACCTAATATTTTAAACGTATCATTTAAAATATTTTTTCTGTGACCAATAGAATTCATTAATCCTTGATGTGCATAGATACTACTAACTTGACCATATGCTAAATTCTCTCCGGCTGAGTTAAATGTAATACCATCTTTTTTCAATCGATCAAATGGTGATTGACCTTTTAAATTTGTATGATCAAAATAATGATTTTTGGCCATATCTTTACTATGCTTACGAGCAGTTTCAGAATTCTGTTTAGAATACTTCAATGTAGATAATTGATGTTGTTTTCTTTCAGCATTAACTAAATCAAAATTTTGTAGTTCAAAACTATCTGCAAGCGATTTCGAAGGTGCCCCATATTGTTCTTTTAATCTATTTTCCATAGCATCACTTACTTGTAAAACAGCTGTTACATTATTACGTCGATACTTATCATAAAATACCGTCGTATAAATGTGATTTTTATGGAAAACATCATATTCTTTATTATTTTGTTCGTAACGCACTCTACCTTTAACAATCTCTGTTTCTGGTTCGCCTAATCTTTGCCTTACAACCGCTTTCGGTGTATTGTATTTAATTTTTGATTTTGAAGTGATGATATTTTGATTTGTATATAACGCATTAACTTTATCTTTAATGTAACTTATCATTATAAAATTATTGTAATCGTCATCATAATACGTATACCACTTCGTACCGTATTCATTAAATGTCACTCTTTTTGGTTTATTTAATGTTTTCTCAACATCTGATTTCGACATGTTCATTTGTATATTGTTAAAGGCAAATAGTTGTTTCTTCGGCGTATCCAATTTATTTTCCGCAGAAATTGTTTCTTTATTGATGTGAATGTCAATATATTGTCTTACTTCATTTTGTAAATGAATGAATGGTTTAAATTCTGTTATTGGCGCAATGATAATAATTGATAAAAACGCAACAACAGTTACTATGAATTTTTTAATTTACATCACCTACTATAAATATTAATCTCTATCACCGTTGAAAATAGAGTTTCTAACAATAACATAATCTACAGTACGTAATGATTTCAAGTCTTTTCCACCGGCATATGAAATTGAGCTTTGTAAATCTTGTTGCATTTCTTTTAAGGTATCCATTAATGACCCCTTATGTTCTACAAACATTTTTTTACCTTCTACATTTTTATGTTCGCCTTTTTGAAATTCAGATGCACTACCAAAATATTCTTTATACTGTTTACCATCAAGTTCTACAGTTTCACCAGGTGATTCTTCGTGTGCCGCAAATAATGAACCAATCATGACCATTGATGCACCAAATCTAATTGACTTAGCGATGTCGCCATGCGTTCTTATACCACCATCGGCAATCAAAGGTTTACGAGCTGCTTTACTACATATGTTTAATGCCGCTAACTGCCAACCACCAGTACCAAAACCTGTTTTAATCTTTGTAATACAAACTCTACCAGGACCTATACCGACTTTGGTAGCATCAGCACCAGCATTTTCTAATTCTCTAACACCTTCTGGCGTACCAACATTACCAGCAATAACAAAACTATCAGGTATATGGGTTTTAATATGTTTAATCATGTTTATCACTGAATCCGAGTGACCATGCGCAATATCTATTGTAATATATTCGGGGATTAATTTTTCTTGAGCTAACTTTTCAATAAAATCAAATTCCGCTTTCTTTACACCAACTGAAATAGATGCAAATAAGCCTGAATTTTGCATATTTTTTATAAAAGGTATTCTTGCTTCTTCATCAAAACGATGCATGATATAAAAGTAATCATTTTCAGCAAACCATTTCGCTAATTTCTCATTCATAACTGTTTGCATATTTGCAGGAACTACAGGTAGCTTGAATTTTTTCGGACCAAATTGGATAGTTGTATCACATTCAGACCTACTTTCAACTATGCATTTATTAGGTATTAATTGAATATCTTCGTAATCAAATATTTTCACTTTAAATAGCCCCTTTAAAAACTAATTATTTTTAAATGCAAATTAAAAACCGAATGTTTCCTTATTAATATGAGAAAACATTCAGTTTATAGCATTCGTATATACTGTACATTGTTTTATTGATATTGTAAATGGGCTAAAGTACGAAATTTGATTTTACCAACTTGATTTTTTAACACCTGGAATTTGTCCTTTGTGCGCATGTTCTCTAAACGCAATACGAGACATTTCAAATTTACGTAATACACCTCTAGGTCTTCCAGTTACTTTACATCTTCTAGTTAAACGTGTAGGTGATGAATCTCTTGGTAATTTTCTTAACGCTTCGTAATCACCTTTTGCTTTTAACTCTTTACGTAATTCGTAATATTTATTTACTAACTCTTCTCTTTTTCTCTCTTTTGCTATTTTAGATTTCTTAGCCATATATAGTTACCTCACTTTTTATCAAATCGTAATTATTCCGATTTATATAATAACACAATCCTCACATAATTCAACAGTAAAGTTTCATTTCTTTGTTAAATTATTTTCTAAACCATCATATTTAACATTAAAATGTATTGTCGAACATTTATAAAACATATCCACAATTACTTCGTACTTATTAAATTCCGCTTTGAAATTTTAAATTCTACTATATTAAATACTCTTTCAAGCATTCGCTAACAAAATGACTTTATAAAATCAGTAATCTATTTCCTTCTATAAATATTCTCAATTTTTAATAAAGTAACAACTAATACAATCATAAATTGTTCTATCGATGAAACTCAATTCATTAATCACTCTTCACAAAAATTTCATAAAAAAGCGAGCTCCCCAATATAATAGGTAAGCCCGCTTTATTTTCAAATCGTCGTATTTGAATGATAAGAATTACTTAGTTTCACGATGTAACGTATATTTGTTTAATCTTGGGCAATATTTTTTCATTTCAATACGCTCAGGATTATTACGTTTATTTTTAGTAGTGATATAGTTACGATCGCCACATTCTGTGCATGCTAATGTTACGTTTACGCGCACGTTAAACACCCTCTCTTGTTAGGAATCTTTACGATTTATTATGATATCATAAACTGCTCAACTATGCAATATAGAAACTACATATCAAATTTATTTTTCAAAGTTTTCGTATGTTTCATCATTTTCAGTTTCAAGATCAATAGAATTTATATCAATACCTAATGCTTTTGCAACACCTTTACCATATTCTGGGTCAGCTTTGTAACAATGACGAATATGACGTCGTTTAACATCATCCGTTACGCCTTCCATTGCATTTGCTGTATTTGTAAAAATTCTTTCTTTAGCGTCCTCTGATTGTAATCTAAACAATTTACCTGGTTGTTCAAAATAATTATCATCATCTTGACGTTGATTATATTCATAGCCGTATCCATCAGTTGGGAATGGTGGCTTTTTATATTCAGGTTGAGAATCAAATTTACCATGGTTATTTGGATAATAATGTGTTCCTCCACCTTGGTTATTGTCAACTACGCGCATTTGACCATCTCTACTAAAAGGACAAATATTTTCAATACCAACACCTTTAGGTTGGTTTACAGGAATCTGCCAATGATTAACTCCTAATCGATATCTTTGCGCATCGCCATATGAGAATAAACGCCCTTGCAGCATTTTGTCTGGAGAAAAATCTAATCCTGGAATAATATTAGTTGGTGCAAACGCAGCTTGTTCAACATCCATAAAGTAATTATCTGGATTTCTATTTAATTCAAACTCTCCAACTTCAATTAGAGGATACTCATCGTGATACCATACTTTTGTTAAATCAAATGGATTATCTTTATGGTTTTTAGCTTGTTCCTCAGTCATTACTTGAATATACATTGTCCATTTTGGATAATCACCTTTTTCAATGGCTTCGAATAAATCGCGTTGAGATGAATCGCGATCTGTAGCTATAATTTCAGCAGCTTCTTCATCAGTTAAGTTTTCAATACCTTGTTGAGTTCTAAAATGGAATTTAACCCAAACACGTTCACCAGAATCATTATACATAGAGTATGTGTGTGAACCAAACCCATGCATATGACGTAAATCTTTAGGAATCCCTCTATCTGACATTAAGATCGTAACTTGGTGCAATGCTTCTGGAAGCCCCGTCCAGAAATCCCAGTTATTTTGTGCATCTCTCATATTTGTTCTAGGATCTCGTTTCACCGCACGATTTAAACTAACAAATAACTTTGGATCTCTAAAGAAGAATACTGGTGTGTTATTCCCTACTAAATCCCAGTTTCCTTCTTCAGTGTAGAACTTTAACGCAAATCCTCGAATGTCACGCTCCGCATCAGCAGCACCACGTTCTCCTGCTACAGTAGAAAAACGGGCAAACATTTCGGTTTGCTTACCTATTTCAGAGAATATTTTAGCATTCGTATATTTTGTTATATCTTTAGTTACAGTAAATGTCCCAAATGCACCAGAACCTTTGGCATGCATTCGACGTTCTGGTATTACTTCTCTATCAAATTGAGACATTTGCTCTAAAAAGTAAATATCTTGCATTAAAAGAGGTCCCCTAGGCCCTGCTGTCATACTATTTTCTCGATCTGATACTGGATGCCCAAAAACACCAGTTAACTTTTTGTCTTGTTGTGACATAGTCATCCCTCCACAATTTATAATAATTATAATTTAATACATATTATAATTTAACCCCATCAGAATTACAATTAAACATGCTCAAGATGATTAAAAAATCAGAAAATTTTAATTTTTTCGCTTTACAGTGCTAAATAGTTATTGAATAGTACACTTAAAAAGCTTACAATAATGGGTGTATTTAAATAGATGGGAGACTAAATATGGAAGATAATAAAATGAACCGTAGTCTTAACTCAAGACACATTTCCATGATTGCTATAGGTGGTGCAATTGGGACTGGTCTATTTGTAGCTACTGGTAATATCATTTCTCAAGCTGGTCCTGGAGGCGCTATACTCGCTTATCTTGTTATTGGTGTCATGCTATATTTCTTAATGTCATCAATTGGAGAGTTGGCAACATTTTATCCAGTATCAGGTTCATTCAGCTCTTATTCAACACGCTTTATTGACTCATCTCTAGGCTTTACCATGGGATGGTTGTATTGGGCATTGTGGTCATTAGTTACAAGTGTTGATGTCATAGTAGCGTCAAATGTGCTTTATTTCTGGGACACATTTAAATTTTTCCACCCCATTACTTGGAGCTTAATCTTTATTACAATTTTACTATTATTAAACATTTTTTCTGTAAAATCATTTGGAGAAACTGAGTTTTGGTTATCATTGATTAAAGTGTTAACAATTATCGTATTCGTTATTTTTGGCTTTTTAATGATTTTCGGTATCTTAGGTGGTCATGCATATGGATTTGAAAACTATACAAAAGGCCAAGCACCGTTTGTTGGTGGTATCTCTGGTTTCTTAGGCGTATTATTAGTCGCCGGATTCTCAGTTGGTGGTACAGAAGTAGTAGCAGTAACTGCTGGTGAATCAGATGACCCTAAAAAGTCTATGCCTAAGGCAATTAAACAAGTATTTTGGCGTATTCTTTTATTCTATGTCTTATCAATTGCAGTAATTGGTGCAATTATTCCGTACACAGATCCATCATTATTAAGAGCAAGTAGTTCAATAAGTCAAAGCCCATTTACAATTGTATTCGATAGAGTAGGCATAGCCTTTGCAGCATCAGTAATCAACGCGGTTATTTTAACTTCATTATTATCCGCTGCAAATTCAGGTGTTTATACAACAGGAAGAATGTTGTATTCCTTAAGTTCAGACAAAAAAGCACCCCAATTTTTAAGTAAATTAAACAAGACAACAAAGTTACCTTTAAGAGCATTATTAACTACTTATGCAGTCGTTGTTATTGTTATTATTTATGCAAACTTTAATTCAAATGCCGTTTTTAATTTACTTGAAATTATTGGTTCAATGATTATAGTTGTTTGGGGATCAAGCATTTGGTCACAAATACGATTGCGACAAGCTATTAAAAAACAAGGTCAAGATCCTAATAAGGTCCTACCATATAAAGCACCTTTTTATCCATTAGGACCAATCATTGTCATCGCTACGCTATTATTCTTGCTATTTGGTGGTTCAGTTGAATATATTTTAAAAGATCAATGGTTAAATGCTTTTAAAAACTTTTTACCTTTAATCATTCTAGCGTTGATTTACTTTATTCATAAAATCATTCACAAAACAAAATTTGTAAAGCTAGAAACAATTAATTTAAAACCACACGATTATGACAATCAAAAATAAATAAATTCCCACACGGCAGATGCTTTAGATTATCTATAGCATTTGCCGCTTTTTAATGGTGTAAAGCAGATATACTTTAATATCTTTTTCTAGTATAAAGTGTATTAACTAGTATTCTGTTTATATTTTATTATGACCATGTTACCATTCTTTATTTTAGATATTTTGCATATCGTGTATAATATAGATAACAATAACTTTTCAGGGGTGAAATTCAATGATTGGACAAACAAATTTATTTGATGATGTACTAAAGCAAGATGAGAGATTTGTTATTGTAGTTCAAGCATTAGAAGAAAAGAACGGACAATTATTAAAGAGAACTTTAAGGGAATATCCCGGTTTAAACCATAAACAAATGAATGATTTATTTACGCACTTAAAGGAATTATTTTCCGAAGAATCTTTTGCTGAAAACCAATCAGCGTTCAGTATTACAGTTTATACAAATTTAGATTATACTGCTGACCAAATATATGCTCATGTAAAACGCTTCAGAGGAAAGCATGACTGGACACAAACAGCTAAATAAAATCAAGATGCTTGCAGTGATTTTAACAATTAATGTTAGATTGTCACTGCATTTTTTAATACATTCGTTATTATTCAGAATGATTCAAATTTATTTATCTACCTCCGTGACTAGTTAATACTTGATTTATTTTAAAAATATACATCTACTCTATTCGTTAGATATCATTACTAATCTAAAATATGAATTTCAAATCCTCCATAGTATAACTGAAGTCATTTTCACATAAATAAAGCTCCCTTCAAAGCTTTCATTTTTTCAATGTCTACTTTGAAGGGAGCATTTCAATCTTATTCAAATATCCTGTGATTAGGCTTATTTTAAAATTTATAACAATTTTTTGAGCGCATGTGGAATACCATTTTCATTATGGTCCAACGTAATTTCATCTGCATATTGCTTAAGTTCATCTGATGCATTCCCCATAGCAATAGCTAGACCTGCGACTTCAAACATTGATTTATCATTCATACTATCACCAAAAGCAATGACTTGATCCACCGAATATCCCAATTTGTGACATAACGCTTTAATTGCATTACCTTTTGAAACATCTTTGGCCATAAATTCTAAGAAGAATGGCTTACTTGTCGTAGCATCTACATTATCATTGAACACACCATTCAAATCAATTCTAGCTTCAGTAATATTCGCTACATAATCAACTCCCATGACCTTGGGTACATCGCCTTGAATATATGCTTTGATATCATCAACACGTTTCATCGGTAAACCAGTTAATTCCGCTTCAATATTCATATATTCATGTTCGCTGTCGTAAATAATTTGACCATCATGATATGTAAGAACAAAAAACCCTCTATCTCGACAATAATCTACAATTTCATCGAAATCCTGCTTACCAATCGATTTACTTACTTCTACTTCTTCATTAGTCATGTTAATCGTTTTACTGCCGTTATAACTAATAATATAGCTATGATGTTCAGGTAATTTTAAATCTCTAGCAGTTGGAATCATACCTTCAGTAGGTCTACCAGATGCTAAAACAACATAATAACCTTCATCTTGAATTGCTGTTAAATAATTTGCAGTTTCTTCTGATATCACATTATCTGAATTTAGCAATGTGTCATCCATATCTAAAACGACAACTTTATAATTTGTCATATCGCATTAAATCTCCTCTCTATTTCACATTCAATACTATTTTACAATATAAAGTGTCTATTGGTATACAATTCGTTCTTTAACACCACTAACATTAATATCTACTAATTCAGAATGACATGTAACTACATTTCTATTTAAAGCGCGAACTAATTCGCCACTATTTTCTTTGCGACTAAATATTAAAATAGTTGGTCCAGCACCACTAATTACAGTTGCATAGGCATTATGTTGACTAGCAATTGTTTTCACTTCATCAAATTCAGCAATTAAATGCTGACGATACGGTTCATGAAAGCCATCTTGTTGCATGAGCTTACCTGCTAATTCATAATTGTGCTGTGCTAATGCACAAATCATTGTATTACTAATTGCACTACTTTTAACCGCTTCACTATGTGTTAATTTTTGTGGTAAAGCACGTCTTGATGCTTCTGTTTTTAGTTCATAAGTTGGTATCGTTACAATCACATCCACGTCTGGTATGTCGATATGTGCAACTGACGTTTCTTTCGAGACATCATTATAATACCCAGCGATTAAACCACCATAAATGGTCGGCGCAACATTATCAGGATGTCCTTCGATTTCAGTCGCTAATTGTAATACCTCGTGTTTAGATAGTTGGATATCACCAAAATAATTTGCGATATATATAGCTCCTACTAAAGCAGAAGCTGACGAACCTAACCCTCTTGCCAATGGAATATCACTTCTCATTTCGATACATAAATTAGGCAAGTCAACACTATATTTAGCAGCAACTTGTTGTGCCACATGATAAATAAAGTTTGTTTCGTCAGTAGGCAATTGCTTCGATGCATCATCATGGAAAATATATTCCCATTTTGTCCCTGATGTTTCTTTTACAGACAGATGCAAAAATTTATCTAAAGCCATACCTATAGAATCAAAGCCAACTCCAAGGTTGGCTGTTGATGCAGGAATTGTTAACTCCAAAACATTCGACATGTTATAAAGCTCCTTTAATATAATCGATAATGCTATCTTTATCATTTGGCAATGGCTTTATCGGATTATCTAGTAGTGAAATAGCAGTATCAGGATCTTTTAGTCCATTACCAGTTAAAATCGCAACTACTTTTTTACCTTGAGGTAATTTACCTTGTCTATGCAATTTAATTAAACCTGCAATAGAAGCATTACTTGCTGGTTCACTAAAGACACCTTCTTTAGTTGTCATTAACTGATATGCTTCTAGAATTTCATCATCAGTAACACTATCTATTAATCCATTTGATTCTTTAAGAGCATTAGTCGCCTTTTCCCAACTAGCAGGATTACCAATTCGAATAGCAGTTGCAATCGTTTCAGGATTTTTAATGACTTTATTTTGAACAATTGGTGATGCGCCTTCAGCTTGGAAGCCAAACATTTTCGGCAATTGTGATCCTTTAGCTTCATGATATTCTTTAAAGCCTTTCCAATATGCAGTAATATTACCTGCATTACCTACAGGAATCGCTAAAATATCAGGTGCTTCACCGTCTAATTGTTGCACAATTTCAAATGAGCCTGTCTTTTGCCCTTCGATTCTAAATGGATTGACAGAGTTTACAAGCTCGATTTCGCCACTTTTTGCAATTTCTTTTACAATTTCTAAAGCTTCATCAAAGTTTCCTTCAATAGAAACGATTTCTGCACCATACATTACTGCTTGCGACAGTTTACCTAACGCAATTTTACCTTCTGGTATTACGACGATAGCTTTTAAACCTGCTCTAGCTGCATATGCTGCTGCAGACGCTGATGTATTTCCAGTCGAAGCGCATATTACAATTTTCTTACCTTGCTCTTTTGCTTTTGTCACAGCCATTACCATACCGCGATCTTTAAATGAACCTGTCGGATTGGCACCTTCATACTTCACATATAAATCTATACCTAGTATTTTAGACATATTTTCACAATGAATGAGTGGTGTATTTCCCTCGTTCAATGTTAATTTTGGTGTATTTTCATTTACTGGTAAATGTGCTTTAAACTCTTCTACTAATCCTTGCCATCTTCTCATTATAATTAAACTCCTTCTACTGGGTATACTTTGTCAACTTCGTATCCATGCTTAGTGATTAATTCTTCTGGTGATGATTCCAATCCAACTATAACAGCGGCATATGATTGATTATCGTAATTTGCAACTCTTAATGATCGGTGGAATGGTAATATTGCCTTTAACTCATTTTCAAAATTTTCAATTGAACCTTTGACATGATTCACTACTACAAAGAAATTGGATTTTTCTTTAATATTAATTTCTGCATCAGAATCCATCATTTCCCTTGTTTTATCTGTCTTTAATTCAAAATGTGGTGGCAATGTGTGTAAATCTGATTCAAAGAATAATGCTACATTCAATAAATCACTGACAACGGCACTACCTGTTGCTAAACTGCCTGCTCCTTTTCCATAAAACATCGTGTCACCAACGGCATCACCAATGACATAAATCGCGTTATATTCATCCTCTACAGCTGCTAATTGATGCTTTTTATCAATTAACGTTGGTTCTACTGATGCATTAACTTTGCCATTTTCATATATTCCCTTACCAATCAATTTAATTTTATACCCCAGTTGATCGGCTACATTAATATCAGTTAAAGTTACACCACTAATTCCTCTTCGTTTAACGTCGTTTAATTTAATGACTTGGTTAAATGATAAATATGATGTAATGACAACTTTACGCGCTGCATCTACCCCTTCTACATCATCAGTTGGATCCGCTTCAGCAAAACCAAGTCTTTTCGCTTCATCAAGTGCTTCCTCAAATGTCGTTTGCTCTTTAGTCATTTTAGATAAAATAAAATTAGAGGTACCATTTAAAATTCCCATAAATTTTGAAATATTATTCGCATTCAAACCATTATTTATGGCATTTACGATCGGAATACCACCTGCTACACTCGCTTCAAACTTTAAAGCTACACCATTTTCTTCTGCTAAATCTTCTAAAAGTTTAAGATGTACTGCTAATAAATCTTTATTTGCGGTAATAACATGTTTTTTATTTTTAAGTGCTGTTCTTAACCAATCTACAGTTGGTTCAATTCCTCCCATGACTTCAACGATAATATCTAATGAATCATCATTTAAAATTTCATTAACATCTTCAGTTAAATGATATTGGCTAATATTTAGCGGTCTCTTTTTAGATTTATCTCGAACAAGAATATGCTTTATGACGATATCTTTATTTAATGTATCTTGAATTTGCTGTCGGTTCTCTTCGATGATTTTAACAACACCAGATCCGACAGTACCTAATCCTAATAATGCTATATTTAATTTTTTCATTTTATGTACCTCCGTTTGTGCTTTTGAGAAAAACAAATGTATTATTGAAAAACACTAGATGATAGTATAGTATAGAATTATTCTTTATTTTTGTAAAGTTCGTAATATTCAAAATATAAATACATAATATCATTCTTACTTACAAAACTGAATACAATTTTCTGATTTTTTAGAAAGGTTGGCATGCACTATGAAAGTTTCCAAATTCGGTGGTAGCTCCGTCTCCAATGCTACTCAAATTAAAAAGGTTTTAAATATTGTTAATTCTGATCCAGAGCGAAAGATTGTTATCGTTTCTGCTCCAGGTAAAAGACATGATAATGATATTAAAACAACTGATTTGTTAATCAGATTATATGAAAAGGTCATTAATCATCTTGATTATCATGATAAAAAAAGAGAAATTATTCAGCGTTATGATGATATTGTAAAAGAATTGCAAATGGATGAAAGTATTTTACGGACGATAGATGTGACTTTGGAACATTATATTAATCAATTAAAAAATGAACCGAAGAGACTATTAGATGCATTACTTTCTTGTGGTGAAGATTTTAATGCGCAATTGATAGCTCTATATAATAATAGTCAAGGTATACCAACAAAATATATATCACCGAAGGAAGCGGGTATTTTTGTTACTGACGTCCCACAAGAAGCACAAATATTAGATAGTGCTTACTCTGAAATTAAAAAATTAAGAGATTATGATGAGAAACTAATTATCCCAGGATTTTTTGGCGTATCTCATGAGGGATATATAGTTACATTTCCTCGTGGCGGATCAGATATAACTGGCGCCATCATATCAAGTGGTGTTAGAGCTACAATTTATGAAAATTTCACCGATGTGTCTGGTATTTATAAAGCTAATCCAAATATCATCAAAGATCCTGAATTAATCGAAGAAATCACTTATCGAGAAATGCGTGAATTATCTTATGCTGGTTTTAGTGTTTTCCATGATGAAGCATTACAACCACTTTATAAAGATCGCATACCTGTGGTGATTAAAAATACGAACCGCCCTCAAGATAAAGGTACATTTATAGTGCATGATAGAGAAATAAATGCGAAAAATGTGATTAGCGGTATAAGTTGTGATAAAGATTTTACTGTCATTAATATCAAAAAGTATTTAATGAATAGACAAGTCGGCTTTACTAGAAAGATATTAGGTGTCTTAGAGGATAATAATATTTCATTTGATCATATGCCTTCAGGTATTGATACTATCAGTATCGTTATGCGTTCAAAACAAATTCAAAATAAAGAAACAAAAGTATTAAATGAAATTCGTCAAAAATGTGATGTTGATGAGCTAAGTATTGAGCATGATTTAGCAATTTTAATGATTGTCGGCGAAGGTATGAATAAAGTCATCGGTACTGCAAATAAAATTACACATGCCTTAGCTGAATCAAAAATTAACTTAAAAATGATTAACCAAGGTGCTTCGGAAATCTCGATGATGTTTGGAATTCATGTAGATGATGCTGAAAAAGCTGTATTATCTACATATGAGTTTTGCTATCACGGGGTTGCATTAAAAAACTTGTGTGATAAAAACTAATATAAAAGCAATTCGTAACACATGTATTCAACTGCGTTATGAATTGCTTTTTCTTAATTATTTATTGTTCTCTGTATTGCATCCTTAATACGTTGCTCACCTACTACAAATTTTAAAATAAAAAATTGATAGTAGCTTAATGCATCTATGACTCGTTTATAATTGGAATAATGATGATACTGATGGTGTTGCATTAGATCATACATTAGAACGATTTCCGGTTTAATATAATCTACATCCCAATTTAAACTATGGAAGTAAATGTTACTCTTAGGTATACGTATATTCGGATCCAATCTAAAAATCCATTCATCGTTTACAACATCATAAACGAAAATACTCATTATTGTTGTATCATCATATTGCACATAAACTTTTGCAATTTTTGAAAGTGATAAATCTTCTTTAGCTATTGCTTGATCTTGCTTATCTATGTATAGTAACGCATATGATTGCGGAATAACTTTCACAATATCACTTAAACGCTTACGTTCCACGCATATTTCAACAATAGAAGGTAATTTTAATTCATCATTTAAGAAAAGCTGCATGGCAACTTCACCGTGAAATTTAAATAATTGCGATGATGTTTTCATTAAATTGTCCACTAATTGTTCTTTAGCATTCATTTCATTCACTCTCAAATACACCTCCTAAGCAAGCGCTTTCACAAATATCATTATACATTTTAAAATTAATGAATTCAATCTTCAAAATACTATGAGTGACCTAATTCTGTCATTTAAATGACCGTTATAACATAAATTCGACATAAACTTGAATTCACGAATCTTTCACGTCATATTCATTGAACATCAATATCTGTCAGTTTATAATTTGATTATAACAATGATGAACTAAAATCAACTAATAAAAATGTGGGAAATTGAATAACAATTAATCTTTATTAATTATTATTGTATACAAAGTTAAAGAAGTCAAAAAGGATTGGTGAAAAAATGTCTTTTTATGTTGTACTTATCATTATCATTGTAGCATTAATTGGTATATTAGTTTTAAATCAAAGGTATAGTAATAGTAAAATAGATACCGAAGTTTATGCAAGAAAGCAACTTATTAAAAAGAACAAAGCATTAAGTGCAGAAAATGCTGAATTAAGAAGTCAAATGCTGAGTTCTAATAATGATGTTGGCCACCATGCATACAAAAATGCTAAAAGAGAATTACGCAAGATTTTAGATAGCTATCTCGAAAATGGTAAATTAAAATATTACGATATTATCGTTACAAGCAATTTAGCTACTAAACATCCGTTTTTCGAGTATGCACGTTCATTTGATTTTATCATTGTTTCAGATATCGTTTTAATAAACGTTGATGTAAAAAGCTGGGGTGAAAAAACATTTTATCACTTTGATGTACCTGATGAGCATGATACAGAAATGAGCAATAGTAATATTGAAAAAGTTGTCGGTCATTACATTAGCCAGCAATATCATGATCAGTTTAATTCATCAAGAAAGTCTATCTATACTTTTACAGAAACAGTTCAACCAAATCGTGTTATTTATGATTTTTATGATTATGATCCGTATCAATTAGCAGCAAATAATGCTAAAGCATTAAAGGATCATATTGAACAAAACTTTAACTTTAAAGTCCAAAGTACCGGTGTTATTTACTTTAGTGATGGTACAGTTAATATCATTCAAGGTTCTGAAGAAAGAGATAAATATGTTGATACAGTTTCAACAAAATCTTCGTTACGACGTATTATTAGCGAAGCCATAGAGCTATCTAAACACCCTTTAAATAAAGAACAGGTTGATCAAATCACAGCTATATTCAAGTAAAATCAAAGGCATAATAATCCATTACGCTCGATACGCACTATGGTTATTATGCCTTTAAATTATTTCTATATATAAATTTAAGGTAATAATAAATCGATGCTTCAAGTATATTTTACTTTAATATATAATCACCTATTTAATTATTTACTCCAAATATTTAATTTCTGTTGTTTAGCTTTATTTTGTGCTTCTATAAATACATTTCTATATTTGCCATTTGGTGAAAAATACTTCTCTCTAGCAAGTCCCTTTTCCACTAATTCCTTATTGTACATACGATCTTTACTTATCCATACATACGCCAATGTTCTACCATAGCGGTCTTGCTTTTCCTTATCATATTCTAAATAAACATCTTGATTTGTTAATGTCTTCTTACTATAATTTGATGCTTCTTTGCCAAATGGTTGTACAGGCGTATTCGGTTTCACCGTTTCTGGCGTATCAACCCCTATAAGCCTAACTTTAATTTCTTTACCATTTTGATTTGCAATAAATGTATCACCATCCACAACTCTTTGAACATGTACTTTATCTTTACCATTTAAATCTTGTACAGTTTCATGATTTGTTCCCTTTTTAAAAGGACCCGTATGATTCATAAATTGAAATGCTAATACACCTACAATAATGATGGCTACCACAATCATAGCAAGCGATTTATTTGACTTCATTTTGCCACCTACTTCTCTTTTTTCATTCCGATTAATCATATAAAAGTTAAGAAATATCGTCAATAGCCATATCTACATATTTCAATATTTTGGAAAGCTATAGCATGATATAATGTTATTGTTAAGGAGTGAAAATGAATGAACATTTCAAATGAAAATACAGTCACATTAATTGCAGTAATTATCGCAATTATCATTGGTATTTTCCTACAAATATTTTTCAAATTACCATTAATAGTGACAGCAGTACTATCTATTTTATTGGGTATCTTTGTAGGCTTTATCGTATACCTGATTGTTTCGTTTTATAATAAACGAAAAAATTAGTTAACAAATCTAACTTGCGAGTACCAAAATAAAAGTATTGAGTAAGATTTTGATTATTGACTCACTTTCAAAGTCTCTTAAATCAAAACACTCAATACTTTTTTGTTTATATTTAGATCCAGCCTTTTTCATTCGCCTTTTTCCAAGCATCAAAACGATTATCTGCAAATAATTTATCAATTATAACAGATGTATAATTTCTAACTGTTCCATCTGTCAAAAATAATTTTTCACTTATTTCTTTACTACTTAAACCATTGCCGATTTCCCTTAATACAATTTGTTCTTTTGGTGTTAATGGGTTTTTATCTGTGAAAAATGAAGTCATAAGAGAAGCACTATATTCTTTCTTACCGTTATACACTTTATAAATTGTTTCCACTAATTCTTCTATAGAACGTTCTTTTAAAACATATGCATCCACATCATTTACAACAGCTTTTTCAAAATACCCCGGCCTTTTAAAAGTTGTTACAATAATCACTTTAATATTCAAATGCTTCTTTCTAATTTCTGCTAAAACTTCAAGTCCAGTCATGCCTGACATTTCAATATCTAAAATAACTACATCAGGATGGTGTGCCTCAATAATTTTTATTGCATCGAGACCATTATCTACATCGGCTAAAATTTCAAAATCACCATGTAGTTTAATTAATTGAACCATTGCCTGTCGTAACATATTTTGATCTTCTGCAATAATTATAGAAATCATGCTATTCCCCCTGTAGGCATTTCGATAATTAATTTAGTACCTTTATTCGATTCAACTTCTAATGTTCCATTTAAATGTTGTACTCGTTGTGAAATACTCTTTATTTCACAGCCGCTGTCAATACCTTCTCCATTATCCTGTATAATGAACTGTAATTTATGTTCATTCATAGATCGTAATTGACCATGAACTTTTGAAGCATTTGCATGCTTAATCACATTGTTTATCGCTTCACGAGCAATCATTACTAAAATGGATTGTTTTGTAGGACTCAATAATTGTGCCAATTCTTTATTTTCAAACGTAAACTGAATGTCAGCATCTTTTAAAATTTTACAGATACTCTCAATTTCTTCAATAAATGATGGTAATCTTATATCATCGATAATTTCGCGAACTTTGTTTAATGATTCCCGCGACAACTTATTAATCGCTAACAATTCAGCTTTTGCATTTTCAGTATCAGAATCAATAATTTTATAAGCTAATTCTGATTTTAATGATAAACTTGCAAACACATGACCAAGCGTATCATGTAAATCTTGACCTATTCTATGACGCTCTTGTTCAGTTATTAACGTATTAATATATCGATTTTTTTCTTCTATTTCTTTTTTATATTCACGATCTTTCACTTTTTTTAAATTATCAAACACGATTAACAAAATAACAACATAATAAATCGTCATTGCAACAAAATAGTCGTTATGTACTAAGTAAGTAATTGTTAAACATATAATCATCGTTAAAATGAAAAGATTAGTTGCCATTTTTTTAACATTATTTTTAAAAGTAAATGGAATGGCAAAAGCACTATAAAAGAAAAACAAACTTAGCATTGGATGTACACTGAAAACAAAATAACAAATAATAAAATAATGAATAATAAACAAAATGTAAAACATTAATGTATTAAGTCTATTATTTACTATAACTAATATAAGATACGACAACGAAAAGACAATGACTGATATAATATACAACCATTTGGGACCATACACTTCATTAAAAAATATACCGGCAATAGGAAAAATCAGATAAAGTATAGACGATATTTCAGCAATTGAAGTATCTTTTAAAAATTTCATATTTTATTCCGCCCTTTTAAAATGTCTAATACAATATACTGCTATAATACTCCCTAAAGCATACAAGAGTATTATAACAATTGATATTAAACTGATATGATGATTTGAAGCAATATCTACACCTAGTTTACGCAAATGATAGCTCGGTAAAACATGAGCAACATGTTGAAGCCAATTCGGAAATGTGTTTATCGGAAACCACAATCCACCTAATACTGCTAATCCAATTGTTACGATATTGGCTAAAGCACTTGTTTTTTGAATATCATTTAACAAAGAAAATAATATGCCAAAAGTTATTAATAGAGACGCACCTAACCATAAAAATATTCCTGACTCTAACCATTGAACTGCACTCATTTCAACACCTTTATAAAAATGTCCTATCATAAAAATCACTATAATTGCAATTGCAAATTGTGCCATTGTTTTAACTATTTTAGAAATATAGTAACTAGCAGGTGTTAATGGTGTCGCCATTAGTTTTTGACGCCATCCATTTTGTTTTTCATTAATAATATCTATTGGAAAGGCCATTAAACTAAAACTTATCAAACTATAAACCGTCATACTATACATGTATTCTTTATAGAATCTAAGTTTGACATCGCTTGGTAAATCTAATATTGAAGTAAACAAGATATAAAATATTGCTGGGAAAAATATTGATAAAAATAAAGCAGTTTTTTTACGAAACAAAACTTTAAACTCAAATTTCAAGTAATTTAGGACCATATATAGAACCCCTTTGCTTTTTATTGTTAAAGTAAGTATCGATAATAGATACTTTATGTATTTCAATATCATTTAAATTAATATGATGTTGCAGTAGATATAAAATAGTATCACTTACATTTGAAGTAAGAATTTTAATCGTACCATTATGATTCATTAGTATTTTTAATTCATTTGCGTCTTGTTTTAACTTTGATAGATACTCATCGGATAGCGTAATCTCAGATTGCTGATTTACTTTAAAATGTGACGTATCATCATTTAGTTTGACCTCACCATTTTCTATCAAAATAATTTTGTCGGACATGCGCTCTACTTCTTCTATATAGTGCGATGTATAAAGAATCGTCCGATTTTCTTCTTTTAACTTAGCTATTATTGACCAAAAATATTCTCTCATTTCAATATCCATATTTGACGTTGGTTCATCTAACAAAATAAGCTGTGGTTGTCCTATTAAAGATATTACAAAATCAAGTAATCGTTGTTGACCTCCAGATAATTTATTTGCAAATTGATTCAATTGATTAGAATTAAACTTTGTTAGTTCTATTATTACGTCCAATGTTAATGGATTTTCATAAAATGATTGATATAATTTGATAATTTCAATTACCTTCAATTGATCTGGAAACATCGTTTTTTGAAACATTATACTGCGATTTTCACTTTGCAATAATTTATCTGTATCCAAAATCACGCCATCATCAGCAATTATTTTATTGCTTAAAATATCAACTAATGTTGATTTTCCAGCACCATTTTTTCCGATTAATGCGATACATGTACCTTTTTCAATATCAAATGAAATGTTTTTTAAAACACGCTTTTTCTTAAATGATTTATTAATATTAGATATTTGAATCAAATGAATCACCTCTTAATATTTTATTAATTTAAGATTAGTAAATTTATTCGATTTAAAATAGGATACTTTGTCATTGGTTCAAAATGACATTTGTCACTTCATTGGTTTACATAATATTGTTATAGTTATTAATTGCAGAAATAAAAAAAGCCTCATTAAAATGAGACTTGAAATTATTCTTTATAAAATTGGCGAAACTAATTTAGCTAACGATTCTTTAAACTTAACAGACAATGGTCTATTAGCATAAGATTCTTCAGTAAGTTGTTTTGATTTTGTAATATCATGTTCATAAGCTGCTCTTAAATCTTTAGCAAGATTTTCATCATATACAAAGGCATTTACCTCAAAATTTAATTCAAAACTTCTAAAGTCCATATTTGCTGTGCCCACTGATACGATTTCATCATCAATTAAACACATTTTAGAATGAATAAATCCATTTTCATACGTATAAATTTTAACACCACTGGATAATAAGTCAGAAGCATTTGAAAATGTCGCCCAATAAACTAAAGGATGATCTGGCTTACATGGAATCATTAGATGAACATCTACCCCTGATTTAGCTGCAATTTTAATGGCATTTATATATGAGTTATCCGGAATGAAATAAGGCGATTGCAAATATACCGACTTCTTAGCGCTCATAATCATTTTTGTATATCCATATTCAATTTGATGCCAGTCACTGGCGGGACCACTTGCAGCAATCTGGATTGGCGCATTACCGAATGATTTATTCTTTTTAGGAAAATATTTTTCATCATATTCAAATTGAGGTCGATGTGCTTGCGAATTCCAGTCTAAAATAAATCGCAACTGCAGTGCATCAACCGCATCCCCTTGTATACGTAAATGCGTATCTCTCCAATACCCTAATTTTCCTAAACCTAGATATTCATCACCAATGTTAAATCCTCCGACATAACCTAGTTGACCATCGATTACGATGATTTTTCTATGATTTCTATTATTCATTCTGAAATTCAATAACGGTAATTTAGAAGCAAAAAATGCTTCAACTTCTCCACCTAACAATTTAAAATGATCAAAATTAGCCATCTTAACTTTCTTTGAACCAACGTCATCATATAAAATTTTCACTTCTAGACCTTGTTTCAATTTCTCTTCTAACGCTTTTAAAATTCTTTGGCCTAAGCCATCTAGAGCGAATGTATAATACTCTAAATGGATGTATTCTTTAGCATTTTTAATATCTTGTAAAACTTGATCATATAAATCATTTCCATCAATAAAATGATTAATTTTATTGTTTTCAGTTAAAAAGCCATCTTGATCCATTAACAACATACGTACCAAATCATGGTGCTTTTGAACTTGTTTATTATCTGTACCATAATTACCTTTATCAAAGCTTTCAATTTGCTGCTTTAAAAGCGCATCAAAATCTGTTAACACGTTCCCATTATTTTTATTTAGTTTACGCGCAGAAACCGTTCTTCCAAAAAATAGATAAAGGATAAAACCAATTAATGGTAATACAAAAAGTACAAATAACCACGCCCATGTTGAACTGGCTGTACGTCTATTTCTTTCTAAAAAAATAATAATAAACGCTAGTACCAAATTAATGATAAAGGCAATTGCTAAAATAATGGTAAAAAGTGTTCCTAAATCATTTGAAAATGAAAATTGCATAGTTTATTTCTCCTATAAAGAAAGGCACAAAAAAACTTTTGTACCTTTCGTTCCAGATTATTTATTTACAGATAGAGTTAATATTGCATTAAACTCTTCTTCATTATTTGGAAATGTTCTTTCTTCAATTTCTTTTATTGTAATATTTACTAATTTCAAATTTGCAGCTTCTTCAGAACCTAAAAATTCATTGATATTTGATTCTAATAATTCTAAAGTCTCAGCAGTAAAAGTTTTAAGTTTAATTTGTTCCATTTAAATCCCCTCTTTTCTCTATTTCCTAAATCATAGAACTTTTAACAGTAAAATTCAATCATTAATATATGTGTTTCGGCATGCAAAGTAATTGTGGTAAAAAATTAATTAATTTTCATAATGTATTGTTTGATGTATAATATATTTATTCAACTTCGCGATAATGCGATACAAACTTTAACCATTCATAATACATTTTAAATATCGAACTAGTTTTGAAATTGGTTTATCTTATTAAAATGTTGTATTAGTTTTAGGGGGAAATGTAGTGATTTCATTTGAAAATGATTATTTAGAAGGTGCTCATGAAAAAGTATTAAAACGATTAGTAGATACAAATCTTGTACAAGCTTCGGGATATGGTTTTGATCAATTCACAGCTCAGGCAATTGAAAAGATTAAAGATACAATTGATTGTCCAAATGCTACTATTCGTTTTTTAGTAGGTGGAACACAAACCAATCAGGTTGTTATTAATTCAATGTTAGAAAGTTACGAAGGGGTCATTTCAGCAGACACTGGTCATGTTGCTGTGCATGAGGGCGGTGCAATTGAATATAGTGGACATAAAGTAATTACTATACCCTCTAAGGAAGGAAAAGTTAGTGCTTCAGATGTTGAAACTTACATGGAGACATTTAAAAGTGATTTTAAAAAGGACCATATGGTATTCCCAGGGATGGTATATATTTCTCATCCTACAGAATATGGCACATTATACTCTAAATCAGAATTGGAAGAGTTATGCAAAGTATGTAAGCAATATCAGCTTCCATTATTTATGGATGGTGCACGATTAGGGTATGGATTGATGAGTGATCAATCAGATATGACCATTAAAGACATCGCTAAATATTGTGATGTATTTTATATAGGTGGTACGAAGATAGGTGCATTATGCGGAGAAGCAATTGTTTTTACGAAGAATAATGAACCGAAACAATTTACCACTCGAATCAAACATCACGGTGCCCTTTTAGCAAAAGGACGGTTAACAGGCATACAATTTTTAGAATTATTTACGGACAATTTATATTTTAATATAAGCAGACATGCTATCGAAATGGCAAATAAGATGAAAGACGGGTTTATAAATAAAGGCTATCGTCTTTACTTTGATTCTCCAACCAATCAACAATTTTTTATTTTAAGTAACGAGAAAATAGCAGAGTTAGAACGAAAAGTTAAATTTGCTGTTTGGGAAAAATACGATGATCAACATCGTGTTGTTAGATTCGCAACCAGTTGGGCGACAACCGAAGAAAATTTAAATAAACTATTAGAATTAATCTAATAATGCTGTTATATGTCATCTGGCAAATCATTTATTAATTAATCAAGATCAGTTGAGTAGTTGTGTTTATTTATATATGAAACTGCTCATTTGTAGCCGTTGATGATATAAAATTACATTATTCCAAAACAAGGTACTACAGATTATTGAGTATCTTGTTTTATTTTATTTATATATTTAAAAATGTTAATTTGTGCTGTATTTACTTTAATTTGACGAGATTTGAGAAGTATTATGATAGTTTTAGTTATTTTATGAAAGTGATGTATTAACAATCGAATTACTAAGTCTATATTGGTAGGAATATCGATGTTTAGTTTAAATGAAATGCACTATTTAAGTTTTTAATATGGAGATGTTTGTGACTTTTCGATGATTAAGATTTTTATAGGTGTGCATCTTTTCAAATAAACTTTGTGTTTAAAATTGAGCTTAGGAAATCGATAGGTTTAGATGAGGATATTGTTGAAGGTATGTGTCTTGTATCCTTAGTTGTTAAAAAAGTGTATAAAAATAGCACCGCTTTCTCTTTATCTGTGTAGAAAGGATGCTAATTTGTAATTATTTTAATAATCTAATACTTTTTATCTCAGTTTCATCAAACGAATAAACAGCAAAATCAGTCTGTATATCTACAACAAGATTTCCTGTTTCACTCTCAAATTCATTTTCATAGTCAGTTACAAACCCTTCGTATTCTTCATTATTCAAAAGCGTGATAATAACATCTTTACGATATGCATCTTCAATTCTCAATACTTTTCACCTACTTATCAATATAAGGTACTATATGAGCACCTGTCTTCGAATAATGCACTTTTCCTTTTCTGGTTTCAATATACACATTATCGATATGTACTTTTCCAATAATTTGATTAAAATTAATAATCTCTTTCATATCAAATAGCTCATCACTTAATATTAGATTGCCTGTTGACATTTTTTCTCTTAACAATTCATTCAATAAATCTATAGAAAGTATTGTATAGCTAGGCAATTTCTTATTATTTAAAATGGCTCTTTTTTTATTTTCATTATATAGATGATGACCTAACATATGTCTATTTTGTTTTTCGCAATTTATTTCTATTTTTATTTTACCACTTTCAATCATTTCTTTCATCTGATTTTTAGCTTTTTCCTGTAATTTTGCTTCTTTTACTTCTACTTGATATTTACCTTCACGCTCTTTAAAGAACTTGTCTCGCCAATTGCCGACATCTGGCACTGTGATACTTCTACACCAAGGATGCATAGGTGGCGCATTCACACCTGGTATCATATCTTTAACTTTAAATATTTTTCCGTTGAGTGAATGACATAATTTAGATGTTTTACTATCTATTTTGGCAACATATTTATATTCGCCATCTTCACCAAGTTCTTTTAAATATGTTAACTTTTGTGATTCTGCTTGAACCCTTGCCGATTCAGTGACTAACAATCTACTGGCGTTATAAGTCGTTGATTGTGTTTTCTTTTTAAACAGTGGTACAAATTCATTTGGATGTCGACCACGAATCAGTACATGACTAGTTACCTGTTCTACCTCTTTTTGTACCAATGCCATATCTTTCCATAATCTCTGTGACCATGTCACACCTTTAAAGTTACTATTAACCACTGCTTTTACTTCAGCATCATCTATCTTTACATGTTCACCTAAAATATGCGCTTGTCTTTCTACTTCTCTATCCACAGCTTCAACTAAGTCATCTTCTAGTTTACTTTGAAGATTCAATCCAGTATCTCTGACAATTAAGTCAAGCTGTTGCTTTAATAATTGCTCTCGTGAAATCTTCATTGTTAAGTTATATAACTTTAATACACGATTTGCTTCTTCACTAAAGTCTTTACGTCGAACATACATTTTAGCTTTATGTCTAAATGCCTTTACGTCAAACGCATCAGCATTTTTCTTAACTTCTAACATTGTTAATCCAGCAGTGGTTGCATATTTGGCATAAAATGCCAATAATTCTTTAGCAATTTCTGCATACATCTGTAAAATAATTCGTTCTATCTCAGTTGTTGCTTGTGCATCCGCTTGTATTTCACTCTGTATAACATTTTGAGCTCGTTCTAGCCAATATTTTGAATTATTCATTGTATTGGCCACCTAAAATTAAATAGTGGTACTGATCTCTTTCCCATTCAGATACTTGAGTTCTGTTCTCAAAAAATAGAGTTTTATTGTATTATGTGATGGTAAAATCCCATGATTACGGCTTTTATCTTCATATGTTATTTAATGAATTTTTTATTTTGTTGCCCATTTTGTTGCCCAATTTAGACATTTTTAAAAACTGGGCAACTAATAAGGCTCTATCCCTTATGTATCAAGAGATAGAGCCTTGTTTTTTAATCTTCATTCATTATTTCTAATTGTTTTTGATAATTATAGAGTTTTTCCGCTGTTTCTAAAGTTAAATTTTTTAATGAATTTTTATCATTTTTCAGTCTACCTATTTTCGCTCTACTAACCCCTGTTCCTTTTTCAATCTGATAAGCGGTTATATCTGAATCAAGCAATTTTTTTATAGTAACGTATACTTCTTTAAAATCATTCATTTATAACACCATTTTAAACACTATAATTACCAAAATAGCAAAGCATATTCCGAATATGAACTCCGCTTTCTCTTTTTTACTTGTTTTACGTATTTTAAAAGTAATTTTCATTGTACAGTGGTGAAGAAAGTATTATTATTAAATTGTAGGAGGGGAAGTCCCTCCTGACTCATTAACGCTCGAATGTCCATTCAATCTTTATAAAGTAGAGATTTATTAAGATTAACAATTTGGTACATTTGAGCTTTTTTATTCCCTTCACTTTCGTCACCACTTTCACCTCCTTGAACTTTATATATACATTATACACCTATTAGTATACGTACATCTACTATAATTGTAAAAAAATATAAAAAACCATACCATTTTAGGTACGGTTTTTCAAAATATAAGTTAATAGTTATTAACCCTCTGTAATATTTATATTACCTTTCTCGGCGATTTCATGTGCAATGTTTCTTACAGGCATATTATAACTAGGAAATCTATTAGATTTGCCAGTTAACTCACTTACAATAGATCTTAAATAAGGAAATAATATCGCTATTGCATTAGTTTTTAAAAATTCTTTAAATTGAATACCATCTGATTCTTCAGAATTATATTCAAAATACCCCACTATACTTGCATCAAATGAAAAAGGCACATCACTTGTTTCTTTAAGTTTAGCTTGTAACGTTATAATCGCCACATCTTCTTCTTTACTAATATCAATGTCCGCAAAAACTTCTTCATTTATTGAAATTTCTATAGTATTTTCTGCATCAAAATTAGGATTTGTTTTGTAATACATAGTGTCCACTATATAATTAATAAAACTTATTCCTGCCATTATGCTGCCTCCGAGATAAGTGTTTGTTTATTAATTTTTTCATTCATCGAATAATTACTTTGTGTATTACGATATGGTGATTTATTAAATCCATGTACTTTATTAGTATAAAAACTTTTGTCAAAAAAGTTACTATAATAATTTGAGTGTTGAGTATTATTATCTTTTAAACCTAATTCAGTGATAGCGTCCCATTTTTCTAGCTGACCATTTTCATTTCTAAAAAACAAACCTTTTCTGCCCATTGCTTCTAAGGGATTTACTTCCACACCTACTTCTTTAGCAATTCTTTTTACTTTATTAATATCAAACATAATGATTCCTCCTTACTCAACGACTCTTAATTTATTATACACTATACATGTTGTATCATGCACACAAATTTGTTTTTCTGTTCTCTCATATCCAATTCTACTAAACTCTTCTTTATATTTTTTGTTAGTAGATGGAAGAGTTGCCATAATAACTTTAGCTTCTACATATTGCATATACATAGTAGTAATTTGACATCTTCTAATTATTTTATCACTACTAAAAACAAAACCTCCTTGCTTTTCTATGGATTGTATGAAGCTTCCAAATTTATCTTCTTCAGAAGGCTTATCTAAATTCACTAATTTATCTTCTTGAACCGATATAGGAGCTTCAATGATAACTGGTTCATTTTTATTTTTACTCCACCACTGGGCTTTTTCAATTAACTCATAAAAATAAACACCATGTCCTAACCATTCATTTACTTTAGACGATTTGTTGAAGGTAGAGTTTTTAATTATTAGATTAGCCGCACTTTTTGTAGTACCGTGATAGCCTTTTATTTCGATATTCAAACTGCATCCCCATCTTTCTGAAGATATAAAACACAATAATATTATACTTACTATCTATATTAGTCAATAAGAATTAGTATAAAAACAACCAACGATAATAAAAAGGTTATTATATATACGTAGTCAGTTTTTTACCACTTTTTAAAATTAAATCCTCTAAATAGCGGGATTAGTTACCAGAAAAGTAGTTATATTATAATACCTTTTTAGCATATTCATATAAGATCTTTGCATTCTTTAAGCTTAAATTTTCTATTCTTCTTTCTCCACGGCGCATAGCATTAATATTACCGTAACTTATCCCAGTATCTTTATTAATTTGATAACTCGATATCTCTTTGTTTTCTATCAACTTTTTGATTGTATTGAATATTTCATCATAGCAATTCATAAATTAGATGAGGCGAAAATTTTTAATTTTTTAGAATATCAATAGTAGTATAACTAAAATGAAAATACCGATTGATAAACAAAAAGATATTTTTTGTTTTGTTTCTCTTTTCATATAGTGTTACCTCCTTTATAATGAGAGGTAAGAACCCCATTTCGGGGTCTTACCTTAGAACGTTCTGCGAATGAATTCAATGAGTAGTAGTATGAAAGTCCCTATTTTCAAATAGTACTCAACATTTTCGCGACGTTCTTTTTTTATTCTTTTTTTCGCCTCATCTCTTCACCTCCAGTAATTTTTTTGTAGTTCAAATTAACTACAATAACATTATAACTCATTTGAACTATAAAGTAAAGCTATTTCAGTATTTTTTCAGAAAATTACAAATTTTTTCAACTACAACACAACATATTTGAAGCACCTACAAATTATCAATTTACATAAAAAAAGACAGCCATTTCTGACTGCACTTTGATTTAATCTTTATATTCTTCATCTACTTCAATCGTATGTTTATGTACCCACCCATTATTACTTGGTGAATAAGTTCTACACCAAATATTGCCTTGTGGGTCTTGAATTTCTTCATAAATATATACAATTGAACCCGCTTCAAGCACATCTTTTTCGTATGCAAAGCTATAATTATCAAAGCTATTGCCTGCACGTTGACGTAATGAAGCATCGTACTTAATTGTACCTCTGTAATATGGTTCTTCTGACCAAACTTTAATGCGTTGACATCCTACTGGTTTCTTTTCAATGATATCATCATCACTTGGTTGATTTACAACTTCATTTGTATCAACCTCATTTAGACCATCAATATAACGTTGCACTAAGTTATCAATTACCTCGATATCATCTCGAGCATAACCACATGCCTGTAATGCGTTACCTGGGTCACGCTTATCAGCTTGAATGTCCTGATGACCTGGACATTTATGCCAATGATTAATACCCCATGAATCTACTAAAGTAGCAAATACTCTTGCGAAATTATCTAATGCTTTTAATGAACGCTCTCTATCATCTTCGAAATAACATAATTCGCCACCAAATGCTGCATCATTTGCATCGTCACCAAAGTAATAATTATCTGTCGGTGTATCATATAACACATGCCATGCCTTTTCATCTAATGGTACACAAATAATACATTCTTTATCATCTACAAAGAAATGCGCAGATGCTGTTGATGCCCAATCTTGTAAGTAGGTACTTTTGTAATAATTCACATTTTGTTGTGCAGTACTTCCCGGATTCCCCGTATCATGATATACCGCAAAAATTGGCTTACCTGTATCCAAAGCTTGCCCAGTTCGTCTTGTTCCAAATGGAATAAAATCCGTATAAACGTCAACACCATTCCAATTACCTAAATATGACTTTGCCATAAATATCACTCCTTAAATTTTGACATAAAAAATACGACTTACTTAGTCGCTTTGTTTTCGTTGTTTACTTTTCATTTTGATTTTCAATTACACCTAAACGCTTTTTTAAAACATCTGGAATTGGTACACCAATAATTGCACAATTTTCGACAACACTAATCGCCTCACCAAATAAATAAAATGAGACTGTTCCATTTACAATCACACCGTCTGCCTTAAAAAATAAATCTGCAATATTCGCAACAATAATTACAATAAAAATCGAAATCTTTTTTGCTAATCCTAAATTTGCAATTGAACTTTTTAAGCTATGATTTCGCATTGCTTTTATTACACCACTTAAAATATCCAAAGCGATTAAAAGAATTAATATATCAATAATTGTCCAAGAACCTGTATAGAATAAACTTGAAAAACTTTCAATTTCTATATTATTGATTTGTTCCATGTTCTACACCTCCATCAACTTGATTATTAGCAACTGGGTCATTATCTGTAACTTTTGTAACTTTAACTTCTTCTTTGTACACATCTACAAAACTGCTCACATTTGATAGTCGATAAATTAAATTTAACGAATTTGCAATTGCCGTTGCATCTGCTTCTGTGTCGTAAAATGTTGGTGTTTCGCCTTCTGGTATACCGTTAAAAGTAAAGGCGTAAGCACTATATCTTAATTTTTGACTTTCCCTTTCCCCATTTTGTCCAACATACACTCTTACTAAATAAAATCTTGTTTCTTTCATGTTACTCACACTCCATCATTTAATTTAAAATCTATTAATCAACATCAAACAAATTGCATAATAGTTCATAGGTTTCAGCTTCTTCTTTCTCTAAAACAATATCTAATTCGTTTAATGATTGTTTTAACGCATCTTTTACTAGTGGATATTCACTCAAATCAATTTTTGAAATTTCATTGAATAGTATTCTATCTTCTTTTTCGAATTGTATACGTTTATTTATATCATCAAATTCAACTAAATTATCTTTAACTATTGGATTACCTTGATTATCCTTCTTAGCAAATTGTTGAATTAATTCATTAGATGCATTGGTCAAATCTTCAATTTTATTGTCTAGCAATCTAATAAATTTTGTTCTGTGTCTTGATAATTTCGGTTTAAGTTTTAATCCATATAAAAAAGACCTAGTTTTCACTAAGTCCGAATTCTTAATCTCAATCATTCAATTAACCACCTTAAAATGAATTATTATTAACGATCAACTAATTGTTTTAATGATACTCTACGCCCATTAATTAAAACGTAGACATCATAATTAGCTATTTGAATACCATATCTCTCGTTATCACTCATTATCCCTGTTATTGTACCGGGATAAGTTACCACTCTTAACGTGTCATTTATACCTTCAGTCCATAAAGTTCTGAATTTATATTCTCTTTGTCCTAATTCATATTTATAATTAGCAGGATTGTTACCATAAAACGCTCTGACATTACTATGCACAGAAGGTACTCTGAAATTTTCTAAAGTCCAACCGCCAGTGTCAGCACTACCCCCATGACTGTCGAATAATACTTGGTCAGCTATGACATCAACTTTTGATAAATTATAAACCTTATCCGCTTTTGCTGTGTGACATTTTATACCTGAAAAATGCCCTGTAGTTGAACTAGCAATTAAATCCCCACTAGTTCCCATTACTACAGATGGGTAATTATCCCCAGCTGATTTAGTAAAATTCAAAAATGCACACGTGCCATTGTAACCTTGATAAATACTGTTATCCGTAGTATGAAACACTATTCTAGAAGAGCCGTAATAGTTAGTAACTGAGCCATCATAAAAATCAAAATTATTATGCTCTAAATCCCAAAACATACGTTCGTTTCTAGATCTAATCAAACCACCTCGAATACGTCCTGCATCAATGTCAATTGCTTTAATCCAATCTACAAATGCGCTTCTTGCTGTCAAAATATTAACAAATTGATCATCAGACACTAGTTTATGGATTAATGCACTATCAACGTTAATCGCATTTGCACTAATACTATTTGTAGTAATTAATCGAGACCTCAACTCACCCACATTTTGATAAACTGATTCCAAAGTTTTTGTTTTAATCACATTTGATAATATCGAATTAGCTGTTAATCGATTAACTAAAATATTATTTGACAATAGCTTGTTAACAAAAGCATTATCAACCTTTAGCATATTAGCCTCAATTGTATTCGTATCAAGAATATTTGTTCTTAAATATTGGATATCTCCGCGAACCGCTTCAAGTGCTTTTGTAGTAATACTATCCGCAACAACCTTTATTTCCGCCTCAACATCTTTTATATTCGGTGACCAATCAGTTGCAATTGTACCTTTTTCCAATTGGATTTTACCAATGTATACAACAGAATTAACACTTTCAGACGTGAAATGAAAGCGGAAATATATATTATTACCTGTGTTGAATTTAAATGTCATTCGTTGTTTAGTATTAGTAACATGTTTATACGTATCTATCGTATGAAGATACTGTTTTGGTACTAAATCCCTGCCATCCTCACTTAAAATTTCAATAGGTGTATACGCTGTCCCGATATTTGATTTTGAAAAAGCATCATAGCTAAGTACATAATCGGTATTCGGCAGTAATTTAACAACTTGATTCGTTTGCCATAAACGGCCGGCGCTACTACTAAAATCAGAAGAATATAAGTAACCGTCTACAATTCTCCCTGAATTTTCTATAATAGAATGATTAAAAGGCGTCGTATAATTTGCTGTTCCTTTTAGTAAATTAACTGCACCAACTTTAAAATCATCAACTTTTTGATTAATTTGATTAATTCTATCATTAGCTTGATTGTAATTAGAATTAGTATATTGAAGTAATTCACTTTTCACTTCTAATAACTTTGCGTTATTTGTAGACTGCATTTGACTAAATTGTGTACTCACATTTTGTTGTAATTGATTTAGAGCTAACGTTGTATTATTTGAGTTCGTTTCAAGCGTACTATTAAGAGAATTAAATTGATCATCAAAATTAGCACTCATCACGTTCACTCTGCCGTCTATCGTCTGCTTATAAGTATTTATATCGTCTCTTATTAATCCCGTTTAGTATTCCAAATGATTGTTAAAATTTTCTTTTTCTTTATTTATTAACTCTACATAATAATAGTTCATTTCGTTCTTAACATCTTCAATGTCATCTGAAGTTTTATAATTTTGCAAAATCGATTGTGTCGTATTTGAACTAACTGTATTACTTTGATATACATAACTTTCAGTTTTATCTCCAAAAGTTACTTCAATGAATTCTTTTTTCATGGGACTATATTTTGTTGCAATTACTCTTTGGCGTTGGTCAACATCATGTGTTAGATATCTAACAATAACGGTATCGCCTAATTGCACCTGCTCATTTTGCAACACATCCAACCCGACTTTTATTGATATTTTAGGAAAATCAACATGTTGCTTACTAAAATAACCTTCTGCGTAATTAGTTAATTCATCAATTGTTTTAAGTTCATTATTTTCAATAATCTCTTCATAAATTTCAGGGTAATCATTAATAAATGGACTATCTACCGTAACTGATAAAATAATATCCTCATTAATTGCAGATAAATCATCTTTGTGTTTTGCTTTCAATTTTTGGATTTCAGCTTTTTGCATATCCGCATGTTGTTTTGCAATCAGCTTTTCATGTTCAATTTTAGCTTGTTGGTTATCATATTTAGCTTGAATTTCTTGTCGTATTTGCTCAGCACTCTTAAATTCTTCATGAACCATTGATTTGTACTTCTTATGTTTTTGAGCTTCAAAATTCATCTTTTTAAGTTCTTGTTTACGAATTTTAGACTCAATTTCACGTTCCATACGTTGTCTACGCTTTTCACTTGCAATTTGTTTATTATATACCTGTTGTTGTTCTTTTAATGCATTCAATTCATTAGTTTGTTGTTGTTTTATTTTTTCTCTATCAACATCTGGTTTAAATTTAGAAGTAACTGTAACACGTGTAATAACGTCATCATAATTTTCTTCTTGAGAAAATGAAGTGATATTTTTATTTGTCGTATAAATAAACTGTGTGTCAGTGCCTAATCTTCCAAAAGAAATTCTATCAACATTAAAGTCTAAATCTAAATTTGATTGCTTCGCCATTTCAAATAATACATTTAAAGCATAACGATCTTTGTCATTTTCTTTAGTAAACGATTGATAACGTACTTGTTTATTAGTTACATTACTCCAATATTTAACTGATAAATTTGGTGGCGTTTTGAATGATTGAACCCATAACCTTAAGGCGTCTAATGGTAATGTATTTTCAACAACAAGAGGATTAATGTACTTTTTAGACAAATCAAACAATAGTTGATATGCCGTATATTGTACATAATCCTCTTCTTTATCTATATATTTAACTCTGAAAATATTAAAACCATTTTCCCTGAAATGTTCGCTCGCTTTGATTAAATTATTTTTTTCGATAAGTTTATGTTGGCCAGATTCATTAATTGGAATTTTAAAAGTTAATTTATAAATACCATTCAACTCATGTTCAATAACATCATCATAACTTTGTGATAAGGGTAAACCATTCCAGTTTAAATCATTACTTTGTAAGTAAATCACATTAATTCACCCCATCTACAATTTATAATTATACTTCTGACATTTGGTGTCGCGCTAATGCCCGAACGTCCTGGTGGGATTTTAAAAAATTCTCCAATCATACACTCGTTTTGTAATCCGAATCTATCGCTTACATTCTGTCTCCCCGGAAAACATTCAACTTCTAGATATAAATTCGGTGCTTTAATCGTTATGTTTTCATCACCAATACTAATAATTGCACGTTCATTATCGGTAGTTTCAATAATTAAGCGAGGGTACATATGAATGCCACTTTGATTATCTATTACTTTTTGATTTGGGAAAATAATTTGGGCTGTTTCATTCGTGTCTTCATCAATAAAACTAAATGGTTGACATGTAAAAACAACATCAAATTCATATCCACCAAAATCATCAACTTCTGCACGACCAACATCTACTTTTAAAACACGGTAATACCGTTCAGGGTTGTCAAATGGCTTTAGATAATTCACTTTACTACTTGAATCACTTTCACTCATTCTAGAATTTAGCCATTTGAAAAGAGGTGCAATTTCAATTAAAGAATCAGCTAATACATAAAATTTATACTTTTTCTCTATCGTACTGTAATTATCACTCGTCTTTACATATGCACCATGCATTTGATCCGTAGTAATAATTTTTGTTTTTCGTTGAGGGATATTTATACCATCATTCACTTCAACAAATACTTTAAATGGAAATTCACTCGTTTTTCTGCCATTGTATTCTAGAGCATTTAATTCAATCAAAATTATGCACCTCCTATCATTTGCTGTTCTGCAAGGGTTCGTTTTAAATGTTGTTCCATCTTATTAATTAATCTGTTTTCATCCGCTTCTTCTTTAACAACCATGTCATTCAAATTAATATTAACAACAACGCCAGCGTTTGAATTTTTACCGCCCGTGTAATCTTGAAGTACACCTTCAATACCTCGCATTTTTTCCCTACTGTTTAATGGCGTGATCGTAACATTCCCTCTGTTAACACTAAATATTTCGGGTCCTGCTTCTCCAACAATTCCTGTATAAGTACCTGGTACAGAATGAGATTGAATATTACCACCTTCAGCATACGCATCTATATGTCCACCTTGCGCATGTTCATTATTAAAGAAATTACGCACAACGTTAATTGTAGATCTAATAAAACGAGGGATGGAATTCAAAGCACCTATTGCTGAATTAGATTGCTCAACTGCATTTGATGAAACATGGATGCTTTTTTCTGGAATATCAGTCCAGTTATAACGATCTACAGCATGCTTTGCATCATCAGTAAATGCTTTCGCATTACCTGTAGCTGGTAAATGTTTGGTTGGTATACCTGTACTATTAAATAAATTAATGGCACTTTGTGCTATACCAGTAAAAGGTGTAGCATTTCCGGTTGCTGATAATACTTTTGTTGGAATTCCAGTCGAATTAAAAATGTTAAGTTTATCCTGCGCTTCATCTGTGAAAGGACTAGCGTTTCCGGATGCTTCTAAATTTTTCGTGGCCATTTTTGTGTTATTGAAGTCATCTAGCTTACCTTTAGCTTCAAACGCTTTTGCTGACGCTTCATCTTTAGCTTTTAATTCTTTCACTTGTATCTCAAGTTTATCTATTTGTTCTAAAGCTTTCTTTACTTTTTTTGTTAAATCACTTACTTTATCTTCAGCTTTTAGTATTTTTTTATCTGCTTGTTTTTTATTGTAGTCTATAATTTTTTCTTTTGCTTTAATCGTCTTTTCTGACGCTTCGTCTTTGGCTTTAAGTTTCTTAATGTCTGCTTTAATATTGTTATAATCTTCAATAGCTTTTTTGGCTTTGTCTTTAGCTTCTTTCGTTTCATCTTTAAGTTTTAATACTTTTTCATCAACTTTTTTATTAATATATTCATCTAAAGATTTATTTGCTTTATTCGCTTCTTCTGTCGTTTTATCTTTTGCTTTTAGCTCTTTTTCTTTAACTTCTTTTTCATTATGTTTATCAACAGCTTCACTAGCCTTTTTAACTTCCTCACTAGTTTCATCTTTAGCTTTGATTTTTTTCTCTTTAACATCTTTATTATCATAATCCTCTAAAGCTTTCTTTAAAATCTTCATGGCTTCTTCTGTACTTTTAGCCTTTTTAATACTGTCCTCAGTACTACTACTGATAATATCAGCATGTTTGAGTGCTGCTAAACCACTATCCGTTAACATTTGTTGTAAATTCTCACTAAAGAATTTTTGTGCTTCTGTGTTATCGGTAATAGCCTGACCTGTTGATTCTGATAATTTTAAATAAGCTTGTGTAACACTAGCTACTTCATCTGATGTTAATTTTCTATGTTCTTGCGCAGCATTAGCCATAATATTTCTTATTTTCTCTTGATTATCTTGTAAAGCTTTAACACGTTTTCCATACTCATCATTGATTTTTTGTGTTTCTGATTGATACTGTTCTTGTGTTAAAATTCCATATTCTTGGTCCTGCTTAAGCTTGTTTAATTTCTCTTCTTTCTCTTTATTCAAACTATTGACTACTTCATCAGTAACTCTTTTTGTAGCTTCAATAGTTGCGGATGCTGTTTCTCTAGTAACTACTTTACTTTTTTCAGCCGTTTTAGCAAATTCTGTAAATGTATTGCCTAACATTGTGGCGTAATTTTCATAATTTTGTTTTGCATTGTCAATATCTTTTTTATCTAAACCTAAATCTTTTAATTTTTCTTTAAGACCTTCGATATGTTTAGTAGTATCTTTAGCAATGCCCATAAATATTTTGCTAGATCCTTCAATCTTTTTCTCGTATCCATCCCAACCTTTTTTCATTGTTTCTTGCACGTCAGTATTTTGTTTTTTCAGACGCTCAGTTACTTCTTTATAGGTTTCTCCAGTTTTCTTTGTCGCATCTTGTATTTGTTTTTGTGAACCTGACGCATCTTTTGCTCCACTAGTTATCGTTTTATACCAATCTTCATATTTACCTTTAGTTTGATTGACAGCTGTTTTATGATTTTCATCATCTTTATGTAATTCTTTATAAATTAAATATCCTACTCCTGCAGATGCACCTACAATTGCTCCAAAAGCTAATCCATATGGATTACTTAATAATGGTGCCAATGCGCCAACTTTTTTAGCCATTGAACCTATTTTACTCACACCAGTTGTTGCTTTCCCTGCACCTTTAGTGATTTTAGCAGTACTAGAAGTCAGCTTTCCAAAACCTTGTGCAAGACTACCAACACCTCGAACCACACCACCAATACTTCTAAGTATGCCCCCAAATCCTAAAGATAGAGGTCCTACTGCAGCCGCTAATGCTGCAATTTTAACAATCGTATCTTTTGTTTTACCATCTAAATCACCAAATTTATTCGCTAATTCTGTAGCTTTATTAATTAAAGGTATGATATGTGGTAAAACTTTAGCGCCAATTGTTTCGGCCAATACTTTAAATGACTCTTTCATTTTATCGACATTTTTCGAAGCAGACTCACCCATCTTTTTAGCTAATTCATCTTGATATTTAGATGCATCTTTTGTACTTGAAGATAAATCTTTAATAGATTTAGAACCGGCTTGAATGAGGGGGTTAATACCTTTCATTGCTTGTGTATTAAAAATTGTATTGAGCGCAGCATTTTTCTGTTCATCACTCATACCCGCAGTTGCTTTTTCAATGTCACTTAGTATGTCAGGGAATGCACGCATTTTACCGTTAGCATCAAAAGCAGAAACACCTAATTCTTTTAATCCTTTAGATTGTTCTTTAGTTGGTGTAGCTAAATTTTGAAGTGCATTCATCAAGTAGGTACCCGCTTCGCCACCCTCAATACCGCGGTTGGCCAAAATACCTAATGTTGATGCCATATCTTCTAGTGACTGATTATTATTTGCTGCCATAGGACCTACATTTTGCATTGCTTCACCTAAATCACTGAATCCGGCTGATGTTTTATTTGCTGCAAATGTTAATACTGATGTAACTCTATCCGTATTTGTTAACATTTGATTTGTGTCATCTACTTTCAAACCAAATTGCTCGAGCACATTTGAAGATACATTCATTACAGTATTAAAATCATCTCCAGATGCAACTGTAGCTTTTAAAATACTAGGCATTGCTCCTGAAACTTGATTAAAAGTAAAACCTTTCTTTATCAATTCATTCATACCATTACGTATAGACGCACCAGCCACACCATATTCTTTAGCCATATTTTGAGATGATTTCCCTAATTCCTCAACTTGAGATTTCAATTGACTAGCAGATTGCGAACCATCATCAAGTTGTACTTTCATCTGGTTCATTTGATTGTCAAAATCAATATATGCCTTTGTCGCATAACCGAAACCTGCAACGATTGGCGTCGTTACTCTTGTCGTCATAGTCTTGCCTAAATTTGTCGCTTTATTTCCAGCATCATCAAATTTATTACCTACAGTTTTTAATTTTTCAGATACATCTGCAAAACGACCACCCGCATTACGATATTCATCTATCATTTGACTTGCTGCATTTTTAGCTTTAATCATTTGTGTTTCAGTTCTAGCGATTGTTGCATTTAATTTATGAAGTTCTGCATTATTCAGTGATTCTTTTGAACGTAATTCGGCTAAAGCATTACTTAGTTCTGTAGTATCTCCCTTAGCAGTTTTCATTTTATTTTCTAACTTATTAATTTCACTAGCAAAAATACGAGATGATTCTGATAATTGTTTTTGCCTATCTTGCAATACATTTAATTTAGCTTGTGCTAGCTTTGCTGTATTTCCTAAATCTTTAATAGCTAAACCATATTTTTTAGATGCTGATGCATTGTTACCTAATGCCACAACATTCCTTTTTGATTCTTCAGCCATTTGTCTCAATGCAGCAGTAGCACTTTTTAAATCAGCTTTATATTGCGCTGTGCCATCAGCTGTTAATTTAACACCTGCTCTTTTTAATTCTGGCATCTTTTCATCCTCCTTTCTTTGAAAATAAAAAGGGCTATAAAATATCTATAGCACTTACTATAAAAATTCTACAGCCCTCACTTCCTTGTATTCTGAATTAGATTCTATATTGTCATTTTCTTGTTTTGCTTCCCTCAGATTTCTTTCAAACTCTTCAAATGATTCATCTGATAAGAAGACTCTTCCGACCAATTTATTTTTATATTGTTGTTCATTATGCTGGTTTATCAGCATATAAATAGTCGCTAAATCATACTCATATAAAAACTCTTCTTTTGTCATATGGAAGTATGTTTTCGCGCAATAAAAAAGAAAGTCCCAATTATGAATTATTGGTCTGACTTTCCCTCACTTTTGTTTTTTGCTTCTTTTGTTTGATTATCATCAACATCATATAATGCTGTTTGGAAATCAATAATAAATTGAGCTAGTTCAATCTCATTTGTATTCTCTAATACTTCTTCTAATGTTGTTTCAAATTTGTTTGCTTTAAGAATACATACAACAACTTTAGCAGTAGTAAGATTGTTTTCAGTTTCATACAAATTCGATAGATCGCCTTGCTTAATTCCAAAATCTTCTTCAAGATATAACCAAAATGCAGTGTTAACGTTGTATGATGTTTTTGTTCCAGTAATACTAGATTCAAAAGTTTTTAGTTTTGTTTTAAAGATACTCATGTATTTAACTCCTTACCTTCCAAGTTATTAAGAAACTCTATTTGTTGATGTTGTCGTTGATGCAGATGTTGTTGATGAGGTATCAGTATTTTTATTCAATTCTGTTAAACCTGCTTTGTTATAGAATCCTTTTTCTAACAACTTACGTTCATCTAATGTTTTGTTTTTACGTAAATCAGCTTTGTAATAGATGTTAGACTCTTCTTCTTTTCCTGTTGCTAATGGCATAGCAATAATGTCAAATTGTTGCATTTGTTCTTTTTTGTCTTCAGCTTGAGATTCAACGTTTAAATCGGTAGGTTGAATTTGACATTTAGGGAAGTTAATAATAATTTTTTCGCCATTTTCATCAATCATTGGAAATGCGAAGCGAAAGTATTTTTTAGTGCCTTTACCGCCCATACCATATACACCATCAGCTAACTTTGTTGCTCCTGATACTTCTTCTTCAAATCCATCAGGTAAATATCCTGCGTCCAACGTAATCGTCGCTTTAGATGCTTTTCCTAAAACACTATGTAACGCACTAGATAAATAAATGTCTTTAGATTTATATTCAAGTTTTGTTTTCAACTTATCTAATGAGGGAACCTCAAAAACTCTACTATCATACACTGGTGCAGTAGTTGGTGTTTCTTCAGTTGTCATAATTTGAAAAAACCCATTTCCAATACCAGTTAATAATGCTTTCTTTTCAAAAGTTGTAGTCATAATTATCATTCTCCTTCTACAAATTTTTTAATGTTATTTTCAAATTTTTCTTTGCCTCTATCAAATGCCGGCCTTAAATGCGGTTTAGGTGGAATATATGTTGTACCTTTTTTATAATTTCTTTTACGCTTACCTTTACTGCTACGTGAAGAATATCGTTTGCCACTCTTTCTTCCTGTTGCATGAAATCCAAATTCATGAAAATAAAGATGGAAATTTGGACGATTCATCCATCCAATTTCAACACCGTTACTTACTTTTTCTATTTCAATACCTGACACACCTTTACCACTTTTATGCAATCCTAATCCAGTAGCAATATTCCGTGCGTCATCTCGAATTTCTATAGCTTCTTCATATATTTTCTTTTGAATTGAATCTACTCTAGTAGACAAACGTTCTAAATCTATAATTGCATCTTCAAAACCAAATGTATTACTCATTAAATACATACCTCTAAAATGTAATGGAAAATAGTTTCTTCTGTATCTTCATCTGGTTCAACAATTTCAGTCCATTCATTCGTAACAAGATTAGCATTCTCAAGTGCATTCATTATAGAAATTAATATTTCATCATCTTCAACATCTCTAGGTACCTTGTCAAAATAACTAATCTGATATTTAACATGTCTATAATGTTTTCTATCTGATAAACGAATTGCTCTATGACTGATGACATTTGTAATGATTTTGGGTAATGTCATGTCATCCGAATAGCCATGAGCAATATTAATATTTAGTGGTTCTAATGCTTCAAAAATTCTACTTTTTACGCTCATCTTTAACCACCTCAAACAAACTTAATTCAGTTTCATTTTTATTATAATTATGATAAACACGAGAGATGCCATAAACTTTCCCATTAATTTTCACTTTCATATGACTATTAATATCTGTAGTTTTAGAAATCGCTACACGCATTATCACAACTGTATCTACTTGCATAGCAAAATATTGCTCTTCAGAAGTAATACCTAGTTTTCTGAACCAAAATCTTTTAAATGTTGAATAGTCACTTCCAATTTTTGTATGATAACGATCATACAGTGTTTGTTGTACTAAAAGTTCTAAAATTCCATCATTATACGTCTGATTTTGTTTCTTCATTCTCTTCACTACTTTCAAAAAACAATCGCATTTGTAAATCAGTAATTTCACGCGCAAAGTTTCTTTCAAAATGTTCAAGAACGTCATTATAAATGTATCTCACACGCTCAAACACTAACTCTCTCGCTTGTTCATTTGAATTAATATCAAATTCACCACATGTATTTTTTAATTTAACTATTGAGGAAACAATCATCTCAATTAAATTTTCATCTGATTCTTCATCCAAAATATGCAATCGATTTTTTAGCTTTTCTAATATGTCATTTGAAATCTCCATCGCGTGAAACCACCTTTGTTATTATGATGCTGAATTACTTCTTCTCGAAGTTGTTGTGCTTGCGCCAGTTGTATTAATGTTCAAATCATATACAGCGGCTGCATTGTTATCTAAAGGTAAACCGTTCGCATACTGTTTAATGATATAAAGTCGTGCATCTTCCATTGCTAATACCTCATCATAAGCTTGTAAACTTGCTTTTCCACCTGCACCAGCAATATATTGTCCTTTAACAAAGAATAAAGCTTTATTTTCAGCTAATACTTCACTCTCAACAATATCTAATCCACCTGGGATTACTGTTACATATGTACCATTTGCTGTTAAAACTGTTGAAGTAGCATCAACATCTGCTTTATCTGATGGATTTAAAACTAGAACTACCTTACCATCAATTTTTCGATTAACATCATTAGCATTTTTAGAAAGTACTTTCTTTACATCCTTAATTTCATTAACAACTGTTTGTCCAGGTGCAAATGTTAACGTCCCTTTAGAAACCTTATCAGTTACGCCACCATTTTCAGCAACATCTTTAAGTAAACCAACTGGCTGATGTTGTGCAGAACCGTTACCATTAATGTAGCCCCATTCTAAACCTGTAGCCATTACCTCTGCCAAAAGTTTTTCCATATAGTTTGCAATGTAATTAGGACCTAAAACTAACATGTCTTTTGGAATAGCACCAAACGCTGTTAACTTTAGAATATTAAAACGTTTTTTACCGAATGCTGCATTTACTTGACCTTTAATGTCACCAAATAAATCACCCCATACTGACGCGCCTTTTGGATCTACAGTAATAATTTCAGTAACAGCGCCCATGTTTGTAATACCTAATGCATTTAAAAACGGATGTTCTTTAATTAATCCTTCAAATACTTTATCAATAAATGTTACCGGTAAAGCTCTTTCTTCTTTAAATAAACCTTCTTGAGCAACTTGATTAAAGTATCTTACTTCTTCAGATGTTAAAGTTGATTGTCCACGTGCTGCTAAAATTGCATTATCTGCTATTTGTGTATTAACATCATTTTGAATCGTTTTAGCTACATCATCCGACAAAGCTTGCACGTAATTAGAAACAATTTCCTCTCTCTCTTCTTCTTTTAACTCGCTATTCGTTAATGACGCAACAAATGCTTTTTTAGCATTAATAAATTTTTCAGACTTATTAAATTTAATAGTCATAATACATAACCTCCTAAAAATTTATATTAAAAAAGAAGTGTTTTAAGATAGTCTTTTGTATTCACATTAGACTCATCTTTCACTTCTTGATTTACTAATTCATTATTAATATTTGTGTTTAAATCTTGTTTTACCTTCATGCCATTATCTTTCTCTTTAGTCTCATAAGAGTTTGCAAAGCCTTTTTCAACTGCTTCAGATGCTGTAAACCATGTTTCATTATCTAACAACTCCTTAACTTCTTCTTTACTTAATCCTGTTCTAGAAACATAGACATCAACAATTGATGAATCTATTTTCTCTAACCTATCATAAGTAGTTTGCATTTCTTCTTTATCTCCATAGCAAAACGTTGAAGCATTGTGAATCATCATTGTTGAACCAGTCCTCATGATAATTTCATCAGCCCCCATTGCAATGATAGATCCTGCACTTGCTGCTAATGCAGTAACCTCTACGATAACATGTGCATCTAAATCCTTAATGTAGTTGTAAATTTCTAAACCTTGGAATGCATCACCACCTGGTGAATTCAATTTAATTCGAATTGTCTTAGCTTCTACATTCTTAAGCGCATTTCTTACATCTTTTGCACTTGTCGCATCATAGAAATAATTACTTTCTCCAATGGCACCAGAAATGACTAATATATGTTCATCCTTGCTTTCATTAGTTTGATTAAAAAAAGCATGCTCAAATTTACCAAATTCCATTAACTCACACCTTCTCTCAATTGTTTTAAAGTTTGATAGTTTTTAGTTACTAGATGTTCATTCATTAATTCATCTTTACTTTCTTCATATCCTAATTCACGTCTTATTTCATTACCAACAAATACACTACTAGCGACTAATTTATCAATTTGATTAGCCATATCAAAAATACTGTCAAACGTTATTGGTAACGTATTTGCTATAATTTTCGAATCATTTAAGTATTGTTTTTCATCAAATAATTTAGCATTTAATTCTGTAACTATTAGTTGCAGTAGTGGCTTTATAGTCATTTTAATAAATCGCTTCATGTTCTGATCTACTTCTGCAATATCTCCTGTTAATAATTGGACTGGTATACCAAATTTAATAGCACAGTTATTTAAAAACTGTTTACCAACTTTATCAACATCATCAACACTATTAGCTGCCTGTGACAAAGTTTGTTCTTTATATTGAATACCTTCTTGCTCAGGAACAATTGCAAATGATTTATCTTTAAAATTCTGATAGATATCTTGAATGAATTTATTTACTTTCGCTCTTCGTTCTTTATCGTTCCCCCATTTACTATCAATCTTAACAATTGAACGTACTTGAGATTTCCTCATTTGGAACTCTATAAATCTAGCAAATAAATCACCATAATCACCATATAGTTCATTCAAAATCGACTCTGAATTTTCATTATTATATTTAATATGAATTACATCATTAGAATTAAATGTTCTAGTATATTCAAAGTCACCAATTCGTACTTGACTATAAATGTTTGGGACATGCGCATACTCAGTAACTTGATAAGAATCTGCAACTAATAAGTCTTCTGAATCATTTTGAATAATTAATAATTCATTATCATAAAGTAATTTATATATTGCTTTTTGCCAAAATTGAGTAGCAGATTCATTAATATTCGGCTTTACGTTTAACTTATAGTACATCGAATCTTTAGTGTATTTATTATTATCTTTAATTTTAAATTCTACTTGACTAACAGTTTTAGCAATTAATTCAATACAACTATTTATTGCTAAACGTTTAATATGCGTTTTTTTACTTGCTGAAACTATCGATAAACCTAATTGCTCTGCAGTTTTACGATTGGATTTAAATAAATCACTTAACAATCCCATTACTCCCGCTTCTTTCTAATAATTTGTAAATTCAATTTCATCTAAAAAGAAATCAATGTCATCCGTGAGTATTTCTGACGCTTTATATAAGGCATGAATTAATGCTTGAAAACCATCAGTTTTTCTACGATGCTCATCTTTTTTCAAATATTGAATCGAGCCATCTTTAGTAACTTTCTTAAATACATTAAACGTATACCAATTCATTAATGGATTGATTCCCCAATAAAGATTATTATTAGCAAATAGTGATTCAACACGTGGCGCAAGCAAACCATGAATAGACGATGGTCTTCTTATTCCATACACTTCAAATCCTTCCGCTTCTAATAACGGACGAAGAATATCCAACTTATACATATCAGCAACAATTATTTCAATGTTATATAATTCTCGCATCTTAACAAACCAGTTAACAACATGCCTTGGATCTATAGTAGGTTCATCAACAATTGTTAATAATCCTTTTTCAGCCCATTCTTGTATAGGTGGTTTCAAGTTTGCTTTATCTAAGTATTCTTTTCTAGCAAATGAATGTGTTAACCAAAAATAATCATCACCTTTTCTAAATAATAAACCGACAGCAGTAAAGTCACGGACAGACCCAAAATCTAAACCTCCTACACATGTTTTATGTAAGAGGTCAGGTATATCTTCATTTGCATGATATATTTCATCTGCAGTTGCTACAGATTCAGTCAAGTCTGTTTCTGGAAAATTCATTCGTTTCGCCATGAATTCAGCTCGATATTTTAAATTGTTAGAAAGCTTTTGATGTTCTTTCTTCACTCGTTTAAATAATCTTTTAGCATATGGTGTCATCGGTTCAGAAAATTGTGGGTTAGCTTTTTCCCATGCATTTGGATCATCTGCTTCTTTAGCATCATCTATCTTACACAAGAAACAAAACATGTTATCATCTAGTACTTCCCCACTTAAAATTTTACTAGCTCTTTCTAACATATCATCAATGACGCCACCTCTAACATGTCCATTAGAACCTATAAAGATTTCTCGAGCATTATCTTTTTTACCTAATCCAGAACCAAAAACGTTTATAACGTAATAGCCTTCCATTCTATGAATTTCATCATAAACAACCATACCATCTTTTAATCCATCTTTACTTTTTGGCGCAGAAGTATGGTATTGCAGTTTACTGTTGGTTGCTCTTCCTGTTATTTCTTTTAAATTTTTTCTAAAATATTCATCTAGATTATTACGTTCTATACAATTGTATATCTCCATAAATGAGGTTTTAGCTTGCTTTTCAGTGTTAGCTACAATAGAAATATCATACTCATTAATTGGATTATAGTCACTTAAAAAATAGTGTGCCCATACAGATACAAGGCCATTCTTACCAACACCACGACCACCCATTATAAAAAATTGGTCGTAAAAATTTTCATTATCTTCCTTGTAGTATAGAAATAAAAAAGCACTAATAAATTTTTGAAAATCGTCTAATTCAAAATAGAATTCTCTTGCGAAATTACACAAATTTTCAATTGCTTCATCGTCAAAGTAAATATCATCTCTAGGAAAAATATATTTCTCTAAATAATCTATAAGTTGAATACGTTCTTTATTAAATAATACTTTGCCCTCTTTGAATAAATCAATGTAGTGCTTTACGTATTTATTTACTTCCAGCAATTCTATCCCTCAATGATTTAATTTGTGGCTTAGCATTAGAAACTTTATTAATGGAACGTGTTCTTATTGACTCCTCTAACATAATCAAGTTTTTATTTAAATTAATTAGGTCAGAAATTCCAGGATGTGTTTTAGTAAATTTTTGAGAAGCATTATTAACAGTAATTGTTATGCCTTCCTTGTTAATTGCAGTTATTAATTGGCGATATTTTTGAATTAAGGTTATATATCGGTCAATCTTTTCAATTGTAAACAAGTCAGTTTCATCAACGTCTTTCAGCATACTTTCTTTTAAAGTTTTTAGACTTACCTTCAATGTGACCCCCCCTTAAAATTCAAAAATTGTCTTCGTGTGCTAAAAACGACCCCACGCCCGCTCAAGAAAAAATTCAAAAACGTAAATCAATTTGACCGGGGGGTCTTACTTAAAATTTAGAATATTTTATCTAAAAATATTTTTTAAAAAAATAAAAATAATTAAATCTAATCATTAATCAAGTAAGTTAATACAATAATGTTTCCAAAAGAAAACAAAATCTAAATTTCAATTATTAATTTAGAAAATCAATTTGTTAGATGATCTATATTCAATGCTATCTATACATTGGATGTTACTTACGAGATAATTACTTAATTACCATTGTTCATCATTCCATTGCTTACGTGTTCCACCATATACACGACCATGAACCTTATTATGACAATCAATACATAAAGTTATTAAGTTATTAATATCCAATGCTAAATCAGGTCTTTGGTCTATAGGCTTGATATGATGAACGTTCTGTCCCTTCACTACCTTGCCCTCACGTTTACAATGTTGACATTCACGATTATCTCGTAAGTAAGCTTTCATTCTTAATTGATTCCAACTTGTACTATGATAGAACTTATTTCGTTTATCTTTAGTATCATAGACCTTCATTCACATATCACCTCACACAACATAAGTAATTTAAATATTAAAACTTGTAATTAAACAAACGATTAAAGTACTCATGACTTAAAATGTATTTAATCTAATTCTTAATCAACTATATACTTAGATTATTTAATTACATCTTTCAACAATGTAAATTATCTTTCTTAATTATCATTATTAAATTTTGAGGTATATAAAAAACCACCAGTATATTTTATACGACGTATAAAAAATCTGATGGGTAATTTTGAATAGGTATAATTTTACGAGCATCCATAATTCTCATAGTTAAAAAAATTAGAACGCCCGATTTTTCTATCGGACGTTCAAGGGAGAAAACACCTTTTAAAAAGGAGGACATCAAACATGAGAATCACATTAGTGAGATAGTTTAAAAATAACTACCTCACTAATGTATCAAACGTATGGCACAATTTATAAAAATAAATTTTGTCCTTTTTCACCTTCAATTTTATTTAAAGCTCTCTTTAAATAACTTTGAGTAGAACTTTTACTAATATTTAATAGATCCGCTATTTCACTTAAACTTAAATTCTCACATTTGTGCATTAAAAATATTTCTAATTCTTGTTTAGTCAGTTTCATCAATGCATAATATGCTTTATGATTTACATCTTGAATGTAGTCATGATATTCTTCTGTTCCATTTTTCTGATACATTGATACATCTATCATTTTTTCTATAGTTTCATGATTAACTAAATAGCATTGTCGTTTGTCTATAGCACTATATTTATTTGGTTCATGACCTTCTCTTATCCATTCGATCACATAATTTATATCACTTAACATTTGTCTATTTAATGCAAGTTCATTAATGTCTATAACATTGTGCTGCATTAAATTTCGTATTCGTTTTAACACGTTATTCTTACTTAAAAGATACGACATCAACAAATTTAACATTAAACGCACCTCATTTTATACTTATAGTGTAATTATATACTAAGATTATTAGTTTTGTCCTAGATAAAAATAACATCTAGGACAGGTAAAATGTTATTATATCAAGCTTTTAAGCTAATTCAGGTGTCCCAGATATATATAGTATTTCTTTTTATTTATATATTATTTATATAACTCTTTCCTATAAAAGAAATTAAAAACATCTAGGACATCTAGGACAACTATTAAATTAAATCGTTCAAACCCTTGATATAAATAGGTTTTCAGGCGTCCCAGATAGTGTCCTAGATACTTAATATTTGTCCTAGATAAATGGGACAAATATATAATTACGTTCACCATCTACCCTTATTCTCTTAGTAGTCATCTTTTTTAAACTACAAACTTCTCTTGCAAAAACTATTCTACTTACAGGTTTATAGCCATATTCGACACAATACTCACTATATTGTGCAAATATATCTCTAGTTGATTCATTTTCTAACTTAGGTTCTTCATTATTTAAAAATGCTAAAACAGGATTATTTCTCTCTTTATATGCTTCTATTTCTGCTGTTACTGATTTAGGCTTGGTGAAGCGGTTATTTTTAATTAATCTTTTTAGTCCATTAATAGCCATAACCAAACAATATTGTAATGATTCTTGAGACAATAGCTTATCTATGATGAATGGATCATAATCAATATCTGTATTCGTAAATCTTGCTTTGAAAGGTACAATCATTAGTCGTCTGTTCAATCCATCAGTTTTATCATCAATTCTAGGTACTTCATTCGCACTAAATATTAGCTTTGCATAATTACGTAAATCAAATGGATCTTTACCTTTACGTTCAACTACTAACGTTTCACCAGTCGCTAAATTTTTGAGTTCTGCACTATCTTTGATGAAACCTTTACCAATGTCATCACCTAAGTTAACCAACTTACCAAATAATTCTGCAGTCTTAAAACGACCATTTAAATCTTTAAGTGCTACACTTGATGTGTTATTTTCTCCAACTAACGCACGTAAAATTTTCAAAAATGAGGATTTACCATTACTCCCCCCACCTGTAAGAATAAAAAATTTACCGTATTCATTCCTTCTAAATAAAGCATATCCTAATATTTCTTCAAACAAATCTCTTAGTTCAGTATCATTCACTGCCAACTTATTAAATGTTTTATCAGTTACTTGAGAATAACTATTTGGTATAAATGGCACAGGTATTTTATTTTTAACAATAATTTCAGGTGTGAAAGGTTGTACTGTGTCTGTGTATAAATCATAAATGCCATTTGCGACAGTGATATAGTTTACTGATGATAACTCTTTTGTTTCAGCTTGCAATTGTAAATAGGCTAACGTTTCTTGACGTTGCATCTTTTTAAGTCCTGGAATATGTTTAATCATCACTCTTTCTAAATCAGCTTGTTTATCAGAATAAACGCCATCTAAATAAATATGTAAAATATCAGATATTCTAATAATGTGATACTCCGATATTAAATATTTAGCGAATAAGTCATGTTGAAATTTACCTTTTATGAAGAATGATTCTTTTAAGAATGCATCATCTCTTAACACAATATCTAATTCTTTATCTGAAATCGGTTCGTATAAAACATGTTTATTAATAATGCGAATTGTATTTCTAATTTCTTCTTTACTAAAAGCGATTTGTTGGAGTTTCAGAATATAGTTGAACAGTGTTTGATTACGTCCATCACCTTCTCCAAGTTCTGAAAATCCTGGATCTGTTTTAAACGAAGCCTCTAACCATTTTGGCAATTCATCTAATTGGTCATCTTCAACTCTTTTTATCCATTTTCTAAATTGGCCATCTATTTTTAAAGGGTCGCAACTATTTCTACAACCTAATTTAAAATCACACAGGATTCCAATGGCAGTATAATTTTTAGTTTTATTGGTAGTCATGTTATAACCTTTAAAATAAAAATGCATACCGTTATCAGTGTCTAAAATATTACAATGAATTTGTTCATCTTCAATAATATTTAATAAAATTTCTGCTTCATTTTTATCATCGACATCAATCATGATATAGTCATCATCTAATACACCAACGAAACTTTTTAATGATCGTGCTTGCTTATAATTTAGTAATACATCTGTATTCTTTTTAAATTTAGTAATCGTACGTTTTCCTTTTGATTTTAAATAACCTTTATACATGTGTTCCCTCCTTTCATTACTTATTAACTTCTTATTCACTCATTCTATGATCTACTTCTGTAATTGTTTCATTCTCAATTCGTAATAAAACATTTTGGTAAAATTTTAATAGCTCATTAAATTCATGAACTGTTAATTTATTATCTATTTCTTTATGAAATTCTTTTAATTTATCAACAGCATCTGCCGTTATTGTTGCTTCATTAAAATTCTTAATGATCATTTGATGTTCACTTCTTCCTAAATAAAAGCTAGCTTTTACACTAGCTTTAAAGAATTAATAATGTTGTAGTCCATATCGTTAAATATACTTATCTCTAATATTTTTAAAAATTGCAAAAACTTTTCATTAATCTTTTTTAAATACTTTTATTAATTTATTATTACTATCAAAAAACAGACGATATAGCCT